>NZ_VIVR01000001.1:1513781-1816538 GCF_007828955.1 Kitasatospora atroaurantiaca | reverse complement strand
TGAGGCCGACCTCCAGGCCGACGTCCACGGCCCACTCCTGCTCGGCGGTGAGGAACTCGACCAGAGCGTCCTCCCCGTCGGGCACCCGGGCCAGAGCCTCCCGCAACAGCCGCGTGGCGATCCGCTTGGACGTGGCGGCGAGCAGCTTGACGCCACCGCCGTCGCGGTAGCAGTAGCCGCTCCCGGCCAGCGTGTCCGCGATCAGCAGCTCGTCGTAGTGGGCCAGCATGAACTCGTGGTCGGGGCCGTGGGCCGCCCCGCGCAGTCGCCGGTCCACCGAGTCCAGCAGGTGGCGGTGGGTGGCGTTGCCGGGGTGCACGGGGATGTCGCCCGGGTCCTGGAGTCCGGAACGGTCGACCGGGCCCGTCAGCCGCATCGTGGGGTGCAGTGTGAAGCCGGCTGCGCGGTAGCGCCGGGCCGCCGCCGGCGACGGCGAGGCGCAGAGCATCCCGCGCAGACAGCCCCGCCCGTACGCGGCCGCGCGCTCCAGCAGCAGCCGGCCCACCCCCTTCCCCTGGGCGCTCGGCAGGACGGTGAACAGCGTGAGGATCCACACACCCTCCCGCCGCATCGACAGCGCGCAGCCCACCGGCTCGCCGTCCTGCTCCGCGATCCAGCAGCCCTCCGGGTCCGTCTGCACCAGGTGCCTGGTCCTGGCCCGGTGGTGCACTGTGCGGGTGATGTCGTCCGGTGCCTCGGCGGGAGTCCCGGCGAGGTGCCGGAAGGCCGCTCGCGCGATCTGGTGGACGGCCACGGCGTCCGCCTCGGTGTCCTGGAGCTGACGAATGATCACGCCCTCCATCCTGGCCGCCGGGACCACCGAAAGAGGGCCGTTTGCCGGGATCGGGCACCGAGCTTGGTCGCCGGGTGTGCGAGCATGGGTGCGTGGGGGAGTGGGCGACGAAGAACGTCCCCCAGAAGAACCACAGAACCATCGCCCGGGAAATGAATCCGGGTGGCCGCTGGTTGGCACTGGCGGCAGATCGTCGTCACAGACCCGGGAGTAAGCAGATGACCGTCCAGGACGAGACCACCGTCGAGAGTGGTCTGCTCCTTACCGATGCCGCTGCGGCCAAGGTGAAGGGCCTGCTCGAGCAGGAAGGCCGCGACGACCTCGCGCTGCGCGTCGCCGTTCAGCCGGGCGGTTGCTCGGGCCTGCGTTACCAGCTGTTCTTCGACGAGCGCTCGCTCGACGGCGACGTGGTCAAGGACTTCAACGGTGTCAAGGTCGTCACCGACCGGATGAGCGCGCCGTACCTCGGCGGCGCCACGGTCGACTTCGTGGACACCATCGAGAAGCAGGGCTTCACGATCGACAACCCGAACGCCACCGGCTCCTGCGCCTGCGGCGACTCCTTCAGCTAAGTCCTGAAGCAGCGCAACGGCCCCCGAGACCACTCGGGGGCCGTTGTCGTTCTCCGCTACTGCGGTCCGCCGGCCGGGCCCGGGTCCAGCGGGACCTGCTGGCCGGTGCCGAGGTCGATCACCTTGCGGCCGGCCAGCGGGTGGTCCAGCTGGGCGGTGACCGTCTCGCGCTTGGCGAGCGCCGGGCACTCCCGGCCCCTCGGCGCGGGCTCGGTGACCACCACGCGGACGTCCACCTCGCCCTGCTTGGACTCGTCCACCTTCAGGCCGTACTTCGCGCAGACGCCGCCGTAGAACCAGACGGTGAGCGTGTTGCCCTGCACCTGGTGGGCGAGGGCCGGCAGCTTGACCGGGGCGGGCTCGCCGACGGCTATCCCGGGGCCGCTCGGCGAGGCGCTGGGAGCCGGGGTGGGGCTCGAGGACGGGCTGGGGGACGCGGTGGCGCTGGGCGAGGCGCTCGCCGAGGGCTGCCCGGTCGCCGAGGCACTCGCCCCGGTCGAGCCGCCGGCCGATCCGCACGCGGCGACCGTCCCGACGGCGAGCATCAGCCCGGCCAGCGCCGTCACCCGGCGCCTGCGCGTGGCCCGGACCGGTACGGCTGCGGTCTTCTCGTCCATGGTGTGACATTCCTTCCGAGGGCTCAGCACTCCGCCACCGCAGTGGCGCTGCGCGGATCTGACGTGCCCCGGAGGAATCCGGTTCCCGGCTAGCTGCCGTACTCGGCCATTTCGGCGACCAGCCGCTGCGTACGGGACGGCACCGAGACGCCCACCGGGGTAGCGGCGGCCGGTTCGGGGCCGGCGGTCAGCGGGGGCCAGAAGCGGCCCAGCCGACGCGACGAGCTGACCAGCTCGTCGAGAGTGTCGGCGTCGACGTCACCCGTCAGGACGCTGGGGACGCGCAGGGCGGTTCTGCTGGGCATCATCGGTCATCGCTCCGATCGCCGACCGCGGCGGCACTGCCACGGACCTGGGCGGGGGCCGCAATCCGGGCCTCCTGTCTGCGACCCTAGGCCGCCGCACTGCGCTGGGCCAGAGCTACCCAGGGGTAGTACTCGTTCGATCCATCGGTGCGGCCGGTATGGCTGACAGGGTCCGGCCCGGTACCGTGTGAGGGTTCAGTCAACTGATTTTCGGCCTCCGGCCACCTGAGGAGACCTCGTGCGTATCGCCGTCGCCGGCTCGATCGCCACCGACCACCTGACGACCTTCCCGGGCCGCTTCGCCGACCAGCTGGTCGCGGAGCAGCTGCACACGGTCTCGCTCTCGTTCCTGGTCGACACCCTCGACATCCGCCGCGGCGGGGTCGCCCCGAACATCGCCTTCGGCATGGGCGTGCTCGGCCTGCGCCCCGTCCTGGTCGGTGCGGCCGGCGCGGACTTCGAGGAGTACCGCGGCTGGCTGGAGCGCAACAATGTGGACACCGACTCGGTGCACATCTCCGAGACCCGGCACACGGCGCGCTTCATGTGCACCACGGACCAGGACCACAACCAGATCGCCTCGTTCTACACGGGCGCGATGGCCGAGGCCCGCAACATCGAGCTCAAGCCCGTCCACGACCGGGTGGGCGGCCTGGACCTCGTACTGATCGGCGCCGACGACCCGCAGGCGATGGTCCGCCACACCCAGGAGTGCCGGACCCGTGGCTACGCCTTCGCCGCCGACCCCTCGCAGCAGCTGGCCCGCCTGGAGGGCGAGGACATCCGCGAGATCGTGGACGGCGCCGCGTACCTGTTCACCAACGAGTACGAGGCCGCGCTGATCGAGTCCAAGACCGGCTGGGGTGCGGAGGAGATCCTGGGCCGCGTCGGCACCCGGGTCACCACCCTGGGCGCCAAGGGCGTCCGGATCCAGCGCAAGGGCGAGCCCGACATCACCGTCGGCTGCCCGGCCGAGGACCGCAAGGCCGACCCGACGGGCGTCGGCGACGGCTTCCGGGCCGGCTTCCTGGCGGGCATCTCCTGGGACCTCGGCCTGGAGCGCTCCGCCCAGCTCGGCTGCATGCTGGCCACCCTGGTGATCGAGACCGTCGGCACCCAGGAGTACGAGCTGCGCCACGGCCACTTCCTGGAGCGCTTCGCCACCGCCTACGGCGACGAGGCCTCCGCCGAGGTCCGGTCCAAGCTGGTCAGGTAGTCCGCCGTACCAGGTAGGCGGAGCCCCGGTCGCGCCCGTAGTCGGCGGCCGGGGCCTCGCCCAGGTACTCCTGCTCCCGCATCTCGCACCAGGCGGGGATGTCCAGCCGCGCCGCCTCGTCGTCGGACAGCACCGCGACCGTACCGCCGGGCGGCACCTCGCCGATCCGCTTGGCCAGCTCGATCACCGGCAGCGGGCACCGCTTGCCGAGAGCATCAATAACCAGGGTCTGACGACCGGACGCCGCAGGCACGGCCAGGTCGAGCCCGAGCGGGGCCCGTACGCCCGCGACGATGTCCGGCAGGACGGCCAGGAAGCGGTCGACGTCCGCCTCGGCCACGCCGTACGGGAGGGAGACCCGGACGTTGCCCTCGGTCAGCACACCCATCGCCGCCAGTACATGGCTGGGCGTCAGGGTGCTGGAGGTGCAGGAGGAGCCGGAGGAGACCGCGAAGCCGGCCCGGTCCAGCTCGGTCAGCAGCACCTCGCCGTCCACGTAGAGGCACGAGAACGTGACCAGGTGCGGCAGCCGGTTGACCGGGTCGCCGACCACCTCCACCTCGGGGACGAGCCGGGGCACCTGGGCCCGGATGCGCTCGACCAGGGCGTGCAGCCGGGCGTTCTCGCGCTCGGCCTCCGCCCGTACGGCGCGCAGCGAGGCGGCGGCGGCCACGATCGCGGGCACGTTGACGTACCCGGGGACGCGGCCCCGCTCGCGCTCGTCGGCGGGCAGCGGTGAGGCGTAGCGGACGCCCTTGCGGACGGCGAGCACCCCGACGCCCGCCGGACCGCCCCACTTGTGCGCGCTGGCGGCCAGCAGCGACCAGCCGGGCGGGACCGGCAGCCGGCCGGCGCTCTGCGCGGCGTCGACCAGCAGCGGGACGCCGGAGATCGCGGCGGCCGTCTCGGTGACCGGCTGGACCGTGCCGACCTCGTGGTTGGCCGACTGGAGGACGGCCAGCGCGGTGTCCGGCCGGATGGCGGCGGCGAAGTCCCGGGCGGAGACCAGGCCCTGGCGGTCGACGCCGACCTCGGTCACCTCGCCGCCGGCCGCCGCGTGCTGCTCCGCGGTGTGCAGGACGCTGGAGTGCTCCACGGCGGAGTGCACCAGGTGACGGCCCGTCCGACGGTTCCCGGCCAGTGCGCCCAGGATGCCCAACTGCACGGCTTGGGTGCCGCTGCCGGTGAAGGAGATCTCGTCCGCCCGGGCCCCGAGCACCTCGGCGACGGTCTCCCGCGCGGCGTCGAGCAGCATCCGGGCCTGCCGTCCGGAGCGGTAGAGCCGAGCCGGATCGGCCCAGCCCTCGTCCAGCGCCGCGGTCAACGCCTGCCGGGCGACGGGGTGCAGAGGTGCGGTGGACGCGACGTCGAAGTAGGTCACATGCTCACCGTAGACGAGCGGCCCCGGTGGCATGCCCCTTGCCCGGTTCGCCGGATTCGTCCGTGCCCGACGATCCGTCACCCGCGTGTCGCAGTGCCATCCCCCGATCGGCTGTGCGAGCCTCGAATGCCCGCCATGACCTGCGATTCCGTGCCCCCGGGGGCTGATCGGGTACCCGGGCGGCGCGTTACCGGGACCTGCCCGTCAGGAGCGCATAAGGCTGGAGTAGGGTTTGGCCCGCATAAGCATTCAAACCGTGCCCGTGGCCGGGTCGCCGGGGAGGCGCACAGCACTCCCGGGGGGCGACGCGATCGCGGGCGAGACTTCGGGAAGGCGCTACGTGAGTCCCAACGGCTCCGACCGCTCGCCGCGGCGCACGATGCGGCGGAAGCTGCCTCAGGCGCTGGCACTGGGCCTCGTCATCGCGACCGCTACCGGCTGCTCGGCCAACGACCTCCCCAGGCTTGGCCTCCCCACCCCGGTCACCAAGGAAGGGCCCCTGGTCCTCCACATGTGGCAGGGCTCCTGGATTGCGGCGCTGGCAGTCGGTGCATTGATGTGGGGTCTGATCCTCTGGAGTGTGATCTTCCACCGGCGCAGCCGCAGCAAGGTGGAGATCCCCCCGCAGACCCGGTACAACCTGCCTATCGAGGCGCTGTACACCGCGGTCCCCCTCGTCATCGTCTCGGTGCTGTTCTACTTCGTCGCGCGCGACGAGGCGACGCTGACCCAGACCTCCGCCAAGACGCAGCACACCATCAACGTGGTGGGCTTCCAGTGGAGCTGGGCGTTCAACTACGAGAACAGCGAGAAGCCGGACCCGGCGAGCACCACCGCCGCGTACGACGTGGGCACCCCGGGTGAGCCGCCGACGCTCTACCTGCCGATCAACGAGTCGGTGAAGTTCGTCCTCACCTCGCGGGACGTCATCCACGACTTCTGGCCCGTCAACTTCCTGATGAAGCAGGACGTCGTGCCGGGCGTGGTCAACGCTTTCGAGGTCACCCCGACCTCCTTCGGCACCTTCAAGGGCAAGTGCGCCGAGCTCTGCGGCGTCGACCACTCGCGGATGCTGTTCAACGTCAAGGTCGTCTCGCACGACGCGTACGAGCAGCACCTCAAGGAGCTGCGGGCCAAGGGCCAGACCGGCTCGGTGCCCTCGGGCATCACGGGCATTGAAGGTGAGAAGTGACTATCCTCAACGAACCCGCCGCGGCCGGCGGGCCAGCCGGGGCCCCGGTCACGGCCGGCGGGGCCGAGCGGACCCGCAAGCCGGGTTCCACCATCATCAAGTGGATGACCACCACCGACCACAAGACGATCGGCACGATGTACCTCGGTACGTCGTTCGCCTTCTTCCTGATCGGTGGCATCCTCGCGCTGGTCATGCGTGCCGAGCTGGCCCGTCCGGGGACGCAGATCCTCTCGAACGAGCAGTTCAACCAGGCGTTCACGATGCACGGCACGATCATGCTGCTGATGTTCGCGACGCCGCTGTTCGCCGGTTTCGCGAACTGGATCATGCCGCTGCAGATCGGCGCTCCCGACGTCGCCTTCCCGCGACTGAACATGTTCGCCTACTGGCTCTACCTGTTCGGCTCGATCATCGCGGTGGCCGGCTTCCTCACCCCGCAGGGTGCGGCCGACTTCGGCTGGTTCGCGTACTCGCCGCTGTCGGACGCCGTCCGCTCGCCGGGTGTCGGCGCCGACATGTGGATCATGGGTCTGGCCTTCTCCGGCTTCGGCACGATCCTCGGTTCGGTGAACTTCATCACCACGATCATCTGCATGCGCGCGCCCGGCATGACGATGTTCCGGATGTCGATCTTCGTCTGGAACGTCCTGCTGACCGCCGTGCTGGTCCTGCTGGCCTTCCCGGTGCTCGCCGCCGCGCTGTTCGCCCTCGAGGCGGACCGCAAGTTCGGTGCGCACGTCTTCGATCCGGCCAACGGCGGGGCACTGCTCTGGCAGCACCTCTTCTGGTTCTTCGGCCACCCCGAGGTGTACATCATCGCGCTGCCGTTCTTCGGCATCGTGTCGGAGATCATCCCGGTCTTCAGCCGTAAGCCGATGTTCGGCTACTCCGGCCTGATCGCTGCCACCATCGCGATCGCCGGCCTCTCCGTGACGGTGTGGGCGCACCACATGTACGTCACCGGACAGGTGCTGCTGCCGTTCTTCTCCTTCATGACCTTCCTGATCGCGGTCCCGACCGGTGTGAAGTTCTTCAACTGGGTCGGCACCATGTGGAAGGGCTCGCTGAGCTTCGAGACCCCGATGCTCTGGACGATCGGCTTCCTCGTCACCTTCCTCTTCGGTGGTCTGACGGGTGTTCTGCTGGCCTCCCCGCCGATCGACTTCCACGTCTCGGACTCGTACTTCGTCGTGGCGCACTTCCACTACGTGGTCTTCGGCACCGTCGTCTTCGCGATGTTCGCCGGCTTCCACTTCTGGTGGCCGAAGATGACCGGCAAGATGCTCGACGAGCAGCTTGGCAAGATCACCTTCTGGACGCTGTTCATCGGCTTCCACGCGACCTTCCTGGTCCAGCACTGGCTCGGCGCGGAGGGCATGCCCCGCCGCTACGCCGACTACCTGGCCTCGGACGGTTTCACCACGCTGAACACCGTCTCGACCATCGGCTCGTTCCTGCTCGGTCTGTCGATCCTGCCGTTCCTGTACAACGTCTGGAAGACCAACAAGTACGGCGAGAAGGTCGAGGTCGACGACCCGTGGGGCTACGGCCGCTCGCTGGAGTGGGCGACCTCCTGCCCGCCGCCGCGGCACAACTTCCTCACCCTGCCGCGGATCCGTTCGGAATCCCCGGCGTTCGACCTGCACCACCCGGACATCGCGGCGCTGGACTACCTCGAGTACCACGGTGAGCCGGCCAAGCACTTCGCCGGGGTCACCCCCGCGACGTACGACACCCCGCAGCTGGGCAAGGGCAAGAAGAAGGAGGGCGACGCCTGATGAAGGAACAAGGCAAGATCTTCATCGGCTTCGCGGTCTTCATCCTGGTGATGGCCATCGTCTACGGCCTCTGGACCTCGCACGCCGGCAAGCCGGAGCCGGCCGGTACCACGGCGCTGTTCCTGGCCTTCGGCCTGTGCGCCTTCATCGGGTACTACCTCGCCTTCACCGCCCGCCGGGTGGACAGCGGCGCGGGTGACAACCCCGAGGCCGAGGTCGCGGACGACGCCGGTGAGCTGGGCTTCTTCGCCCCGCACAGCTGGCAGCCGCTCTCCCTGGGCATCGGCGGCGCGCTGGCCTTCCTGGGCGTCATCTTCGGCTGGTGGCTGCTCTACTGGTCGATCCCGATCATCGCGATCGGCCTGTACGGCTGGGTCTTCGAGTTCTACCGGGGCGAGGACCAGAACCAGTAGGTTCCCCCGCTCCGAACCTTCGGGCCGGACATCCCTTCTTAGGGGTGTCCGGCCCGAAGCGCTTCCCGGGTACGGCCCCCCGGGTGGTCGGCTCACTCGTTCGGTGCAACCAGGGCTCCGGCCGGGTGCCGCGCCTGTCACCCATTCCTACGATCTGATCAATCATCGGAACCCTTGGAGGCAGCGATGAGTGGCAGTCGAGGTCGTAAGAGTGGGCGGGCGGTCATAGCGGGTTTCCTGGTCCTTTCACCGGTCGCGGGCTGCTCGTCCGGCGGATCGGAGAGCGCACTGGCGCTTCCCGAGTCCGTGGACGCCGGCCCGCTGGTGCACATCTCAGCCGTCGGTGAGGTCGACCCGGCGCAGCCCTTCACCGTTACCGCCGAGTCCGGCAGCAAGCTCACGGACGTCACCGTCACCGGCTCCGACGGCCGCGTGGTGACCGGCAAGCTGGCCGACGACCAGCGGACCTGGACGTCCACCGGCCGGCTCCGGGCGGGCACCCACTACACCGTACGGATCACCGCCGACGACGGGAAGGGCGGCCGCGGCGAGACCACCACGAGCTTCACCACCGTCGCCGCGAAGAACCTGCTCACCGCCGAACTCGGCCCCGACTCCTCCGGCAGCGGCGTCTACGGCGTGGGCCAGCCGCTCACCGTGAAGCTCTCCGAGGCGGTCAAGGACCCCGTGGCCCGGCAGGAGGTCGAAAAGAGCCTGACGGTGGTCTCGGAGCCCGCCGTGACCGGTGCCTGGTACTGGGTGGACGACAAGAACCTGCACTTCCGCCCGCAGGAGTACTGGCCGGCCAACGCGAAGATCAAGCTCAGCTTCGACCGCCCGGGCGCCCGGATATCCGACGGCCTGTACGTGGGGGAGCCCAGCACGCGCTCCATACGCACGGGGGACAAGGTCGAGGCCGTGGTCGACGCCGGCTCGCACCAGCTCACCTACCGCCGCAACGGCCAGGTGGTGAACACCATCCCGGTCACCACCGGCAAGCCCGGGTTCTCCACCCGGAACGGCATCAAGGTGGTGCTCGGCCAGGAGTCCGTCGTCCGGATGAACGGCGAGACCATCGGGATATCGGCGGGCAGCCGGGAGTCGTACGACCTGGAGGTCCACTGGGCCACCCGGGTGACCTGGAGCGGCGAGTACGTGCACGCGGCGCCGTGGTCGGTGGCCTCGCAGGGGGTCGACAACGTCAGCCACGGCTGTACGGGCATGAGCACCGACAACGCGAAGTGGTTCTTCGACCAGACCCGGATCGGCGACATCGTCCAGGTGGTCAACAGCCTCGGCCCGCAGATGGAGCCCTTCGGCAACGGCTTCGGGGACTGGAACATCACCTGGACCGACTGGGTCAAGCACAGCGCCCTCGCCAAGCCCGTCACCACCGCGGGCTCGACGGATCCCGGTGAGGCCGCGGGCAGCCTGCTGCCGGAGGTCTGATCAGCCGTCGGCCCCGTAGACCAGCTGCAGCGCGCCGTTGACGGCCGCCAGGGCGTCCTCCCTGGACACCCCGAGCCGCACGGCGCGCTCGGCGTACTCCGCGGCCGCGGCGGCGGCCAGCCGGTGCGCGGTGTCCCCGGCGGCGGCGATCAGGGTGCCGCGCCGGCCGTGGGTCTCCACCACCCCGTCGGCCTCCAGCTCGCGGTAGGCCCGGGCCACCGTGTTGGGGGCCAGCCCGAGATCCTCGGCGAGCGCCCGTACGGTGGGCAGCTTCAGCCCGGTGGGCAGTACCCCGCTGCGGGCCTGCTCGGCGATCTGCGCCCGGACCTGCTCGTACGGGGGAGTGGCGGAGGCGTGGTCGATGCTCAACTGCATGGCACTCATTGTGCCCGCAAACGCTTGGGGCCCTGCACGATGTGCAGGGCCCCAAGTGGTGTGGCGATCAGGTGAGATCAGTGGTGGCCGTGGCCGCTGGTGATCTCGCGGTGCTCCTCGGCGGTCGGCTTGGGGATCTGGTTCCCCTCGCCGAAGTAGCCGCGGGAGAGCTTGGCGCGGGTCTTGGTGAGAACGCCGACCTTGCGCTTGACGCCGTTCTCGTCGACCTCGGCCGGGAGCTCCATCGGCTCGTACTGCTCGTGCGCCGTGTACTTGTGCAGCTTGTCCTGCGGCAGCTGGGCGTGGACCTCGACGAACTCACCGTGCGGCAGGCGCTTGATGATGCCGGTCTCGCGACCGTGCAGCACCTTCTCCTTGTCGCGGCGCTGCAGGCCGAGGCACCAGCGCTTGGTGATGAAGAAGACCAGGACCGGGATCACGAAGAAGCCGACCCGCACGAAGTACGTGATGTCGTTGATCGACAGGTGCAGGTGCGTGGCGATCAGGTCGTTGCCACCACCGATCAGCAGGATCAGGTACTCGCTGACCCAGGCCGCGCCGACCGCGGTGCGGACCGGAGCGTTGCGCGGGCGGTCCAGGATGTGGTGCTCGCGCTTGTCGCCGGTGATCCAGCCCTCGATGAAGGGGTAGGCGGCGATCGCGAACAGCACCAGCGGGAAGACCATCAGCGGCACGAACACACCCATGTTGAGGGTGTGGCCCCAGGCCCGGATCTCCCAGCCCGGCATGATGCGGATCAGGCCCTCGGAGAAGCCCATGTACCAGTCCGGCTGGGCGTCGGTGGACACCTGGTCGGGGCGGTACGGGCCGTACGCCCAGATCGGGTTGACCGTGGCGACCGCGGACATCGCGGCGACCATGCCGAACACCAGGAAGAAGAAGCCACCGGCCTTGGCCATGTAGACCGGCATCAGCGGCATGCCGACGACGTTCTGCTCGGTCTTGCCCGGGCCCGCCCACTGGGTGTGCTTGTGGTAGAAGACCAGGATCAGGTGCGCCACCAGCAGGCCCAGCATGACGCCCGGGATGAGCAGCACGTGGATGGTGAAGAACCGCGGCACGATGTCGGTGCCGGGGAACTCCCCGCCGAACAGGAACATCTGGCCGTAAGTGCCCACCAGCGGGACGGCGAGGATCGCGCCCTCCATGAAGCGGATACCCGTACCGGAGAGCAGGTCGTCCGGGAGCGAGTAGCCCATGAAGCCGTCGAACATGCCCAGGAAGAGCAGCAGGAAGCCGAAGACCCAGTTGATCTCGCGGGGCTTGCGGAACGCGCCGGTGAAGAACACGCGCATCATGTGCACGAGCATCGAGGCGACGAAGACGATCGCGGCCCAGTGGTGGATCTGACGGATCAGCAGGCCACCGCGGACCTCGAAGCTGATGTCCATGGTCGAGGCGTAGGCCTCGGACATCTTGATGCCGTCGAGCGGGGCGTAGGGGCCGTGGTAGACGACCTCCGCCATGCTCGGCTTGAAGAAGAGCGTCAGGTAGACGCCCGTCAGGATGATGATGATGAAGGTGTAGAGGGCGATCTCACCGAGCATGAAGGACCAGTGGTCCGGGAAGATCTTGCGGAGGTTGGCCTTGGCGAGGGAGTAGATCCCCAGCCGGCCGTCCGTCCAGTCGGCTGCCGCCTCCCACTTGTTGGCGGGCTTGTCGCGAGTGGACCCGGTGCTGGGCCTGGCGTCGCTCTTGACGCTGCTCGCGGAACTCATGAGCGCTCCCAGAAACTCGGGCCGACGGGCTCGTCGAAGTCGCCGGTGGCGACCAGGAAGCCCTTCTCGTCAATGGTGATCTTCAGCTGCGGCAGCGGGTGACCGGCCGGGCCGAAGATGACACGGGCACCGTCCGCCAGGTCGAAGGTCGACTGGTGGCAGGGGCAGAGCGCGTGGTGGGTCTGCTGCTCGTACAGGCTGATCGGGCAGCCGACGTGGGTGCAGATCTTGGAGTACGCGAGGATGCCGCCGAAGCCCAGCTCCGCCGAGTTCTTGTCCTTGATGTCCTCCGGAGCGATCCGGACGAGCATCAGGGCGTCCTTGGCGATGTTCTGCTGGAAGTCCTCGTCCGACTCCTCCAGGCCCTCGGGCTTGGCGAAGGTGAGCGAGCCGATGACGATGTCCTCGGCCTTCATCGGCTCGTTGGTGTTCATGTTGATCAGCGGGATCGGGTTGGCCGGGGTGGCCTTCTGCCAGCCCGTGTGATCCAGCTTCTTCTCGGGCAGCGGGCCGAGGTCGCGCAGCAGCACCACGCCGGAGAGCGGCACCAGGGCCATCGAGCCGATCAGCGTGTTGCGGATCATCTTGCGGCGGCCGAAGCCGGACTCGGCGGCACCGGTCTTGAACTGCTCGATGACGTCGTTGCGGACCTCGTCGTCGGCCTCGATCGGGTGACGCTCGGCCGGGAGCTCGTGGTCCGACATCAGGGTGCGGGCCCAGTGGACCGCACCCGCGCCGATGCAGAACAGCGCCACACCCAGCGTCAGGCCCAGCGCGAAGTTCAGCGCGCTGACGTGCCCGATCGGGAAGATGAAGACGATCTTGTCGATCGGGAAGATCACGTACGACGCGATGAACCCGATGGTCGCCAGCATCGACACGACGAACATCAGCGAGACCTGGCGCTCGGCGCGCTTGGCGGCCCGCTCGTCGATGTCGGTGCGACGGGGCTCGTGGGCCGGCAGGCCCGGGTCGGCGAACGGGTCGCTGTGGGGGGCGACCTCGTGGCCCTGGGAGGCGTCGTGCGCCTCCGGCAGCTTCTCTTCAGGCATCTCGTGGCTCATGACTTCTTGGCCTTGGTGGTGTGGGCGGCGACCCAGATCGCGACCGCGATGAGAGCGCCGAGACCGAAGATCCAGCCGAACAGACCCTCGGTCACCGGACCGAGGCTGCCCAGGGTCAGACCACCGGGGTTGGGCTCATCGTTGGCGGTGTGGCGGACGAAGGCCACGATCTGCTTCTTCTGCTCCTCCGGCATGGTGGTGTCGGGGAACGACGGCATGTTCTGCGGGCCGGTCTGCATGGCCTCGTAGATGTGCTTGGCGTCGACACTCTCCAGGGAGGGGGCGTACTTGCCCTTGGTCAGGGCACCGCCCTGGCCGGCGAAGTTGTGGCACTGGGCGCAGTTGGTGCGGAACAGCTCGCCACCCTTGGACACGTCGTCCGGGTTGGTGGAGGTGTACTGCTCCTTGGTCGGCGTCACCGGGCCGGGGCCGAGCGAGGCCACGTACGCGGCCAGCTGGTCGATCTCGGCCTGGTTGTAGATGACCTTCTTGCGCGGGACCTGGGCGCCCGGCTGCTGCGCGGGCATACGGCCGGTGCCGACCTGGAAGTCGACGGCGGCGGAGCCGACGCCGACCAGGCTCGGACCGTCGGTGGAGCCCTGGCCGTTCAGGCCGTGGCAGGAGGAGCAGCCCACGGCGAAGAGCTTCTTGCCCTCATCGATCGCGAGCGACTGCGCCGAGGTGTCGGCCTGCGCCTTCTCGGCGGGCGCGAACGCGGCGTACAGCCCCCCGGTGGCCGCCAGGGCGAGAAGTAGGACGACCAGCGCCGCCAGTGGGTGGCGCCGTCGTGCGGAGAGCTTTTTCACGGATGAACCCCGGTGTCAGGATCTGGTCGGCTGGTGGGCGTGCCCGGCGGTCCGGTCTGGTCGGGCCGGCTTCGGGGGACGCGCGGTCGGTCGGTGCAGGTGAGCGGCCCCGGCCGGCGGTCAGCGACCTGATCAGCTGGTTACTTGATCAGGTAGATGGTCGCGAACAGGCCGATCCACACGACGTCGACGAAGTGCCAGTAGTACGACACGACGATCGCGGCGGTGGCCTGCTCGTGCGTGAACCGCTTGGCTGCGTACGTCCGTCCCAGGACCAGCAGGAACGCGATCAGACCACCCGTCACGTGCATACCGTGGAAGCCGGTGGTCAGGTAGAACACGGTGCCGTACGGGTCGGAGGACAGCGAGAGGCCGTCCTCCTTGACCAGCGAGGTGTACTCGTAGATCTGGCCGCCGATGAAGATCGCGCCCATCACGAAGGTGATGATGAACCACGAGCGGAGCTTCTTCACGTCACCGCGCTCGGCGGCGAAGACGCCGAGCTGGCAGGTGAGGGAGGAGAGCACGAGGATCGTGGTGTTCACCGAGGAGAAGGGGACGTTGAGGGCGCCCGCCTTCTCGCTCCAGAACGCCGCGCCCTTGACCGAGCGGAGCGTGAAGTACATCGCGAACAGGGCCGCGAAGAACATCAGCTCGGAGCTCAGCCAGACGATGGTTCCGACGCTGACGAGGTTCGGCCTGTTGACCGCTCCGTGCGCGTGTCCGGTTTCTGTTGCTGTTGCTGTCGCCACGACGGACATTATGTCGGTCCCTTATTCCGTCTTCACGCCGGGGGGTGTCCCTCGGAGTGTCCGGTGCGTGCGGTATGCCCCGTTGAGGTCCGACGGGGCGTCCGACGAGGCGGTCGGTGGCGCTGTGTCCGTTTTCTGACGGTTCTTCGGAGGGGGTCGGGTGGGCCGAGCACTCCTTTGCCCCGCGTGTCACTCCCGCCGCCGGGCGCCCGGGTGGGCTAGGAGGTCCGCCGTACGAGTGGTGTACACCGCCGAGGGTGACGCTCCGTCCTCCATGCGGGTGACGCGTGAGCGTGCCGCCTTGAGAGAGATCGCGCCAGGGACTCACCTCGGGGGGTGGTCGGGAGTAGCATCCGGAGGTGAACGTGGTCCGGATCACACCGGACCTGGTGGAGCCGACGTACGACGCGAGCACGACGCACGACGTAACAACGCAGGACGTAATAAGAGGACGAGCACCCGGGAGCAGGGCCCATGGCGCACACGACCGACGACACGCTCACCGTTCTGGTCTACAGCGACGACCGCAACACCCGCGAGCAGGTCACCCTGGCGCTCGGCAAGCGCCCGGCCGCCGACCTCCCGGAGGTCCGCCACCTGGAGTGCGCGACGGTGCCCGCGGTGCTGCGCGCGCTGGAGAAGGGCGGCGTCGACCTCTGCGTGCTGGACGGCGAGGCCGTCCCGGCCGGCGGGCTCGGCGTCGCCCGGCAGATCAAGGACGAGATCTACGGCTGCCCGCCCGTGCTGGTGCTGATCGGCCGGCCCCAGGACTCCTGGCTCGCCGCCTGGAGCCGGGCCGACGCGGCCATCGCCCAGCCGGTCGACCCGGTGGCGCTGGCGGAGGCGGCCGCCACCCTGCTCCGGGCCCGGCTCACGGGGCGGGCTCCGGCGCACCACTGAGGTTCTGGGACTGGTTGTCTCACCAGGAGAGAAGGGGAGCGGAGATCGCGGCGGTGGCGCCGCGCCGCTCGCTAGGCTGACTTCATCCCTTTCGGTGAACCGATGAGAGCTGGAGTCAGCCATGGTGAACGTGCACCCTGCGAACGGCGGTAGCGACCCCGCGCAGGTGGTCCGCACCTGGCCGGACATCCTGAGCGCGCTGCTGGCCGGCACCGACCTGACCCAGGCCGACACCGCCTGGGCGATGGACAGCATCATGCGCGGCGAGGCCAGCCCGGTGCAGGTGGCCGGATTCGTGGTCGCGCTGCGGGCCAAGGGCGAGACGGTCGACGAGATCTCCGGTCTGGTCGAGGCGATGTACGCGCACGCCGAGCCGCTGAGCATCCCGGGCCCGGCCGTCGACATCGTCGGCACGGGCGGCGACCGGGCGAAGACGGTGAACATCTCCACCATGTCGGCGATCGTGGCGGCCGCGGCGGGCGCCAAGGTCGTCAAGCACGGGAACCGGGCGGCCTCCTCGGCCAGCGGCTCCTCCGACGTCCTGGAGCGGCTCGGCATCAGCCTCGACCTGAGCGCCGAGCGGGTGGCCGAGGTCGCCGAGGAGGTCGGGCTCACCTTCTGCTTCGCCGCCAAGTTCCACCCCGCGATGCGGCACGCCGCCCCGGCCCGACGCGACCTCGGCGTGCCCACTGCCTTCAACATCCTCGGGCCGCTGACCAACCCGGCCCGGGTCACCTCCCACGCCATCGGCTGCTTCGACACCCGGCTGGCCGGGCTGATCGCGGGCGTGCTGGCGCGGCGCGGCGCGACGGCGCTGGTCTTCCGGGGCGACGACGGCCTGGACGAGCTGACCATCTCCACCACCTCGCGGGTCTGGATCGTGAAGGACGGTCAGGTCACGGAGGCCGCCTTCGACCCGCGGGACGTGGGCATCGAGCTGGTCGGCATCGAGGCGCTGCGGGGCGCGGACGCCGAGTACAACGCCAACGTCGCCCGGCGGCTGCTGGCGGGCGAGCGGGGGCCCGTACGGGACGCCGTTCTGCTCAACACGGCGGCCGCGCTGGTCGCGCTGGAGCTGACCGACGCGCCGCTGGCGGAGCAGCTGGCCGCGGGTATCGAGCGGGCTGCGGCGGCGATCGACTCGGGTGCGGCGGAGGCCACGCTGAAGCGCTGGTCCGAGGCCACGGCGCGCTGAGGGTCTCCTTTCAGGGGCGCGGGGAACTGCGCGAAACCGGAAGACGCACGGCCGTCACCGCTCCACCGGGAGCAACAGGCACCCCGCTACGCCGTTTCGCGACCGAGTGCCAGTGGCTCTCGGCGAGGCGGTGACGGCAACGCCGTCTTCCGTCACGCGCAGTTCCCCGCGCCCCCTGTTGGCTCGCCGCGCTTGTCCGGATGGTGGGCCGTGGTTTGACCACTCTGCGGGCTGTGCTTAGAGTCTTCGACAGGTCATGAGTGACAGCGACAAGCCCCAGCTTGCTGTCCGGCAACCCTCCGTCCGTGGCGGGGTGCCCTGGGTGAGGACCGGGCTCCGCGGCGAACCGTCCGCGTGGCAAGCGCGGACCACCGGCATATCTGCACTCCCGGGGTCCTGACCCCGGAGGAGTGCACTCCCATGTCCGTGACCACCACTGATCTCTGCGCCCCGCTCGCCGTCCTCGGCCACGACGTCCAGGTCCCGCTGGTCAGCGGCGAGAAGGTCGCGTACGCCGCGCTCGACTACGCCGCGAGCTCCCCGGCCCTCCAGCGGGTCTGGGACGATGTCGCCGCGTACGCCCCCTACTACGGCAGCGTGCACCGCGGCGCCGGCTACCTCTCGCAGCTGTCCACCGACCTCTTCGAGCAGAGCCGCCGCACCGTCGAGGAGTTCCTCGACCTGCGCGAGGGCGACCAGGTGGTCTTCACCCGCGCCACCACCGACTCGCTCAACCTGCTGGCGGGCGTGCTCCCGGCCGGCACCCGGGTCTTCGCCTTCGAGACCGAGCACCACGCCTCGCTGCTGCCCTGGCGCCGTGAGGGCCTGACGGTCACCTACCTGCGGGCCCCGCGCTCGCACGCCGAGGCCGTTGCCGCCCTCGACGCCGCGCTCGCCGACGCGGTCGAGGGCCCGAAGCTGTTCTGCGTCACCGGCGCCTCCAACGTCACCGGCGAGCTGTGGCCCGTCGCCGAGCTCACCGAGGTGGCTCACCGGCACGGCGCCCGGGTCGTCCTGGACGCCGCGCAGCTCGCTCCCCACCACCGGGTCTCCGTCCGCGAGCTCGGCGTCGACTGGGTCGCCTTCTCCGGCCACAAGCTGTACGCCCCGTTCGGCGCGGGCGTGCTCGCCGGGCGCAGCGACTGGCTAGACGCGGCCGAGCCGTACCTGGCAGGTGGCGGCGCGAGCCGTACGGTCGCCCGCGAGGTGGACGGCTCGGTGGCCGTCGAGTGGCAGAGCGGCCCGGCGCGGCACGAGGCCGGCTCGCCGAACGTGATCGGCGCCTACTCGATCGCCTCGGCCTGCCGGGCGCTCGGCGAGGCCGGCTTCGAGGTGCTGGAGGCCCGCGAGCAGCGGCTGATCGCCCGTCTGAAGGCCGGGCTGGCCGAGATCCCCGAGGTCAAGGTGCTGAGCCTGTTCGGTGAGGACGCCGCGCGGGTGGGGGTGCTGTCGTTTGTCGTCCAGGGGTGGAACAGCTCGCACTTCGCGGCGGCGCTGTCGGCCGAGTACGGGATCGGGGTGCGGGACGGGCTGTTCTGCGCGCACCCGCTGGTCCGTACGCTGCTGGGCGGGGAGGACGCGGCGCCGTCCGAGTGCGGTGCGCCGGAGGCCTCGCTGCCGGGCGAGCGCAGTCTGAACGCGATTCGGGTGAGCTTCGGTGCCGGGACGCCCGACGAGCACCTGGAGCGGTTCCTGGCCGCGGTTCGCGAGCTGGTCACGGACGGTGCGCGCTGGACGTACCGCAGCGAGGGCGGCCGCTGCGTTGCCGACACCCGTCGCTGAGGGGTGCCACCAGGGGCGCGTGGGGGCACCTCCCGGCCGAAGGCTGGGGGAGAACTGCGCGAGGCGGAAGGTGCGGCGCCGTCACTTCCGATTTCGCGCAGTTCCCCGCGCCCCTGATAGTGCAGGCTGATGGCGAGCCCGAAAAAGCTACTCGTCGAGGCCGAGGGCGAACGCGGCTTCGAGGTCGTGCTGGGAGTAGGTGCGGAAGGCGATCTGGGTCTCGGTGTGCTCGACCCCGGGGACCTTGTTGAGGCGGCCGGGGATCACCGTGGCCAGGTCGTCGTGGTGCCGTACCCGGACCATCGCCACCAGGTCGTAGCCGCCGGTCACCGAGTAGACCTCGCTGACGCCCTCGATGGCGGCGATCGCCTCCGCGATCTCGGGGATCCGGTCGACGCTGGTCTTGATGAGAACGATCGCGGTGATCACTCTGCGGCTCCTGTCCGTGGGGTTGGAGCCAGCGTATCGGGGGCCCGCCGACGCGTCCCCGCCCAGGCGGCCAGGTATCCGGCCGTGAAGCCGATGACGTGGACCAGGTAGGCCACCCCGGGTCCGCCCGAGCGGACCGACCACCACTGCAGGACGAACCAGAGCCCCAGCACCAGCCAGGCGGGGAAGCGCAGCGGGATGAAGAGCAGCAGCGGCACCAGCGCGGTCACCCGCGCCCTCGGGTAGAGCCGCAGGTACGCGCCGAGCACCCCCGCGATCGCCCCCGAGGCGCCGACCAGGGCCCGGACGGATTCGGTGGAGTGCGCCTCGGCCACCGCGTAGCCGTACGTCGCGAGGTAGCCCACCGCGAGGTAGCAGAGCAGGAAGCGCAGCCGGCCGAAGCGCTCCTCGACGCCGGGGCCGAAGACGAACAGGAAGAGCACGTTGCCCAGTAAGTGAAGCCACCCTGCGTGCACGAAGAGCGAGGTGAGGACGGAGAGCACGGGCAGCTTGCGGGGCGAGGGGGAGACCGAGCAGTCCGCCGCCACCTTTGGCAGGGCGGTGAGTTGATCGGCCGTCAGCGGGCGGTTGCGGACCAGTTCGGCGGGCACGGCGCCCCAGCGCTGCTCGTACCGCTGCTCGGCGCAGACCCGGCTCTGGCCGATGCCGTAGCGCGGGTTGAGTCCGAAGCTAGGGCCGATCAGCAGGACCAGCGCGTTGAGCGCGATCAGAGTGAGGGTGACGACCGCCGGACGGCCGGGCGGGCTGTCGTCCTGCGCGCCGACGTGGTCGAGGACGGGAGTCACCATGCTGCGAGCATTCCTCGGGCCGCCGGTGCTGACACCGCGTTGTACTGCGTGTGGGTGACGCCGTCGAGTGTCTGTACCGGTGGCGGGCGGCGAACGGGCAGGCAATAGGCTTGGTCGTCAAGACCCGGGTACAGCCGAGAGACTGCACCGACCGAGAGGACAGGCCGATGACCGTCGCCGCACCCACCGCTGAGACCCGCTGGCGCTGCACCCTCTGTGGCAACCTGACCCGTTTTGACGTGACCCGCTCCTCGCGGGTCGTCGAGTACCTGCACTTCGACCTCGCGGGCGAGTCCAAGGTGGAGGAGACCGAGGTGCTCGCCGAGACCATCGAGTCGGTGCGCTGCCGCTGGTGCAACGCGGTGGACCAGGTCGAGCTGGTGGCCCGTCCGGGCGCCGAGGAGCAGGCGGAGCCGCAGGAGTCCTGAGACGCCCGACCGGCCCTGCCCGGGGTGTGACGACGTCCCGGGTGGGGCACGGTACACGGGACAATTGCAGAGAGCGGTGAGTTTGAGGGCAGCGGCAACCGGCCGTACGGACCCCGCAGAGCAGGATCGGAGCCGAGGACGTGGTGGACGCAGCGAGGGGGCCAGCCGAGACGCAGGGGCATCCGCCCGCTGCGGACGCGGCCCGTGCCGTCCCGGTGGCCGACGCCGAAGCCGGCACCGAGACCACCGCCGAGCCCGGCACCGAGTCCACCACCGAACCGGGCACCGAGGCGGCTGCGGAGCATCTTGACCGGCCGCTGCCCGAGGGTGTCCGCCGCCGGGTGGTCGGGATCGCCGCCGACGCCCTCGGCGGCCTGCCGCCCGCCGATCTGCCCGCCTCCCTGCGGCAGTACGCCAAGTTCACCCCGGCCCGCCGGGCCAAGTACGCGGGCACGGCGCTCGCCGCCGCCCTGGAGTCCGAGCCCGTCTTCCGGCTGCGGATAGCTGACCGCCTCCGGCTGGGACAGCCCGACCTGGTCAAGGCCCTCGAAGCGGGCAGTGTGCCCGGCGCCGCCGATCCGATGGACGTCGCCGCCGCCGCGTACCTGCTGCGCCCGGCCGGCTGGTCCCGGCTGGTGGCCGAGGCGGGCGAGCAGGTGGAGCGGGCCGGGGCCGAGGGCGCCGCCGCCGAGGCCGCCCGGCTGGTCGAGAAGCTGCAGGAGGAGCTGGCCGAGCTGCGCTCGCAGGCGCGGGCCGATCTGGAGCGCCAGCGGGCCGACTCGGAGGGCGTCCGAAAGGAGGCCGAGTCGCTGCGTAAGAAGGTGCGCAGCCTCGAGAGCGACACCAAGCGGGCGCAGGCCGAGGCCAGGAAGGTGCATGCCGAGCTGGAGGCCGCGAAGTCCGCGGCCGCCGCGGAGCGGAGCGCGGCGGAGGGCGAGGCGCGTCGCCTGAAGCACCGGATCTCCGAGCTGGAGACGGCCGTGGAGGCGGGCCGGCGCTCGGCCAGGGAGGGCCGCAGCGTCGAGGACATGCGGCTGCGGCTGCTGCTGGACACCGTGCTGCAGTCGGCCCAGGGCCTGCAGCGCGAGCTGGCGCTGCCGGTCACCCAGATCCACCCGGCGGACCTGGTGGACGCCGTCGTCCCCGGCTCCGCCTCGCCGCACGACGTGGCCCGGCGCGCGCTCGCCGAGGACGACCCTGCGCTGCTGGACCAGCTGCTGGCGATCCCTCAGGTCCATCTGGTGGTGGACGGCTACAACGTCACCAAGACCGGCTATCCGGCCCTGCCGCTGGAGCAGCAGCGGATCAGGCTGCTCGGCGGTCTGGCGATGCTCGCCCAGCGCACCCAGGCGGAGGTCACCTGTGTGTTCGACGGGCAGGATCTGGACGTTCCGGTGATCATGGCGCCGCCGCGTGGCGTACGGGTGCGGTTCAGCCGTACGGGGGAGACGGCGGACGAGCTGATCCGGCGCCTGGTGCGGGCCGAGCCGCAGGGACGTCCTGTGGTGGTGGTCTCCACGGACAAGGAGGTCGCCGACGGCGTGCGCAAGGCGGGCGCCCGTCCGGTGGCGTCGATTCTGCTGCTCAACCGGCTGGCCCGGTCCTGAGAAGTCCTGATGGCTGGTCAGCGTGGCGTGGCCGGGATGTGTCGGTCCCGTGAATTCCCCTCTGCGGCAAGAAGTTCGTAGAGGTAGGGGAGTGGCGCGAAGCTGTGATCTTCACTAGGGTCTGGCGTCAAACCTATTTTCCGGACTGTCACTCGATTGGGTGAGTCCAGCAGGAAGAAGGAGCTAGACCCTTGGCCTCCCACCGCCGTCCCAAGCAGCCGAGCCGCGCGCGGGTCTCCGTGCTGACCGCTGCCGCAGCGACCGCGGTCGCCCTGTCCGCGCAGGTGAGTGCCCACGCGGCGCCCGCCCAGCCGAACAAGGACGAGATCAAGGCCCAGGTCGACAAGCTGCTCGAGGAGCAGGAGCAGGCCTCCGAGAAGTACAACGGCGCCAAGGAGCGGGCCGACCAGCTGCGCAAGCAGGCCGACCAGCTGCAGGACCAGGTCGCCCGCGGCCAGGACCAGATGACGCAGCTGCAGAGCGGCCTGTCGGCGGTGGCGGGCGAGCAGTACCGGGCCGGCGGGATCGACCCGTCGGTGGCGCTGATGCTCTCCTCCAATCCGGACGGCTACCTGGCGCAGGCGTCCAGCGCCGAGCAGGTCACCGAGACCCAGGCGCAGACCCTGAAGTCCCTGAAGGACCAGCAGCGCCGGCTCGACCAGCAGAAGCAGGAGGCCGCGGCCACGCTGGCCGAGCTGGACCGCAG
The DNA here is from genome assembly GCF_007828955.1 of Kitasatospora atroaurantiaca. Lineage (NCBI taxonomy): Bacteria > Bacillati > Actinomycetota > Actinomycetes > Kitasatosporales > Streptomycetaceae > Kitasatospora > Kitasatospora atroaurantiaca. The sequence goes on along the minus strand of NZ_VIVR01000001.1, from coordinate 1,794,227 downwards.
CACCAAGATGCTGAACGACGCCAAGGCCGAGGTCCAGCAGAAGCTCCAGGAAGCCAAGACCCTGCTGAACAAGCTCAGCGCCGCCGAGCGTGCCGCCATCCTGGGCGACCGGGCCTCGCGCAGCGACTCCCGCTACGACATCAGCAACCTGCCGGACCCCGGTGGCTACGCCGCCGTCGCGGTCAACGCCGCGATGAGCAAGCGCGGCGCACCGTACGTCTGGGGCGCCACCGGCCCCAACAGCTTCGACTGCTCGGGTCTGATGGTCTGGGCGTACGCCAAGGCCGGTGTCTCGCTGCCGCGTACCTCGCAGGACCAGGCGACCGTCGGCACCCGGGTGCCCTCGCTGGCCCAGGCCCAGCCGGGCGACCTGGTCATCTACCACAGCGACGCGCACCACGTCGGCATGTACATCGGCAACGGCCTGGTGGTGCACGCCCCGCACACCGGCGACGTGGTCAAGATCATGGACGCCGACGCGATGCCGATCAAGACCATCCGTCGGGTCTGACGCTCAGTCTCATATCGGACATTTGGCTACCGTTCGCCACATCTGACGCACGGTGACACGCGCGGGCCCACCGAAATGTTCCTGTGATCCGGAACACGTCCGGTGGGCCCTTTCGCGTCCATATGATGAGAATTCATCAGCCGAACGTGCTTTTTCCGTCACCCTCGGTCGTAATCACAAGCGAACTTGGCCGTCATTCCGACTTTTTACCTACAAGGATTTGAACGGATCACGGTTTCGTTACTAGGGTCATGCCTCGAGCCACCGCACAGTCGATCACCCAGCCTGGGTGGCGGCGGTGGCTACCGCCGAGTCCGAGAAACAGCGGGGCAGGTCAACTGTCCTACGGGGAAGCCCCGGAAGGGGTGCTGTGGATCGGAGCCGGGGAACCACGTTCCTCGGGGTGAATCGGCGCCAGGTCGGCAGTCAGCTGCCGGTGAGGCGTCGTAGGGCATCTCTTCCAGCCCGAACCCGTCAGCTCACCCGGTAGGCGGACGTAGGAAGAAGGAGTCCGCCTTCGTGGCGTCCCATCGTCGTCCCAAGCCTGCCAGCCGTGCCCGCGTCTCGATCATGACCGCTGCCGCCGCAGCGGCCGTGGCCCTCTCCTCGCAGTCCGGTGCACACGCCGACCCGGCGCCCACCAAGGACGAGGTCAAGGCCCAGGTCGACCAGCTCAACGAGCAGGCCGAGCAGGCGACCGAGAAGTACAACGCGGCGACGGAGAAGCAGCAGACCCTGCAGAAGCAGGTCGGCAACCTCCAGGACCAGGTGGCGCGGCAGCAGGCCGAGGTGAGCACCCTTCAGGGCAGCCTCGGCGAGATCGCGGCCGAGCAGTACCGCAGCGGTGGGATCTCGCCGACCGTCCAGCTGATGCTCTCCAGCAGCCCGGACTCCTTCCTCAGCCAGGCCGGCTCGCTGAACCAGCTCGGTGCCAGCCAGAGCGACGCGCTGAAGACCCTCAAGGACCAGCAGCGCCGGCTCGACCAGCAGAAGTCCGAGGCGCAGTCCAAGCTCGCCGAGCTGGACGCGACCACCAAGGACCTCAAGGCCAGCAAGGACGAGGTCAAGGGCAAGCTCGCCAAGGCCAAGGCCCTGCTCGACTCGCTGACCCAGAAGGAGCGCGACGACCTCGCGGCCGCCGAGGCCAAGGCCGCCTCCAGCTCCCGCGCCTCGCGCGACCAGACCCGCGTCGACCTGAGCAACGTGCCGTCCGGCTCGTACACCGCCAACGCGATCGCCGCCGTCCAGAGCAAGCTCGGCGCCGACTACGTCTACGGCGCGGCCGGCCCGACCAACTTCGACTGCTCGGGTCTGATGCAGTGGGCGTACGCCCAGGCGGGTGTCTCCATCCCGCGTACCTCGCAGTCGCAGGCCTCGGCCGGGACCAACGTCGGCACCAACATCGCCAACGCCAAGCCCGGCGACCTGATCATCTACTACAGCGACATGCACCACGTCGGCATGTACGTGGGCGGCGGCCAGATCATCCACGCCCCGCACACGGGCGCGGTGGTCCGGTACGAGTCCGCCACGGTGATGCCGATCGCGGCCATCGTCCGGGTCTGATCCCGTACTCCTCCCCGCAGGCCCGGCCCCCTCATGGGTGCCGGGCCTGCGGCATCTCCGGGTTCGTCGAGCTGATGTCCGATTAGGGGTCAAATATTCGGTGTTACGGGGGTTTGGACTAGATCGCTGTGACTCGCTAACGTCTGCCCCCGGACCTCCGCACGGACGGCCGCCCATCCCGGGCGGCGGCGGTGGCCCGGCCGCAGGAATGGAGTCGCCGCATGTCGATGCACCGCCGTTCCCAGCTGCCAGGCGCACACCGGCTGGCCCGTGCGCTGGTACTCACCGCAGCCGCGACCACCGCGCTCGGCATGGCGGTCGGCGGAAGCGCCCAGGCGGCGCCCGCCGCGCCCGCCGAGCCGCCCTCCAAGAAGGACGTCAAGGCCCAGGTGGACCAGCTCTACGACGAGGCCGAGCAGGCCTCCGAGAAGTTCAACGCCGCCCAGGAGTACCAGAAGCAGCTTCAGGCCGAGACCGGCGCCCTGCAGGGGCAGGTGGCGGCCGGGCAGGAGGAGCTCAACCGGCTGCGCGCCGACCTGGGGGTCGTCGCGGCGGCCCAGTACCGGGCCGGCGGCATCGACCCGGCCGTCCAGCTGATGCTGGACTCCGACCCCGCGGCCTACCTGAACCGGGCCCGCAGCCTCGACCAGGCCGCCGCGCGCCAGAACGACACGCTGCACCAGGTGATCGACCGTCAGCGGCGACTGGACCAGCGGCGGGCCGAGACCACCGCCAAACTCGCCGAGCTGGAGGAGGTCCGCCGTGCGCTCGCCGAGAGCAAGGAGGAGGTCCAGCAGCGGCTCACCAAGGCCCAGCGCCTGCTGAACACCCTCGGTGCGGGCGAGCGCGCCCGGATGGTCGCCGAGGACGCCAGGGACGCCGAGAAGCGGGCCACCCGCGGCCTCGACCGGCTCGACCTCGGCAATCTGCCGCCCTCCTCCGACCGGGCCGCCGCCGCCCTGGCCGCCGCGATCAGCAAGATCGGCTCACCGTACGTCTACGGATCCACCGGCCCGCGCACCTTCGACTGCTCCGGTCTGATGTACTGGAGCTGGCGGCAGGCCGGAGTGACCTTGCCGCGTACCTCGCAGGCGCAGGCGTACGCGGGGCAGCGGGTGAGTCTGTCCGAGGCACGACCGGGAGACCTGGTGATCTTCTACAGGGACATGCACCACGTCGGCATGTACGCCGGCGGCGGCGTCGTCGTGCACGCGCCCTACCCGGGCGCCAAGGTCCGCTACGAGAGTGTCAACGCGATGCCGGTCGCCGGGGTGGTGCGAGTCTGAGCACCGACGAGGAGCCGCTGGTCACCGACCTGCCCCGGTCCGCCGAGGCGGGTCGCTGCACGCTGTCCCGGCGCGGTGCGCTGCTGCTGGCGGCCGGCGGGCTGGCCCAGCTCTCGCTGCCGTTCACCCGGCCCGCCGTCCGGACCGTCACGGCGTCCCCGGCGATCGCCGTGCCCTCGGCCCGGCCGGGGATCGAGGCGCTGCTCGCCGAGCGGGCCAGGGCCCTGCACCAGGTCGACCTGGCCGCCCTGCTGGCCGGCGTCACCCCGGAGGCCAGGACCGCCCAGCGCGAGGCGCTGGCCCGGATGGTGCAGGTGCCGTTCGCCGACGTCTTCTACCGGCTCACGGACTTCGAGGAGCCCGGGCCCGCCGACCGGCTGACCGCCACGGCCGAGTTCGGCTTCCGGCTGCAGGACGTCGACGACCACCCCGCGGTGATGGCCCGCAAGCTGTCCTTCGTCCGGGCCGGTGGCGGCTGGCTGCTCTCGGGCGACCAGCCGACGGGGCCGTCCGCGCTCTGGGACCAGGGGGTCGTCCACGCGGTACGCGGAAAGCACAGCCTGGTCCTCGGCCCGGCCGGGGAGAGCGAGCTGGCGCCCACGGTGGCGGTGGCCGACCGGGCGGTACCGGCCGTGAGCGAGGTCTGGGGCACCGGCTGGGCAGGCCGCCTGCTGGTCGAGATCCCTGCGACCGAGGTGCAGTTCGCCCAACTGCTGGGCGTCCCCGCGGCCGACTACCAGGGCATCGCCGCGGTCACCACGGCCGCCGCAGGGGCCCCGCTGCACGCCCCCGCGGACCGGGTGCTGATCAACCCGGAGGCCTTCGCCGGGCTCACCGAGCTGGGGCGGCGGGTCGTCACCACCCACGAGGCGACCCATGTCGCCACCCGCGCCGACACCCGGGCCTGGACGCCGCTGTGGCTCTCCGAGGGCGTCGCGGACTTCACCGGGTACCGGGGCACCGGCCGCACCCCCCGCCAGATAGCCCCCGAGCTCGCCAGGGACGTCGCAGCGGGCCGGATCCCGCAGTCGCTGCCCGCCGACGCGGACTTCGCGGCGGGCTCCGCCGGGATCGCCCAGGCGTACGAACTCTCCTGGCTGGCCTGTGATCTGATCGCCCGTCGGTTCGGCACGGACCGGCTGGTCGCGTTCTACCGCGCGGTGGGGGCGGAGGGGCCGCCCGCGGACCGGGACGTCTGGCTCGACCGGGTGATGCGCGACCGGCTCGGGCCCGGTATCGCCGAGTTCACCAAGCTCTGGGTCGCCGAGACGGCACGGCTCGCGGGCTGAGGCGCCGTCCGGCCCCGCCGGTCGGTCAGCTCCGGTGCGCGGCCACCTGGGCGGCGAGCTGCCCGGCACCGATGAAGTCGGTGTGGGTGCCCGCACTGGTGCAGGCGAAGGCCCCGGCGACGGCGCCGGCCAGCATGCACTCCTCGGCCGGCCGGCCCGCGAACCACGAGCTGAGGAAGCCGGTGACGAAGGCGTCCCCGGCGCCGTTGCTGTCCACGACCGGCTGGCCCGGGTCGACCGTCGGGAAGTGCCGCACGGTGTCGTCCTCCCGGGTGAGCAGGTAGCTGCCCTCGCCGCCCGCCGTCGCGGCGACCAGCCTGGCCCGGCCCTCGGCCAGGACCGAGCGCATGACCTCCTCGTGGCGTCCCCGGCAGCCGGCCACCGACAGGAAGACCAGGTCCGAGCGGAGCGCGTAGAAGCGGTGGTGCTCGTCCTCGCCGTCCCAGGCGTGCAGGTCGGTGGAGCAGCTCAGGCCCAGGCGGTGGATGTCCTGGTAGAGCTCGCGGTTGATGCCCGTGATGGACAGGTGCACGTGGGCGGCCTGCTCCAGGAAGGGCAGGTAGAACGCGCGGGGGAGTTGCAGGCCGGCCGGGTGGCGGCCGTCGTAGAAGGAGAAGCGCAGCCCGTCCGCGTCCACCAGGTTGATGCCCCGCGGGGTGCCGGCGGGGGACAGCAGGTGGCTGAAGTCCAGGCCGCGCCGACCGTACGCCTCCAGGATCATCGCGCCCTGCGGGTCCTCGCCGAGGAAGTCGATGAACTTGGTGCGCAGGCCGAGGGTGTGACAGCCCAGGGCCACCCCGTTCCCGGTGTGCCCGACGTAGTCGATCACCGGGGGGACGTACACCGAGTCGGCGTCGGGGATCTCCAGCCGGTCGACGCGCACGATGGTGTCGACGCCGGCTCCGCCGACGACCAGGATGTCGTACTCGGACATGGGGCCCCTCGGTGCGTGCGGAGGTGGCCGGCCGACGGTGCGTCAGGCGGCGTGCCGATGTTTCCATCGGGCGGCGGCCGCCTGCAAGGCCTTGCGGAAACTTTCTGGAGATCCCGTTCGGGGGTGGCCGTTCGGCGGCGGTCGCTCAGGGGCGGTCGACGACGATCGGCCGGTCCAGGCCGTCCAGCAGGTCCTGCTCGTACGCGATCCCCGGCCGTACGGGGTAGCCGGCGGGCTCCAGCGCGGGCAGGACCACCGTCCGGGCCGGTTCGGGGGCGCGGGTGGACCGCCACAGGCGGCGGCAGGAGACGAGGGCGGCGGCGAGCAGCAGCAGGTTCCGTACGGTGAGCACCGTCACGCCCCACGGCCGGCTGTCGTGCACCTGGCCGAAGAGCACCGGGAACTCCACCGTGGTGACCAGCGTGGCCACCAGGATCAGCACCGCGACCGGCTTCTGGCTGGTGCCCCGCACCGTCAGACAGACGGCCGCGATCCCGACCAGCCACACCAGGTACTGCGGGCTGATCACCCGGCTGGTCACGGTGAACAGCAGCAGCGCGGCCAGCGCCGCGTCATAGGTGGTGGACGGCTGCCAGCGCTTGGCCCGCAGCCGCCAGAGCAGCAGCCAGGCGAAGCCGAGCAGGGTCGCCGCCACCGAGACCCTGGAGATCACCGGCACCCACGGACCGAGCAGCTCCACCGAGCCGTAGTTCATCGACACCTGGCCGTTCCAGCCGCCCGCCAGCCGCGCGAAGTGCAGCGGCAGCGCGCCCAGGGACTCGACCTCGATGCCCCGGTCCCGCTGGAACTTGAGGAACTCGAAGGCGCCGTTCATCCCGGCCGCCAGCAGGAAGCCCAGTGCGCTCAGGGCGGCCAGCGCGGCCGTCCAGGAGCGCCTGGTCCGGCGGCCGCGCGGGGTGCCCGCCAGCGCCAGCAGCGGCCAGATCTTCACCAGGCCGCCGAGGCCCAGCAGGATGCCGCCGATCGCCGGACGGCGCAGCAGCGCCAGCAGCCCGGCGACGGCGATCGCGGTGACGATGATGTCGTACCGGCAGTAGACAGTGGGACCGAGCAGTGGCACGCCCGCGACCCACACCCAGGCACCGGTGAAGCTCCGGCCCCGGCGCGTCCCGGCCCGCGTCAGCAGGCCCATGGCGAGCGCGTCGAGGATCCCGCAGAGCACGTAGAAGGAGACCAGGTAGGACCACGGCAGGAGGCCGGGCAGCAGGATCACCAGGGCCGCGCCGGGCGGGTACTGCCAGGTCACGTCGTCGAGCGGGAAGGTGCCGGTCTGCAGCACCTCGTACCAGCCGTGGTAGATCACCGAGACGTCGGCGGTGACATCGGTGCCGGAGATCCGGATGACGCCCACCACCATCAGCACGATCAGTACCCGGGTGACGAGCCAGCCGGCCGCCAGCGCCCAGAGCGCCCCGCCTGCCGGGGGACGCGGAGCGGGCAGCGCGGTACTGCCGGTGTTGCCGGTGACACCGGCCGGGACCAACTCCACTGCGCTCCTCGTTCGTCTCGGACGTCACAGAACCGCAGGCGTCGGGACGCCCTCCAACGGGAACCGTGTGCCCCCCGGGCCCACCGTAGGGCCTTACCTGTCTGGACCGGCCCGGGACGGAAACGGTTGCGCTGCCTTGCCGCGTTCCCGGCGAGCCGTGGTGTTGACCTATGGTACGGATCACCGAGCGGTACACCGAGCACCCCCCGACCGAGCGAGCCGTGGCATGCACAAGACCCTGATCGTCACCAACGACTTCCCGCCGCGGCCCGGCGGCATCCAGGCCTTCGTCCACAACATGGCCGTCCGCCAGCCCGCAGGGAGCGTCGTGGTGTACGCCTCGACCTGGCGGGACGGCAGCGAGGTCGCGCGGTTCGACGCCGAGCAGCCGTTCCCGGTGATACGCGACCGGACGAAGATGATGGTGCCCACGCCCAGGGTCACCCGGCGGGCCGCCGAGATCCTCAAGGCCGAGCGCTGCGACTCGGTCTGGTTCGGCGCCGCCGCCCCGCTCGGGCTGATGGCCCCCGCGCTGCGCCGGGCCGGTGCCGGGCGGCTGCTCGGTATGACCCACGGCCACGAGGCGGCCTGGGCCCAGCTGCCGGGCTCGCGTCAGCTGCTGCGCCGGATCGGCGAGGGCACCGACACGCTCACCTACCTCGGCGAGTACACCCGCTCCCGGATCGCCTCCGCGGTCGGCCCCGAGGCGGCGAAGCGGATGGTCCAGCTGCCGCCGGGCGTCGACGAGCAGACCTTCCGCCCCGACTCCGGCGGCGCCGAGGTGCGGGCGCGGCTCGGGCTGACGGACCGTCCGGTGGTGGTCTGCGTCTCACGCCTGGTGCCGCGCAAGGGCCAGGACACGCTGATCGCGGCGATGCCGCAGATCCTCGCAGACGTACCGGACGCGGTGCTGCTGATCGTCGGCGGCGGCCCGTACCAGGCGGACCTGGAGAAGCTCGCCGAGGCCACCGGGGTCGCCTCGTCGGTGCGGTTCACCGGGGCCGTGCCGTGGTCCGAGCTGCCCGCGCACTACGGCGCCGGGGACGTCTTCGCGATGCCGTGCCGCACCCGCCGGGGCGGGCTGGACGTGGAGGGCCTGGGCATCGTCTACCTGGAGGCCTCCGCGACCGGCCTGCCGGTCGTGGCGGGGGACTCGGGCGGGGCGCCGGACGCCGTGCTGGAGGGCGAGACGGGGTACGTCGTCCCGGGGCGCTCGACGGACGTGCTGGCGGAGCGGATCGTCCGGCTGCTCCACGACGAGGAGCTGCGGCGGCAGATGGGGGAGGCCGGGCGCCGCTGGGTCGAACGCTCCTGGCGCTGGGACCTCCTGGCCGGCCGCCTCACGTCCCTCCTGGCCGCCTGAGCCCCTCCGGGGAGATCGGGCAAGCCACGGGGGCGCGGGGAACTGCGCGAATCGGTAGGCCACCGGGCCCGGCTGACCGCAGTTGCCTTCCGATTCGCGCAGTTCCCCGCGCCCCTGATTTTCCCCGAATTCCTGATGTGCCCCGAGCTCCGGAGATGAAGAGCCCTCAGCGCTGGTAGAGGGCCTCGACGTCGGCGGCGAAGTCCTTCAGGACGAGGTTGCGCTTCAGCTTGAGGGACGGGGTGAGGTGCCCGCTGGCCTCGGAGAAGACGGTGTCCAGGACGCGGAACTTCTTCACCGCCTCGGCCTTGGAGACCGCCAGGTTCCCGTCGTCCACGGCCGCCTGGAGCGCGGCCAGCAGGTCCGCATCCTCCCGCAGGTCGGCCACGGTGGCCTCGGCCGGCTTGCCGTTGAGCTCCTTCCACTTGGGGAAGAAGTCCTCGTCCACGGTCACCAGGCAGGCGATGAACGGCTTGCGGTCGCCGACCACCATCACCTCGCCGATCAGCGCGTGCGCCCGGATCCGGTCCTCGATCACCGCGGGGGCGACGTTCTTGCCGCCCGCTGTGACGAGTATCTCCTTCTTCCGGCCGGTGATCGTCAGGTAGCCCTCGTCGTCGAGGCTGCCGATGTCGCCGGTGGCGAACCAGCCGTCATGCAGGGCCTCCGCCGTGGCGGTCGGGTTGTTCCAGTAGCCGGTGAAGACCTGCGGGCCCTTGAGCAGGACCTCGCCGTCCTCGGCGATCCGGACCGAGGAGCCGGGCAGCGGCTGGCCGACGGTGCCGATCTTCGGCTTGTCGTGCGGGTTGAAGGCGGTGGCCGCGCAGGTCTCGGTGAGGCCGTAGCCCTCGAGCACGGTGAAGCCGATGCCGCGGTAGAAGTGGCCCAGCCGCTCGCCGAGCGGGGCGCCGCCGGAGATCGCATGGGTGGCCCGGCCGCCCAGCGCCGCCCGCAGCTTGCTGTAGACAAGTCTGTCGAAGACCTTGTGCTTGAGCTTCAGCGCCAGCGAGGCGCCGCCCTGGTCCAGCGCCCGGCTGTACGCGATGGCGGTGTCGGCGGCCTGGTCGAAGATCTTGCCCTTGCCGTCGGCCTGGGCCTTGGCCCGCGCGGTGTTGAAGACCTTCTCGAAGACCCGCGGCACACCGAGGATCAGCGTCGGCCGGAAGGAGGCCAGCTCGGCCGTGACGTCCTTGATGTCTGAGACGTGGCCCAGCTTGATCGGGGCGATGGCCGCGGCGATCTCGGCGATCCGGCCCAGCACGTGTGCCAGCGGCAGGAAGAGCAGGACGGAGCTCTCGCCGGTACGGAACAGCGGCTCCAGACGGGCCGTCACATTACCCAGCTCGGCCAGGAAGTTCCCGTGCGTCAGCTGACAGCCCTTCGGGCGGCCGGTGGTGCCCGAGGTGTAGACGATGGTGGCGATCGAGTCGGCCGTCGGGATCGAGCGGCGCTCGGTCACGGTGGTGTCGGCGACCTTCGCGCCCGCCTCGGCCAGCTCGGCCAGCGCGCCCTTCTCGATCTGCCAGGTGTTCTTCAGCTCCGGCAGCCGGTCGCGGACCTCGGCCACCACCGCGGCGTGCGCGTCGGTCTCGGTCACCACGGCGACGGCCCCGGAGTCGCCGAGGATCCACTCGACCTGCTCGGCGGAGGAGGTCTCGTACACCGGCACGGTGATCGCGCCCGCGCACCAGATCGCGAAGTCCAGTAGCGTCCACTCGTAGCGGGTGCGGGACATGACGCCCACCCGGTCACCGGGCTCGATGCCGGCGGCGATCAGGCCCTTGGCGGCGCTGTGCACCTCGGCCAGGAACTGCGCAGCCGTCAGATCCGTCCAGTGGCCGTCCGCCTTGCGGCTGAGTACCGCGACGCCCGGGTGCTGCTCGGCGTTCTGGTGGACGAGGTCGGAGAGGTTACCGCCGCTCGGTACCTGGTAGCGGGCCGGAAGGCTGAACTCGAGCAAGACTGCTCCTCGTCTGCGACGCTGCGGGACGGCAGGACGTTACTGCCCGGTAGGTGGATTCGGCCAGGGGGGTCGGCCCCGTTGTTCGAAGAGTCACACCGCAGGGCCGTGGAGGGATCGTTTCGACTCGCACCTTACGACAGCACCGATGAAACCCGCCGGTAGCCCAAGCCCCTCCAAGGCCCGGTGACTCGCCCTTCGGCTCAGGGCCGCGAACTGTGGCGATCTCCGATCGCGATAACCTGCCCTGGGCGCACACCTGAAGAGACGCGGAGGGCCGTTCCATGGCGGAGCACACCAGGTCGAGCATCATCATCGACGCGACCCCGGCCGAGGTCATGGCGGTGATCGCGGACTTCGCCGCGTACCCGGCGTGGACGGGCGAGGTCAAGGAGATCGAGGTGATGGAGACGGCCGAGAACGGCCGGGCCGCCCAGGTGCGCCTGCTGCTCGACGCCGGTGCGATCCGCGACGAGCACGTCCTCGCCTACACCTGGGACGCCGACCGCGAGGTCAGCTGGACGCTGGTGAAGAGCCAGATGCTGCGGGCCCTGGACGGTTCGTACAGCCTCGCGGCCGCCAAGGGCGGCACCGAGGTCACGTACCAGCTCGCCGTCGACGTGAAGATCCCGATGCTGGGCATGATCAAGCGCAAGGCCGAGAAGGTCATCATCGACCGCGCGCTCGCCGGCCTGAAGAAGCGCGTCGAGGGATAGTGGCGTCCCGGACGATCCTCGTCACCGGTGACGGCTCGCCGCTGGTGGCCGCCGCCACCGCGCTGCACGCCGCCGGGCAGGGCAGGCGCACGCTGCTCCTCGCCGCGGACGACCCGCACCGCACGCTGGACACCGTGCTCGGCGTACGGCTCACCGAGCAGCCCGCCCCGTACGCCGACGGCCTCACCGTCGCCCGGGTCGACGAGCAGGCGGCCTTCCGAGGTGCGCTGGGCGAGCTCGGCGGCCGCCTCGGACCGGCCCTCGACCTGATCGGCGCTACCCCGCTCGACCCGGAGGAGCTCACCCCGCTCCCCGGCACCCGGCAGCTCGCCCTGCTCCGCGCGCTGCGCGCCGCCGACGCCCACGTACTGGTCGTGGCAGCCCCGCATCCCGCCGAGCTGATCGCCGCGCTCGCCCTGCCCGAACAGCTCGACCGCTACCTCGCCCGGCTGCTGCCCGAGCAGCGCCAGGCCGCCCGCGCGCTGCGCCCGCTGCTCGCCGCGGTGGCCGGGGTGCCGATGCCCGCCGACTGGCTCTTCGAGGCCCGCACCTGGGCCGCTGCCGCGCTCGCCGAGGCCCGCTCCGTGATCGAGGCGCCCGGCACCTCCGTCCGGCTGGTGGTCGATGCCGAGACCCACAGCCCCGACGAGCTGCGCCGGATCCGCTCGGGCCTGGCCCTCCACGGGCACCGGCTGGACTCCGTGATCGTCCACCGGGCGCTGCCCGCCATGGCGGTCGACTCGCCCGACCCCTGGCTCGCCGCCCTGGCCGCCCGCCAGCGCGAGCGGCTGGCCGAGCTCGCCGGGCACTTCGACGTACCGGTGCTGACCTGCCGCCAGCCGGAGGCGACGCTGGAGGGGATGGCCGCCGAGCTCTACGGCGACGGGGCGCAGCCCGTTCCCCGGGAGACCCCCTGGCGGGTCGAGGACCGGCTCGCCGAGGACGGCCTGCTGGTCTGGCACCTCGCCCTGCCCGGCGCCGACCGGGCCGACCTGGAGCTGGTGCGGCGCGGCGACGAACTGGTGGTCGGCATCGGTGCGTACCGTCGGATCGTCCTGCTGCCCTCCGCGCTGCGCCGCTGCACGGTGAGCGGCGCGGGGCTCGCCGACGGCGTGCTCTCGGTCCGCTTCGCGCCGGACCCGGCGCTCTGGCCCCGTGGCAGCGGCGGGGACGTCCGGTAGTTTCGGGTGGACCGCGGCCGTGGGTGGCCGCCTGAGGAGAGGCTCCCGATGGCCGACGAACAGCCCCTTGCCGCCGAGCTGGGACCCCTGGTGGAGGAGGTCCGCCGGTTCGCCTCCGCGGTGGGGGAGAAGGCCCAGGAGTTCGGCGGGAAGCTGCGCGAGCAGAACCCGGAGGTGTACGGACATCTCGCCGCCGCAGGGGGCGAACTGCTCGCCGCGTACCGGGCGGCCGTCTCCGGCCACGAGCGGCGCTGGGCCGGCCCCGGACACGCCGACAGCGAGCCCATCGACCTTGACGGACCGTCAGACAACTAGTGAAGCCGCAGGTCAGGAGTGGTCACCGTACGGCCCAGGCTCATCACCCAGCGAGGCAAACCGTACGACTTTTGAAGACGCCCTCCCATCTTTCGCTCAAATTGTCTTCGGTTAATGTATGCGCCGGTGTGTACGGGAGCACCGTTGTGCGGGTACCGTTCCGCTCAGCGGGAACGAGTGAATAGCTGAGGGACACATGGCTCTGACCATCGGCGTCGATGTCGGCGGTACGAAGATCGCGGCCGGCGTGGTCGACGAGAACGGCGAGATCCTCGCCAGGACTCGGGTACCCACCCCGGCCGACCCCCAGTGGGCGGTCGACGCCATCGCACAGGCCGTACGCGAGCTCAAGGAGCAGTACCCGGACGTGGCCGGTGTGGGCGTGGGTGCCCCGGGCTTCGTCGACCGGGAGCGCTCCACGGTGATCTTCGCGCCCAACATCGCCTGGGAGAACGAGCCGCTCAGGACCCGGATCGAGGAGCTCACCGGCCTCGGGACCGTCGTCGAGAACGACGCCAACTGCGCCGCCTGGGCCGAGTTCCGCTTCGGCGCGGCCGCCGCCTACAGCGACATGGTGCTGATCACCGTCGGCACCGGCATCGGTGGCGGCATCGTCCTGGACGGCCGGCTGCACCGCGGCCGCTTCGGCGTGGCCGGCGAGATCGGTCACCTCAACATGGTTCCGGACGGCCTGCTGTGCGGCTGCGGCGGCAGGGGCTGCTGGGAGCAGTACGGCTCGGGCCGCGCGCTGCGCCGCTACGGCCGCGAGAAGGCCGCGGCCGATCCGATCCACGGCAAGCGGATGCTGGAGCTCAACGACGATGTGGCCGAGACCATCCGCGGCATCCACATCACCCAGGCCGCCGAGGAGGGCGACCCGCTCGCCCTCGAGTGCTACGAGGAGCTGGCCGACTGGCTGGGCCGCGGCATGGCCGACCTCGCCGCGCTGTTCGACCCCGCCGTCTTCGTACTCGGCGGCGGCGTCTCCGACTCCGGGAGCCTGCTGCTCGACCCCGTGGTCAAGGCCTTCGGCAAGTACCTGACCGGTGGCGCCCACCGCCCCCGCGCCGAGGTCGTCCTGGCCTCGATGGGCTCGGCCGCAGGCATCTCGGGCGCGGGCGACCTCGCCCGGGTCTGAGTTCTCACCCCGAACGGCGAGGCAGGAGCCGGTGCTCCCGCCTCGCCGACAGGCCCTGTCCGGCCGATCTTGCCGGGCGCACGACGCGCCCCCAGCCTTCGGTCGGGAGGTACCCCCAGGCATCCCGCCTCTACGCGTCGGCGGATCGGCCAGGTACGACCCAGTACGAGGCCGATCCGCCGAAACGCCCAGCCGGGCGCCCACCGCCGCGCGCTGATCCGACAAGATCGGCCGGACAGGGCCTAGCCTTTCCCGGGTGAGTCCGGAAACCGAGCTTCCCGAACTGCCGCCCTCCGGGGCCGAGCCCGACGGCGGCCGCCGCGTCCGCCTGCTCAGCTACAACATCCGCTCGCTGCGCGACGACCGGCACGCGCTGGTGCGGGTGATCCGGGCCTGCGCGGCCGATCTGATCTGCCTTCAGGAGTCGCCCCGCTACTGGCGGCCCGAGGGCCAGGCCGCCTGGCTCGCCCGGCAGACCGGCACCGTCATCCTTTCGGGCGGCGGCCGGATCGCGGCCGGCCCGCTGCTGCTCGGCAGGCTCGCCGTCGACGTCCTGGAGACCCGCGACCGGCTGCTCCCCAAGACCCGCGGCCTGCACGCCCGGGGCTTCGCCACCGCGCTGGTACGGATCGGCGGCTCGGCCCCCTTCGCGGTGACCAGCTGCCACCTCAGCCTCGACCCCGACGAACGCTTCCGGCAGTTCGGCCTACTGCCCACCCAGTTCTCACCGGGCGAGCACGGCATCATCGCGGGCGACTTCAACGAGCACCCCGACGGCCCCGGCTGGCAGCGGCTGGCCGCGGACTTCCAGGACGCCCACCTGACCGCCCCCTGGGGCGGCACCTTCACCTCCGTCCCCGAGAACCCCCACCAGCGCATCGACGCCGTCTTCACCACCCAGAGCCTGAAGGTCCTCGCCTGTGGCGTCCCGCACGGCCTCCCGGGTGTCTCGCCCGCCGACCTGCTGGCCGCCACCGACCACCTGCCGGTCCTGGCCGTCGTCCGCGTTCCACCGGACCGGGCGTAACCGCCCGACGGTGACCGACCAAGGGCATCCCGACAGTAGGTAAGGCAGCGGGCCCCTGTGGTACCCGGTCCTGATCTGTTGCCCGCCTACTGGCGGAGCCTCTAACTCACCTGGCGGATGTTGGCGCCGACCAGGACGCCGTTGGAGACGGTGTAGGTGCCTTGGTAGACCTTGACCGTGCCGTCGGTCTGGGTGGCGTAGAGGACGGCCTCGACCGTGGAGGAGCCGCTCTCCAAGTTCCGCCGCAGGAAGGCCGGCCGGGCCGCATCGGCCTTCTGAGCCGGCGTCAGACGACCGCGCCGCCGTTCGGGTCCTCGGGCTCGTCCTCGTCGTGGTTCTTCATCCGGGCCACCAGGGTGACGAAGCCGCCCAGGAAGGCGCTCACACCGACCCACGCGGGCCAGCCGGCGACCTCGCGCCAGACCACGGAGTCGAACAGCAGCAGGGCCGGGCCGCCGAGGACGGCGAGCCAGGCGAACTTGGTGGTGGTGTCCGCCTCGGGGAGCGGCGGGGGCTCCGGCGGGACGAAGTGGCCCTCGTCCGGGTCCTCGGCGGCCTCGTAGTCACGCGGACCGCGAGCGAGACCGGGGCTCGGTTCAGCGGGGCGGGGC
This sequence comes from Kitasatospora atroaurantiaca, assembly GCF_007828955.1. Lineage (NCBI taxonomy): Bacteria > Bacillati > Actinomycetota > Actinomycetes > Kitasatosporales > Streptomycetaceae > Kitasatospora > Kitasatospora atroaurantiaca. The sequence continues at coordinate 1,778,820 of NZ_VIVR01000001.1, read as the reverse complement.
CGGGGCTGCGGGGCCAGGTCGGCGAGGTCGTCCCGGGCGCGGAGGTTCTCGATCTCCGGCCACTCGGGGTTGTTGAGGTCCACCGGGTCGTCGAACTGGGCGACCAGGGCCGCGAAGATCGCGTCCTGCTCGGCCTGGCTGCCGGCCTTCGGGCGCCGTACGGGCGCGTCCGGCTCGCCGGCGGGCTCGCTCTTGGCGCTGCCGTCCCGGGGCAGCTCGTCGTCGCCGCCCGCCGTGTTGGTCTCGTGCACTGCCGGCCCTTCAGCCCAGGTGGTTCTCGGCATTCACATCCGCGGAAGCAGCCGGGGCCAGCCGCCTGATGAACTCGAGGCTCGCCTCGAATATCAGCTCGGCGTCGTGGTCCAGCGTCGCCACGTGGTAGCTGCGCTCGCAGAGCAGCTCTGTCACATCGGTCGAGGATATCCGGGCGAGCACCAGTTCCGAGTTGGCCGGCGAGACCACGTGGTCCTGCGGGCTGTGAAGCAGTAGAACTGGCTGACGTACGTCGGGCATTCCCGCCTGGACGGTCTTCCACAGCCGGGCCAGTGACCAGGCGGCGTGCAGCGGCGTCCGGTCGTAGGCGAGCTCGTTGGAGCCCTCCAGCGCAATGTCGTTGGCGACCCCGGGCAGGCTCGGAACCAGGTGACGGAGCACCGGCAACAGCACACTTGCGGGGTTGTCGGAGCGGACGGACGGGTTGACGAGCACCACCCCGGAGACGGCCGGGCCGTGCTGGGCCGCCAGCCGCAGGGCCAGCGAGCCGCCCATGGAGAGCGCGCAGACGAAGACCTGCTCGCAGGTCTCGGCCAGCTCCCGCAGCTCGCGGTCCACCTCGGCGTACCAGTCCTCCCAGCGCGTCAGCTGCAGGTCCTGCCAGCGGGTTCCGTGGCCCGGCAGCAGCGGCACCGAGACCGTGAGCCCGGCGGCGGCGAGCCGGTCGGCCCAGGGACGCATCGACTGGGGGGAGCCGGTGAAGCCGTGGACGAGCAGGACCCCGACCGGCCCGCCCTTGTGACGGAACGGTTCGGCACCGGGCAGCACTGGCATCTGCGGGCTCCTTCGCGGGCGGCGCGGGGCGTGGCGGGGTCGGGAGCCGCATCGTCCCACGCCGTCCCGCGCCCCGTACAGCCCCTCTACCGCCTGCCGGTGCGCACGCGAAGGCGGCGGGGCATTAGGATCGACCGGTCCGCATAACAGGAGGCCCGGGTTGTTCTACCGACTGATGAAGATGATCGTCGCACCACTGCTGCGGATCTTCTTCCGGCCGTGGATAGAGGGTGCGGAGAACATCCCCGACGAGGGGCCCGCGATCATCGCGAGCAACCACCTGTCCTTCTCGGACTCCTTCTTCCTTCCCGCCCTGATGAAGCGCCGGGTGACGTTCATCGCGAAGGCGGAGTACTTCAACACCCCGGGCCTCAAGGGCAAGCTCACCGCGGCCTTCTTCAAGGGCGTGGGCCAGCTCCCGGTGGACCGCTCCGGCGTCCGCGGCGCGGGCGAGGCGGCGATCCGCAGTGCGGTCGCGGTGATCGAGCGCGGCGAGCTGTTCGGCGTCTACCCGGAGGGCACCCGCTCGCCCGACGGCAAGCTCTACCGCGGCAAGGTCGGCGGTCTGGCCCGCGTCGCGCTGGCCACCGGCGCCCCGGTGATCCCGGTCGCGATGATCGACACCGAGAAGGTCCAGCCGCCCGGCCAGGTCGTGCCCAACTTCGGCATCCGCCCCGGCATCCGGATCGGCCGCCCGCTCGATTTCTCCCGCTACCAGGGCATGGAGAACGACCGCTTCATCCTCCGCTCCGTGACGGACGAGGTGATGTACGAGATCATGCGGCTGTCCGGCCAGGAGTACGTCGACATCTACGCGACCGCCGCCAAGCGGCAGATCGCCGACGACAAGAAGCGCGCGGACGCCGAGCGCAAGGCCGAGCAGAAGGCGCTCAAGGCGCAGCAGGAGGCGGAGAAGAAGGCCGCCGAGGCCGAGGCGGGCGGCAAGGACGGCAAGGGCAAGGACTCGGCGTAACGCGGTAGGGGTAGGGGGGCAGATGGCGGACCACAGAGCCGAACTGGCACGGCCCACCAGCACGGTGGCAGTCCGCGGCGGCACCCTGGCGGCGGGCGGGATGTCCGTCGAGATGCCGCTCTGGCGGGCGATCTCGTACTTCCGGGTGATGGCTCTGGCGTACGCGCTGTTCCGCTACTTCAACGCCTACCTGGACTACCTCCACCCCGTCTCCGGCTGGATCTATCTCGGCGCCCTCACCCTCTGGACGCTCGCCAGCACCCGGGCCTTCGCCGGCCCGCTGCGCTGCACCTGGTACGTGCTGGCCGCCGACCTGGCCTTCGCCGTGACCGGCGTGGTGATGAGCGGCATCATCGACACCCCGGCCCGGATCCACGGCGGCGCCCTGACCCTGCCGACCATCTGGGCCGCCGGGACGGTGCTCGGCTTCGCGGGAAAGGGCGGCTGGAAGCCCGCCGCCCTCGCCGGCACGGTGATCGGGGCGGCCAACATCGTCGGCCACGGCGGTGTCTCCCCCGACAACCTGCACAACATCGTGCTGCTGATGGTGGCCGGCTGCGCCATCGGGTACGTGGTCGAGCTGGCCCGGGCCAGCGAGGCGGCGCTCACCCGGGCCCTGCAGGTCGAGGCGGCCACCCGGGAGCGCGAGCGGCTCTCCCGGGACATCCACGACGGGGTGCTGCAGGTGCTCGCCCTGGTGCAGCGCCGTGAAGGTGACCTCGGGGAGCTCGGCCGGCTGGCCGGCGAGCAGGAACGCGCGCTGCGCACCCTGATGACCGGCGGCCCGCTGCCCCGGCAGGCCGGGGCCGACCAGGACCTGCGGACGCTGCTCACCCCGTACGCGGACGACCGGATCACCGTCTCCGCCCCCGGTACGCCGGTGCTGCTCGCCGGCCCGGTGGCCGGCGAGCTGGCCGCCGCCGTGGGGGCGGCCGTGGACAACGTGCACCGGCACGCGGGTGAGCGGGCGCGCGCCTGGATCCTGATCGAGGACGAGCCCGAGGCCGTCACGGTGAGCATCCGCGACGACGGGCCCGGCTACCCGGCGGGCCGCCTCGGCGAGGCCGAGAAGGCCGGGCGGCTCGGGGTCTCCCAGTCGATCCGCGGCCGGCTTCTGGACCTCGGCGGTACGGCCGAGCTGTACTCCGTGCCGGGTGAGGGCGTCGAGGTGGAGCTTCGGGTGCCGAGGAGAGAGAAGTGACCGTGGATCAGGTACGGGTCATGGTGGTGGACGACCACCCGATGTGGCGCGAGGCGGTGTCCCGCGATCTCGCGGAGGCGGGCCTGGACGTGGTGGCCACGGCCGGGGACGGCGAGGAGGCCGTCCGCCGGGCGCGGGCCTCGTCGCCGCAGGTGGTGGTGCTCGACCTCAACCTGCCGAGCCTGCCGGGCGTCGAGGTCTGCCGCCAGGTGGTGGCGTACGACCCGTCGGTGCGCGTTCTGGTGCTCTCCGCGAGCGGCGAGCACGCGGATGTCCTGGAGGCCGTGAAGTCCGGCGCGACGGGCTACCTGGTCAAGTCGGCCGGGCGCGAGGAGCTGCTGGACGCCGTGCGCCGTACGGCCGTCGGCGACCCGGTCTTCACCCCGGGGCTGGCCGGGCTCGTCCTGGGGGAGTTCCGTCGGCTGGCCGCGGAACCCGCTCCCGCCGCCTCGCCCGCCGTACCGCAGCTGACCGCCCGCGAGACCGAGGTACTGCGGCTGGTGGCCAAGGGCCTGTCGTACCGCCAGATCGCGGACCGGCTGGTGCTCTCGCACCGCACCGTGCAGAACCACGTCCAGAACACCCTCGGCAAGCTGCAGCTGCACAACCGGGTCGAGCTTGTGCGCTACGCGATCGAGCAGGGCCTCGACGACGAGTAGGTGCGGCAGCCGAGGCCCCTTGGGTTCACCCGATCCCGTCGAGTGCCCACGTTATATGTCTTTTCCGGCGTACGGGTGAAAGCCCGTAACTCTGACTTCCCGTCACCTCTCCACCCCTGCTAGAAATTCGGCGACATAAGTCGTGCACGAATAAACGCGCTGGGGAAAATGTGAAGAGGAAGACTCTGTCGGTACTCGCCGCGGCGGTTCTCGCGGTCCCGGCCATCGCGCTGTCCGTCCCGCCCGCCTCCGCCCAGGCCGCCCCGCCCGCGGCCGTCGCCGCCGACGCACCGGTCGCCGACGAACCCGAGGCGGACCCGAACTGCTTCGACGGCGACTGCAAGCTCGGGCCCGCGAAGCTGCCCACCACCGGGAAGCTCGGCGAGCTGGTGAAGGACTACCAGCGGTTCGGCGGCCTCAGCTCCAAGGACTTCCTGCGCACCTACTGGGACCCGGCGGCGGGCTCCAGGGGCCGCTGGAAGTACCCGAGCAACAACGGGTTCAAGGTCGGCGAGGACGGCCGGACCCTGCTCGACAAGAAGGACGTGGAGGTCGAGGTGAACACCGCCCTGGACCGCTTCGGCTCCGAGGAGGGCGCCTACCTCGCCCTCGCCGGGACGCCGTACGCGAAGCGCGCCATGCCGCCGCAGGGTCTGGTCGAGCCGGTCGTCTACCACGACTACGTGGTCAAGAAGCCGTTCAAGGTCTACCGGGGCACCACCGCCCCGTACTTCAACCAGCCGGGCGACGGCACCCAGTTCCAGCTGGACCACACCCTGCTGGCCGACATCCCGGGCGTCCCCCAGGACGACAAGAAGATCCTGCCCTGGCTGATCACCAACCACTACCTCGACCGGGCGTGACGCGATGAGCGACTCCCTCGAAGAACTCGCTCCCGGCCTCACCCAGCTGGACCTCGACGGACAGCTTCCGGACCAGCCGGCCTGGTCCCCGGGCCGGGCCGCCGGGGCCGCCGGGCCGGTGGAGAGCCGGTACTTCAAGCGGCTGGCCGACTGCCGCAAGGACACCTACGACGTCGTCGTGGTCGGTGGCGGGGCGGTCGGCTGCGCGATCGTGCACCGGCTGCTGCAGCGGGGGTTCCGGGTCCTGCTCCTGGAGAAGGGCCCCTTCCTGCTCCCGGAGCACGTGCAGAACCTCGACCCGGTGTACCAGCCGCTGATGACCAAGGCCGTCGCCGAACCCTGGGACATCATCCCCAAGGACGGGTACGGGCTGGCGCCGCAGATCCCCTTCCTCGGCGGCCGGGCGCTGTTCTGGAGCACCTGGATCCCGCAGCCCGCGCGCGAGCAGATGCCCGGGTGGCCGGACGCGGTGCTCGACGAGCTGCGGCCCTACTGGGGCGCCGCGCGCAAGCTGCTGGGCTCGGTCGAACCCTCCGACATGGGGCCGGAGTTCGACACCTTCCACCCCCGGCTGGTCCGGCGCCTGTTCGACGGTCTGCCCGCGCTGCCCGACTTCGTGGACTACTCCCGCGAGCGTGACCTGGAGACCCCGCTGGCCTCCCGCGCGACCACCTCGACGCTCGGGTACCGCAAGTTCAGCCCGGTCCCGCTGCTGCTCGACGCCGCCGTCCGGTACGCCGTGAACGGGCAGGCCGGCAAGCCCCGGCTCTCGGTGGTCGCCGAGTGCGAGGTCCTCGGGATCGAGGCCGAGCAGAAGGACGGCCTGCAGGTCGCCAAGACCCTGCTCACCAGCCAGGACAAGCTCGAACTGAACGGCACCCCGGTGGTGCTGGCCACCGGGGTGATCGAGCCGACCGGGCTGCTGATGCACGCCTTCCCCAAGGCCCTCAGCCCGCTGGCCGGCAAGAACCTGGGCGGCCACGTGGCCAACTGGTTCACCGTACGGGTGCCGAGGGCCGCCTACCCCGACCTGCCGGACCGGTTGCAGATCTCCTGCACCTACCTGGAGGGCACCCACCGCCCGCCGGGCGGGAAGCCGGGCGACGCCCGGGACTTCCACATCCACCTGATGGCCGCCTCCAACCCCAGGCCGGCCGACGCCGTCGCCGACCTCTACCGGCTCATCCCGGACTCCTTCGACCAGGAGTTCCTCACCCAGCTCACCGACTCCGAGCACATCGGCTTCCTGGTGCACTGCCTGGGCGAGTGGCGCGGCGAGCTGACGGGCGCCTCCCAGGTCACGGTGGACACGAAGGGCAGACCCGGCGTCAAGATCGTCCCGAGCGCCGCGGACCTGGCCCTGGAGAACGCCATGGAGAAGGCCGCGGACGCCCTCGTCGGGCTGCTGGCGAACGGTCAGACCCCCCAGTACTGGGACAAGGGGTGGATCAGCGGGCCGCCGCCGAACCGGCGCAAGAAGCTGCTGGTGCACGAGTCCGGAACGCTGCTGATGGGCAGTACCGCCGCAGACTCCGTCACCGACCACCTCGGCCGCCCGCACGGGGTGGGCGGCGTCCATGTGGCCGGCGCGGCGACCTTCCCCAGCAGCGGCTCGTGGAACCCCACCCTCGCCGCCGTCGCGCTCGGGCTGCGGCTGGCCGACAAGCTGACCAGGAAGGCGGGCTGATGACGACCACGTACCCGCGCGAGACCGTCGACGGATTCGTCGAGGTCTCCCGCCTGCTGACCGGCTTCGAGACCTTCGAGCTGTACGGCACCGGGATGGCCGAGCTCTACCTGGAGACCATGATCGACCAGGTCGGGGAGGCCGCCTACCAGGAGTTCGTCTTCGCCCTGGACCGGGCGGACAGGGACCCGGAGAAGATCCAGGACGAGGTGGCGCAGGACATCGCCCGTGCCGTCACCCACCTCTGGTACCTGGGTGTCTGGCCGCAGCTGTCGGCCTCCGCCCACGGCAAGCTGCGCCGGGAGAAGCCCAACGTGGCCTTCACCGCCGCCCCCGAGGCCTATGTCGAAGGACTGGTCTGGCGGACGTTCCACGGTCACCCGCCGGGGGCCAAGCCGCCCGGCTTCGGCACCTGGGCGGCCCCGCCGCCCGGCGCCCCCGAGATCCCCGCGCCGCAGCAGCAGGCAGGAGGAACGTCATGAACCACGCACGTGAACTCGACGGCCACAAGTACGACGTGATCGTGGTCGGCGCCGGGCTGGCGGGCACCATGGTCGCCAAGCAACTCGGCGACCAGGGCTGGCGGGTGCTCGTCCTGGAGGCGGGCACCCAGACCCTGGACACCTGGCCCGGGCACCTCGACGCGATGAACACCTTCTACGCCGCGCTCGCCAAGGTGCCCAACTCCCCGTACCGGCCCAACGAGGCGGCCCCGTCGTCCGACGTGCTGCACACCGTGTCCAAGCCGGGCGGCGGGTACGAGTCGAAGGGCTACCTCGTCCAGAACGGCCCGCTCCCGTACGGCACCGACTACCTGCGGGCCAACGGCGGCACCTTCATGCACTGGCTCGGCCTGACCCCCCGGATGCACCCGACCGACTTCCAGGTCAGGACCACGTACGACTACGGCCTGGACTGGCCGATCGGCTACGAGGACCTGGAGCCCTACTACCGCGCGGCCGAGCGGGAGATCGGCGTCTCGGGCGATGTGGCCGAGCAGAAGCGGGAGATCGGGCTGCCGTTCCCGGAGGACTACGTCTTCCCGATGCACGAGATCCCCAGCAGCTACCTCGACCGGGTGCTGGCCAGGGACTTGGACGGCACGCGCGTCGACTCGGCCCACACCTCCGAGCCGATCGAGCTGAAGGTCGTCAACACCCCGCACGGCCGCAACAGCACGCCCAACAACATGTACGACGGCGGCAAGGGCTACCGCCCCGTCGAGGCGGCCGGGCTGCCCAACTACGGCGAGCGCTGCGTGGGCAACTCCTCCTGCACGCCGATCTGCCCCGTCCAGGCGAAGTACAACCCGCTCAAGACCCAGGCCGCCTGGAGCCAGAAGGTCACCCTCGCCGCCCGCGCCGTCGTCACCCGGGTGCTGGCCGGTGAGAACGGCCGGGTCTTCGGGGTCGAGTACCAGGCGTACGACGACCCGGCGGCGCCGGTGGCCACCACCCACACCGCCGAGGCGCACATCGTGGTGCTCGCCGCGCACGCGATCGAGAACGCCAAGCTGCTGCTGGCCTCGCAGCTGGCCAACAGCAGCGACCAGGTCGGCCGCAACCTGATGGACCACCCGGTCATGCTCACCTGGGGCCTGATGCCCCAGCCGGTCGGCCCGTACCGGGGGCCCGGCTCCACCTCCGCCCTGGAGGCCTTCCGCACCGGCGACACCCGGTCCTCGCACGCGCCCTTCCGCGCCGTGATCGCCAACTGGGGGTGGATCTGGGCGGCCTTCTCGCCGGGCAGCGACGTGGCGGGCAAGCTCGGCATCCCGTTCAGCACCCAGAAGCCCCGGGGCAAGGCGGTGTACGGCAGACGCCTGCGCGAGGAGCTCGGCGACGAGATCGGGCGCCAGTTCGCCTTCCAGTTCGAGATGGAGCAGGACGCGGAGGCCCGCAACCGCGTCACCATCGACCGCCGGTACCGCGACCGGCTCGGCAACCACCGGCCGGTCCTCACCTACGACCTCTCCGACCATGTGAAGGAGGGGATGGCCGTCGCCCAGCACGTCTCGCAGCAGATCTTCGTGCAGCTGCGGGCCGAGAGCCACACCTGCTACTCCGACGAGTCGCCGAGCTTCTTCGAGTACGAGGGCGCGCCCTTCGAGTTCCACGGCGCCGGCCACGGTGCGGGCACCCACATCATGGGCACCGCTCCGGCCAACTCGGTGGTCGACCAGTGGCAGCGCACCTGGGACCACCCCAACCTGTACGCCGTCGGCTGCGGGAGCATGCCGTCCATCGGCACCTCCAACCCGTCGCTGACCATGACCGCCCTGGCGCTGCGCAGCGCCGAGCAGATCCACCGGGACCTGATGGACCTGCACCGGCCGCTGATGGCCGGGGTCGGGACCTCCCCCGCCGACCGCCCGGAGGCCGCGAAGTGACCACCACCGATACCGCTGTCACGGACTGGCAGTACCCCTTCACCGACATCGTGGGCCGGGTCGCGGAGCTCGAGCAGCCCCCGTTCAAGGTCCCGGAGACCGTCGAGGAGCTTCGGTACTTCCTGCAGGCCGCGCTCGCGCTGGAGCACCTGACCATCCCGCCCTATCTGACGGCGATGTACACCCTCAAGCCCGGCACCAACCGCGAGGCGTTCTACGCGATCCGTGCCGTGGTCCTGGAGGAGATGCTCCACATGACGCTGGTCGCCAACCTGATCAACGCGGTCGGCGGCAAGCCCGTGGTGGCCCACCCGGACTTCGTGACCGACTACCCGGTGACGCTGCCGTACGCCAAGGAGAAGGTGCCCGTCGCGCTGCGCCACTTCGGCCCGGAGGCGCTGCGCACCTTCCTCTTCATCGAACGGCCCGAGGACGTCGCCGAGCTGCCCGGCCACCCCACCGTGGCCGACGACGACGGCTGGACGTCCATCGGCCAGTTCTACAACACGATCCGCCAGGGCCTGCTCAACCTCGCGTCGACCAAGGAGAAGGAGCGCAAGCTCTTCGACAGCGACCGCAAGCAGGTCGGCCCGGAGGACTTCTTCAACTCCGGCGGAGAGGTGTTCGAGATCCACGACCTGGCCACCGCACTGAAGGCGATCCGGGTCATCACCGAGCAGGGCGAGGGAGTCGCGGAGACCATCTACAACTCCGACCACCAGCTCTTCGGCGAGGCGCAGGAGCCGGCGCACTTCTTCCGCTTCATGGAGATCTACCAGGAGCGCAAGTACGGGCCGCACGACACCCCTTACTCCGGGCCCACCGGCCCCGCCCTGGTCGTGAGCTGGGAGGACGCCTACCCGATCCCGCCGGAGGCCACGGTCGCCGAGTACCCGGAGGGCGAGGTCCGAAAGGCGGCCGGCGACTTCAACGTGGTCTACGCCCGGCTGCTGCTGCACCTGCAGGCCGCGTACGACGGCGAGCCCAAGCGGATCCAGGCGGCCGTCCCGGCGATGCTCGAACTACGGGATCTCGCCGAGCAGTTGTACCGGAACCCGCACCCGGACGAGGAGCTGCGAGACCAGGGCCTGCACGCCTGCCCCACCTACGAGATCTACGGCACGCACTTCGGCGAGGCCCGCTCCCAGCTGGACGGCGGGCTCGGCGGCGTCGCGGCGCTGCTCACCGGCCTGTCCTGACGGGCCGGCCGGCCCTCCCGAGAGAACCACCCACCCGAGAACACCCGAGGAGCCCCCGCATGACCAACAACGGCAAGTCCCTGCCGCCCGTCCCGGCCCCGTTCCGGCTGCCGTTCCACTACGGCGCCTTCCACAACATCGGCATCGACTTCCTGGTCGACCCGAAGAACCCGACCGAGCGGCTGCGGGGCACCAGCCTGGAGCCGACGCTCTTCGGCGGGAAGGCCTGCGTCTCGCTCAACTACCAGATGTACTTCGCGCAGTTCGAGAACGGGGGGAGCGTGATCCAGGAGATCGAGGTCAACATCATCGCCCACCCGACGGCGAACTCCTCCCACGTCCCCACCCTCACCTACGAGCAGTTCGCCCAGGGCGAGGACCAGACCAAGCTGATCGGCAACAGCCGCATCCACGTGGTCTGCGACTCGGCGCTCGCCATCGAGGCGGGCAAGAAGCTGTTCGGCGAGCCGAAGATCCCCGCGGTCTTCGACGTCACCATGCCCACGCCGAACGCCAAGCCCGCGCAGCTGTGGAAGATCGCCTGCAACAACGCGATCCTCAGCAGCGACAAGCAGCGGGTGGAGCCGAAGAGCCCGAAGGAGCCGCTCTTCTCCTTCGAGGCCGACCTGTCGACGCTGGCCCCCGCCCCGGTCAGCATCGCGCCGTTCACCGAGTACGGCGTCAAGGACAAGAAGCCCGTCGCCGCGCCGCTCAACGTCTCCCAGCCCTACCAGGGCTACACCCTCACCGACGCCACCTCGGGCAGGGTGAAGCTGACGGTGTCCGCCAAGGACTCGGACGTCGGCAAGACGCTCACCGAGCTGATCGGCACCGCCAAGGCCGCGGGCATCTGGGTCTACCAGTCGCCCGTCGTCGCCCAGCAGAACCGCGCGTACTACGTCGAGACCAAGTCCTGATCCCGGGTGCGCGGGGCGGAATGTCCCGCTCCGCGCCCTTCGGCTCAGGGGCGAGTAACGGGCACCCGACCGGCCGTCAGCTGCGGACGGCGCTCGCGTCCCGCAGCAGCCCGGCGACGATGTCCACACCCTCGCGGGTCAGCACCGACTCCGGGTGGAACTGCAGGCCGGCGAAGCCCGGCCCGCGCAGGGCGTGGACATCGCCGGTGACGGCATCCCGGGAGACCTCGATGCCCTCCGCCGCCAGCCGAACGGCCTCGGCGTCGGTGCAGCGGGCGGTGAAGGTGTTGTAGAAGCCGACCGTGCGGCGGGTGCCGAACAGGTCGACGCTCTCCTGCGCGCCCTGGTACGGCACGGCCTTGCGCGCCAGCGGCAGCCCGAGCTCGGCCGAGAGCAGCTGGTGGCTCAGGCAGACCGCCAGCAGCGGCGCGGTCCGCGTCCCGGCGCGGACGGCGGCGAGGGAGTCGGTGACGATCGGGCGCAGCAGCGCCATCTTGGCGTCGGCGAGGTCGGCCGGGTCGCCAGGGCCGGGGCCGAGCACCAGCGGACCCGGGTGGGCGGCCACGCGCGCCCGCAGCCCGGGGGTGTCGTACCGGAGCACGGTGACGTGGTGGCCGAGCGAGGTCAGCAGGTGGGCCAGCATCGAGGTGAAGGTGTCCTCGCCGTCCACCACCAGGGTGTCCAGCCCCGCGGCGGCCGGGGCCGCCTGCTGCATCCGCAGCCAGAACGGCGCGAGGTTGGTGCGCCGGGCGTCGAGCGCGGCCTGCACCCGGTGGTCGTCGGCCAGCCGGGGTCCGCCCGAACGGCCGGACGGCTTCGCCGGCGCCGGGCGGGCGCCGATCGCGGTGAGCACCCCGGCCGCCTTGGCGTGCGTCTCGGCGACCTCGGACTCCGGGTCGGAGTGGCGGACCAGCGTGGCGCCGACCCGGACCACCAGCCGGCCGTCGGCCGGGTCGATGTCGGCGGTCCGGATGCAGATCGGCGAGTCCAGCAGCTGCCCGCCGCTGGCCGAGCGGCCGATGAGCGCCAGCGCGCCGGAGTAGTAGCCGCGGCCCGAGCGCTCGTACCGCTTGATCACGCGGGTGGCGTTCTGCACCGGGCTGCCGGTGACGGTGGCGGCGAACATCGTCTCCTTGAGCACCTCCCGGACGTCCAGCGAGGTACGGCCGCGCAGCTCGTACTCGGTGTGCGCGAGGTGCGCCATCTCCTTCAGGCGAGGGCCCAGGACCTGGCCGCCGAGGTCGCCGACGGTGCACATCATCTTGAGCTCCTCGTCGACCACCATGGTGAGCTCCTCGAGCTCCTTGGGGTCGTGCAGGAACTCCAGCAGGGAGTCGATGGTCGGGCCGCCGGAGGGATAGCGGTAGGTGCCCGAGATCGGGTTCATCACCACCGTGCCGCCGCTCTGCCGGACGTGGACCTCGGGGGAGGCGCCGACCAGGATCCGCTCCCCGGTGTGGACGAGGAAGGTCCAGTACGCGCCGCGCTCCTGCTCCAGCAGGCGGCGGAAGAGGCTCAGGGCCAGGGCGGGGGTGAACCCGTCCAGCTGGGCGCTGAAGTCCCGCCGGATCACGAAGTTGGCGCCCTCGCCGCGCCCGATCTCGTCCTGGATCACCCGGCGGACGATCTCCGCGTACTCCGCGTCGTCGATGTCGAAGGAGCCGTTGGACAGCGAGACCGGCAGCTGCGGCAGCGTTTCGAGGGCCGAGGCCAGCGGGAAGGCGTACTGCTCGTCCACCGACAGAGCCTGCAGCGGGGTGCCGTCGTCGTGCGCGTCGAAGCCGCGCTCGCGGATCTGCCGGTACGGGACGAGCGCGAGCAGGTCGTGGCGCGGACCGCCCGCCGGCAGCCCGGCCCGGACCGGCAGCTCGGCCAGCGTCTCGTACGAGCCGACCGTGCCGAGCAGGACCTCGACGGTGTCGAGGGCCAGCCGCGGCGCGCGGCGGTGCAGCAGGGCGAAGGCCGGGGCACCCGGGGCGGTGAGGCGGGCGAGCAGAGCGGTGAGGTCGGTCACGAGAGGATGGTTCCTTCCGGGGAGTCGTCGCTGGTGCGGTACCGGTCCGCATCGTTTCCCGGAGGGCCATCAGGCGGTTATACGCCGACGGCCGCCCCGAGGGGCGGCCGTCGTGCTCGTCTGGAGACGCGCTATCGGTGGGCCACCTCGGGGATGGTCCACCACCAGGAGTAGGTGTGGGGCGCGTTCATGGCTCTGAGAGTAGCCGATCCGAATTCGGGGTGAAGCAGATCACGCGAATGTCCGAACTGTGTCTCACCCATCGGGCAGTGGTCACAATTCGGTTGTCACAACCCGTAGCCTTGACCCTGTGACCGTGACAAATCCCCACCACACCTGGCAGTCCCTGCCCGCGGCGCAGCAGCCTGAATGGCCGGATCCTGAGGCGCTGCGCAAGTCCCTTGCGGACCTCGCCTCGTATCCGCCCCTCGTCTTCGCCGGCGAGTGCGACCAGCTGCGCGCCCGGCTCGGTGCCGTTGCGCGTGGTGAGGCCTTCCTGCTGCAGGGCGGTGACTGCGCCGAGGCCTTCGACGGCGTGTCGGCCGAGCAGATCCGCAACAAGCTCAAGACCCTGCTTCAGATGGCGGCCGTGCTGACGTACGCCGCCTCCGTCCCAGTGGTCAAGGTCGGCCGGATCGCCGGCCAGTACTCCAAGCCCCGCTCCAAGCCGACCGAGACCCGCGACGGCGTCACCCTGCCGACCTACCGCGGCGACTCGGTGAACGGCTTCGAGTTCACCGCCGAGGCCCGCATCCCGGACCCGGAGCGCCTGAAGCGGATGTACAACGCCTCCGCCGCGACGCTCAACCTGGTGCGTGCCTTCACCACCGGTGGTTACGCGGACCTGCGCCAGGTGCACGCCTGGAACCAGGACTTCGTGCGCAACTCGCCCTCCGGGCAGCGCTACGAGAAGCTCGCCCGGGAGATCGACAACGCGCTGGCCTTCATGCAGGCCTGCGGGGTCGCTCCCGAGGAGTTCAAGACCGTCGAGTTCTACTCCTCGCACGAGGCGCTGGTACTCGACTACGAGACCGCGCTGACCCGCGTGGACTCGCGGACGGGCGACCTGTACGACGTGTCCGGCCACATGGTCTGGATCGGTGAGCGCACCCGCCAGCTGGACGGCGCGCACATCGAGTTCGCGTCCAAGATCCGCAACCCGATCGGTGTGAAGCTCGGCCCGACCACCACGGTCGAGGAGGCGCTCACCCTGATCGAGCGGCTCGACCCCGAGCGCGAGCCCGGCCGGCTCACCTTCATCACCCGGATGGGCGCGGGCAAGATCCGCGATCACCTGCCCACCCTGGTGGAGAAGGTCACCGCCTCCGGCGCCCAGCCGGTGTGGATCTGCGACCCGATGCACGGCAACACCTTCGAGGCCGAGACCGGCCACAAGACCCGCCGCTTCGACGACGTGCTCGACGAGGTCAAGGGCTTCTTCGAGGTGCACCGCGCGCTCGGCACCCACCCGGGCGGCATCCACGTGGAGCTGACCGGCGACGACGTCACCGAGTGCGTCGGCGGCGGCGACGAGGTGCTGGTCGACGACCTGCACCAGCGGTACGAGACGGCCTGCGACCCGCGGCTCAACCGCAGCCAGTCGCTGGACCTCGCGTTCCTGGTGGCGGAGATGTACCGCGGGCACTAGTCCTTGGCTGCGTTGATCGCAATGTGATGAAGGCCCCTTCGGTCTCGGGATTCCCGAGGTCGGAGGGGCTTTGTCATGCCCGGATGCTTGGGTAAGGTAAGGCTTAGCGAGCTAAGGGAAGCCTTGGCTCTATCTGTGAGCCTGACCGTTGGGAGAGACCGCGATGTACGTGTGCATGTGCCATGCGGTCACCGAGGACCAGGTCAAGAAGCAGATCGAGAACGGCGCCGACACCCCGCGCCGGATAGCCAAGGGCTGCAAGGCCGGCACCGACTGCGGCTCCTGCGTGCGACGCATCCAGGCCCTGCTGGGTGAGCACGGTGCCCGCCCGTGCCCGACAGCGCGGCTGGCCGCCAAGCTCGGGCTGGCTGAGCCGGAGACCGGCCTGGTCGAGGCCGTCCGGCCGCTGCGCGCCGCCTGAGGGGCAGCGCTCCCGCTCGGGGATCCCGCGGCTCAGGACTCCGGCTGCTCGATCAGCTGGGCCAGGTAGAGCGCCTCACCGAGCTTCTCGAGCAGCTCGAGCTGGGTGTCGAGGTAGTCGATGTGGTGCTCCTCGTCCGCCAGGATGTCCTCGAAGATGTTGGCCGAGGTGACGTCGTTCTTGGCCCGCATCACCACGATCCCGCGCCGCAGCCGGTCGATGGCCTCCACCTCGACCTGGCGGTCCGCCTCGAACATCTCCTTGACCGTCTGACCGATCCGGACGTGGAAGAGCCGCTGGTAGTTGGGCAGCCCGTCGAGGAAGAGGATCCGGTCGGTGAGCACCTCGGCGTGCTTCATCTCGTCGAACGACTCGTGCCGGGTGTACTTCGCGAGCTTCGTCCAGCCGAAGTTCTCCTGCATCTTGGCGTGCAGGAAGTACTGGTTGATCGCGGTCAGCTCGGCGGTGAGCTGCTCGTTGAGGAACTCGATGACCTCGGGGTCGCCCTTCATGGCGGTGCCTTCCTGCTTCAGACGTCACGCGCGGAACCACGGCTGACCGCATGGTGGCACTGTCCAGGGCGTAAATTCCAGTAAGTTCACACTTAGTGATAGATGCGTCGGAATATCCGATTTGCCGGAAATTGGGGCCCGGTAGGGGTGCGCGCGGCGGAGTGCCCGCGGTCTGTCACCATGGAGCCATGGGTCAGTCCGAACAAGAACCGCTTCAGTCGTCTGACCCGAGGCTCCCTCCCGGGCAGCGCCTGCAGCGCGGCTGGCCGGTGCTGCACTACGGCCCCGTCCCGCGCTTCAAGCCGCTGACGTGGGACTTCCAGGTTTTCGGGGCCACCGCCTCGGCCGACAAGCACAGCTGGGACTTCGAGGGCTTCAACGCCCTGCCGCGGGTCACCGTGCGAGGTGACCTTCACTGTGTCACCCGCTTCTCCATGCTCGGCAGCGAGTGGAGCGGCGTGTCGGCCTCCACCATCCTCGACCTGGTGCCGCCGGCCGACGACGTCACCCATGTGATGGTCTGGGCCGAGTACGGCTACAGCTCCAACCTGCGCCTCGCCGACTTCGCGGACCCGCGCACGGTCTTCGCCACCCACCGCAACGGCGAGCCGCTCACCGTCGAGCACGGCTTCCCCGTCCGGCTGGTGGTCCCGCAGCTGTACGCCTGGAAGGGCCCCAAGTGGGTGCGCGCAGTCGAGTACATGCGCGCCGACCGGCGGGGTTTCTGGGAGGAACGCGGCTACCACAACCGCGCCGACCCCTGGTCCGAGCAGCGTTACTCGTACCAGGAGGAGCCCGGCGACGGGCCGTTGCGGTAGCGGCGCCCCTGCTCAGTCCAGCAGTGCTGCGACGGCCGGGACCGTCTCGGTCTCGCCCATCCGGAAGGCCAGCCAGGAGCCGTCGCCGAAGGCGAGGTCCAGCCGGTACGCCTGACGCGCCGGATGCGGCTCGCGGCGGCGGACGTACGCACCGCGGGGGAGCTCGGCCAGCAGGTGCTCGGCCTGGGGCTGCCCGGCGCGCGACTCGCTGCTGAGCAGCAGGAGCCGGTGGCTGGTCAGGACAAGGGTCACATCATCCTTGTCCCAGAGGATCTTCGGCGCTGCCGCATTGCGCACGGCGCAGAGAAGCTGCCCGGCCGTGCTCTGCCAGCCTCCCGACCACGAGCCACCGTGGAACGGTCGGCGGATCGCCCGGTAGCTTCTCCGCCCAAGGGCTGGCCCGCGCCAGCTGACGGTGAACGGATTCATCCACTCGGGGAAGATCGTGTTGAACAGCGCGCCGAACCAACTCTCGACGTCGGCCGACCGCTTCGGCTTCTTCCACCGGTAGGCCCGGGGGACCTTCAGCGGGAGCAGGTCGTCGATCCCGCACTGGACCGCGCCGAGCAAGACCTCGCCCTGGCGCAGATGCGGTGTCACCACCGGGTGGAGCCAGGTGGGGCCGACGGTGGTCGGCTGGTACGTGCTCACCCGAAGGCCTCCTCGATCCGGCTGCGGTCGACATGGTATGCCGGGGGTGCCTCGTCGCCGTTGTCCAGCAGCGAGCGTCGCCCGGTTTCGTCCATGGCGTAGTCCTTGAGCGGACCCTTCCACTTCCTGTCGAGGCCGACCTCCTTGAGGCCGTGCTCGACGGCCTTCTGCGGCAGCTTCAGTGCCTGCCGCTGCAGCAGGCTAAGGCCCTCCTCCTTGCCCTCCTTGCCGCTCAGCGCCTTGGCGGTCTTTCGGACGTCAGCGGCCGCGCTGCGAACCTTCCGGGCCTGCTGGAGGATCTCCTTGATCGGCTTGCCGGCTCGCTGGGCCTCCTTGAGTTCCTTGATCGCCTTCATCAGGTCCTTGAGTACAGTAGCGAGCCTCTCGGAGACCACCCCGATTCGCTCGATATAAACCGCAACCTCGGCCCCACTCACCAGAGCGTCGACGACGGTCGCCATGCCGAATGTCACCAGGTCGAGGATGAAGCTGGTCGCCAGCTGAGCGATCAGCATTTCGATCAGCTCGGAGATCAGGTGGATCACCGTCTCCTCGGCGAGCTCGCACTCCTTCGCCGCCTGGCCGAGGATCTGGGCCGTCTGGCTCATGTCCTCGGCGGTGGCGTCGACGGCCGTGACGATCTCGCCGGTGTGCCTGGCGAAGGAGTCCGAGGCCTGGCCCTGCCAGTCCTCGGAGAGCTGGGTGGCGCCGGTCCGCAGGTCATCGGCGACCTGCTGCATGTCGACGGCCCGGTCGTGCCACGCCTTGGCCGCCTCGGTGAGCAACTCCGGTGCGCCGGTGACCTTTTCGAGCCAGGTCAGGACACCGGTCTTCTCCAGCGTCCACTCGACGGCCTCGTCCAGGGCGCCGCTGATACCGCTGCGGTCGGGGCTCTTGGCCTCCGGGACAGCGGGGAACTCCTGCCGGTTGTGCTGCCGGGCCCAGCTGTAGGCATCGGAGGTGCCCCAGCTCTGCATGGTGCTCACGCGGGGATGACCTCCATCGTGCGAACCACGTCGAAGTCGATGTTCCGGTAGCCCTCGGCGGTGCCGGAGAGCCCTTCGGCGGTGTCCATCAGCAGCTGCGACAGGTCGGAGCAGTTCTGCAGGTCCGCGTCGTGGTGCTCCTGGTAGGAGGTGTACAGCCCGTGCGCGTCCGGGAGCAGTCCGAAGGCGTTGGACGGGATCTCGATCGAGCCCAGGGAGCTCATGATCTGCAGGACGCGCTCCGACGCCTGTTCCAACTGTGCGGCGTATCTGTCGAGCGCCTCCGGATGGACCCGGTACCCGTCCTGCATGCTCTGCTCCCCGTCGTGGCCTCGCGTTCGGTCGGCGTCAAGCTACCGCACCGAATCGGCGGAACAGCCGGGTTGAGGGCCCGTCGGCCGGGCCTGCGCAAAGGTCTTACGCGGATATGGTTCGTTCTTTACCGAACCGGCCGCGGCAGGGGCCAACGGGCTCAGAACAGGCCGAAGTTGATCACCACGACGGTGTCCTGCGGGCGTCGCTGACCCGCCGTCGGCGTCTGGC
Source organism: Kitasatospora atroaurantiaca (assembly GCF_007828955.1). Taxonomy (NCBI): domain Bacteria; kingdom Bacillati; phylum Actinomycetota; class Actinomycetes; order Kitasatosporales; family Streptomycetaceae; genus Kitasatospora; species Kitasatospora atroaurantiaca. The sequence continues at coordinate 1,760,292 of NZ_VIVR01000001.1, read as the reverse complement.
TGACCACCTTGCCGGTGCCGAACAGGTTGAGCCCGTTGCTCTGGGTCTTGAAGCCCGCGTCGGTCAGCGCCTTGGTGGCCTCGTCCTTCGTCAGACCCACCACGCTCGGCACCGGGACCATGCCCTTGCTGACCACAAGGGCCACCGGAGTGTTCACCGCGAGCTGCCGGCCGACAGCCGGATCGGCGCTGACCACCGAGCCCTCGGGCACGGTGTCGCTGAACTCCTCGGTGGTCGTACCCGGCGTCAGGCGGCCATCGGTGAGCGCCTGCCTGGCCTGGGCGAGCGGCTTCCCGACGACGCCGGGCACGGCGACCCGCTCCGGGCCCTTGGAGAGGGTGACCTTCACCGGATCGCTCTTGCGGACCCGCTGCCCGACGCCCGGATCGGTCGACATCACCTGACCCGAGGGCACGGTCTCGCTGAACTGCTGGGTGAACGCGCCCTGCAGCCCGGCGGTCTCCAGCGTCGCCACCGCCTGCGCCTGGGTCTGCCCGAGCACGCTCGGCATCGTCGTGTACAGCGCACCGGACAGGAAGTAGCTGGCCCCGCCGACCAGGAGCAGCACTGCGGCGATCACGGAGACCCAGATCAGCGGCTTGCGCGAGCGGCGCGGCCGCTCGGCCCGTACGGGGGTCGGCTCGTCGTACGGGCGCGGCCGGGCGAGCATCAGCGTCGGGACGTCCAGCACGCTGGTCCGCTCCACCGGCTGCTCGGCCTGCGGGTTCACCGGCCGGTCCAGGACGGAGGTCAGCTCGCCGGTCGGGTACTGCGGGGTGGGGCGGGAGGAGGCGGGCGGCTCGGCGTCCAGTTGAGCGGGCGTCAGGCCGCGCCGGGCCCGCTGCAGGGCGGCCAGCAGCTCGACGGCGTCGTACGGGCGGGCCTGCGGGTCACGGGCGGTCGCGGCGGCGACTATCGCGTCCAGTTCGGGCCCGACGCTCGGGGCGACCCGCGAGGGCGGCGGGACGTCCTCGTGCAGGTGACGGTAGATCACCTGCATCGGGTTGTCCCCGGTGTGCGGCTTGGCGCCGGTCAGCATCTCGTACAGCAGGATGCCCGAGGCGTACACGTCCACCCGCTGGTCGGTCGGCGTACCGGGCTGGACCTGCTCGGGGGCCAGGTAGGACACCGTGCCGAGCACGGTGCCGGCCGAGGTGGTGCTGGTGACCGAGCCGTCCGTACCGGAGAGCAGCCGGACCAGGCCGAAGTCGGCGACCTTGACCAGGCCGCCGTCGGTGATCAGTACGTTCTCCGGCTTCACGTCCCGGTGGACGAGGCCGGCTCGGTGGGCGGCGCCGAGGGCGGCCAGCACCGGCTCCAGGATGTCCAGGGCGGCGCGGACGCTGAGCGCTCCGCGGTCCCTCAGGACGTCGCGCAGGGTGCGGCCGGGCACGTACTCCATGGCCAGGAAGACCGTCCGGCCGTCGGCGCCCTGGTCGAAGACGTTGACCACATTCGGGTGGGCGAGCCGGGCGACGGCTTTGGCCTCCCGGATGAAACGGGCGGAGAACTCGGCGTCGTCGACCAGCGAGGGGTGCATCACCTTCAGCGCGACCACCCGGTCGAGCCTGGTGTCGGTACCCCGGTAGACCGTGGACATACCGCCTGCCGCCACGCGCTCGTCGACCCGGTACCGGCCGTCCAGCAAGGTCCCGATCAGCGGATCGTGCAGCGTTCTGTCCACGCGAGGAGTGTAGTGCGGCGCGGCGCCCCAAGAACCTGCCGGGCAACGGGCCGGCCTTTAGGGGCGCAGGGAACTGCGCGAAACGGAAGGTCCCGATGCGGCACTGTTCTCGGGGGAGCAGGTTGCACTGTCCGCCGTTGCCGTCGGCTGCGTCGTTGCCTTCCGGTTTAGCGCAGTTCCCCGCGCCCCTGTCTGGGCTCGCCGACTGCGTTCGGATGCGGCCCCTGTCTGGCTCGCCGACTGCGTTCGGATGCGGCCCCAGTCTGGGCTCGCCGGTTGCGAGAGGTCAGAAGGCGGGGCGTTCGCGGTGGTCGAGGTCGGCGCGGCCGGCCATTGCGGAGGAGGCTTCGGCGTGGAAGCGGCGGGGGATGCGGCCGGCCCGGTAGGCGAGGCGGCCGGCCTCGGTGGCGCGCCGCATCGCGTCGGCCATCAGCACCGGGTCCTGGGCCCGCGTCACGGCGGAGGCCAGCATGACCGCCGAGCAGCCCAGCTCCATGGCGAGCGCCACGTCGGACGCGGTGCCCGCACCCGCGTCCAGGACAACCGGGACACCCGCACTCTCGACGATCAGCTGGAAGTTGTGCGGGTTGCGGATGCCGAGGCCCGAGCCGATCGGCGAGCCCAGCGGCATGATCGCCGCGCAGCCGACGTCCTCCAGCTTCCGCGCCAGCACCGGGTCGTCGTTGGTGTACGGCAGCACCGTGAAGCCGTCGTCGACCAGCGTCTCGGCGGCGTCCAGCAGCTCGATGGGGTCCGGCAGCAGGGTCCGCTCGTCCGCGATGACCTCCAGCTTCACCCAGTCGGTGCCGAGCGCCTCGCGGGCGAGCCGGGCCGTCAGGACGGCCTCGCCGGCGGTGAAGCAGCCGGCGGTGTTCGGCAGGATCCGGATGCCGTTGCGGGTGAGCACGTCCAGGACGGACCCCTGGGTGCCCGGGTCGACCCGTCGCATCGCGACGGTGGTCAGCTCGGTGCCGGAGACCCGCAGGGCCTGCTCCAGGATCTCCAGGCTCGGCGCGCCGCCGGTGCCCATGATCAGGCGGGAGCCGAAGGTGGTGCCGGCGATGGTGAGAACGTCGTCCGCCACGGTGCTCAGCCTCCCTGGACGGCGGTGAGGATCTCGATGCGGTCGCCCGCGCTGAGCCCGGTCGCCGGCCAGGCGCTGCGCGGCACGACGGTCTCGTTGAGCGCGGCGGCCACGCCGGTCGGCGAGGCGCTCAGCTCGGCCACCACCTCGGCGAGCGTGGTCGCGGGCGGCACCTCGCGGGGTTCGCCGTTGACGGTGAGCGGGATGTCGTTCATGCGGCGACCTTCGAGCTGAAGCGGCTGGGGGAGAAGGGGGCGGCGAGTTCGGGTGTCACGCCGGTGGTCAGGTACTCGGCGAGCAGGTCCGCCGTCACCGGGGTGAGGAGGACGCCGTTGCGGTAGTGGCCGGTGGCTGCCACCAGGCCGGGCAGGGCGGTGGGGCCGAGCAGCGGGGCGTTGTCCGGAGAGCCGGGCCGCAGCCCGGCGCTGGTCTCGACGAGCGGCAGTTCGGTGAGCCCGGGGACCAGCTCGTGGGCGTCGCGCAGCAGCTCGTAGACGCCTCCGGCGGTCACCGTGGTGTCGTAGCCCTGCTCCTCGCTGGTCGCGCCGATCACCAGCTCGCCGTCGGCGCGCGGCACCAGGTAGATGTGCTGTCCGCGCACCACGGCCCGGACGTTGCGGGAGAGGAACGGCGCGTACGAGGCCGGGATGCGCAGCCGCAGGATCTGGCCCTTGACCGGCCGGATGGCGGGCAGCACGCCCTCGGGCAGGCCGGGGAGCAGGTGGCTGTGCGGGCCTGCGGCGAGCACGATCTGATCGGCGGTCAGCTGTCCGCCGTCCTCGAGGCGGACGCCGCTCGCGCGGCCGTCGGTGAGCAGCAGCTCGGCGGCGGAGGTCCGGTGGAACCCGACGCCGGCCCGGGTGCAGGCCTCGACCAGCGCCCTGCACAGCCGCCGCCCGTCCACCTGGTGGTCGTCGCTCACGTGCAGGCCGCCGCGGACCCCGGGCGCCAGCATCGGCTCGAGCTTGCGGCACTCGCGGCCGGTCAGCCACTGCGATGCGAGGCCGAGCCGCTGGTGGAACCGGTGCAGTTCGCGCAGTTCCTCGCGGTCGTCGGAGTCCAGGGCGACGGCGAGCGTGCCGGTCTGCCGGTAGCCGGTGTCGAGGCCGCTGGCCTCGGTCAGCTCGGCGGCGAACGCCGCGTACCGCTCGTTGGAGGCCATGCCGAGCCGCAGCAGCGGTTCCTCGCCGTACTGGAGCTCGGTGACGGGGGCGAGCATGCCCGCCGCGACCTGGGCGGCGCCGCCGCCGGGCGCCGGGTCGACCACGGTGACCGCCAGTCCGCGCTGGGCGGCGCGCCAGGCGAGGCCTAGGCCGATGATGCCGCCGCCGATCACGAGAACGTCTGTGCCGGTGCGTGCCACAGTCTGGATTCTCCCTTCGCCGGTATGACCCGGATCAGGTTCGGACGGTCGCAGGCCGCGTAAGCCCGCCTCTCAGCCCGGTGCGCCGGGCTCCCGTGATGAGGTGCACCCACCATAACGCCGGGTGTCGCGATGGCCGAAGGCGCGTACGAGGCGTGGACACCCCTCGATAGGGTGGCGGCGTGGCTGAGCTGAACATCGTGGATCGGGTGGTCGTCGTAGGCGCCGGGATGGCGGGCGCGCAGTGCGCGCTCACGCTGCGGCAGGGGGGCTGGCAGGGGCGGATCACCCTGGTCGGCGAGGAGCCGCACCTGCCGTACGACCGGCCGCCGCTCTCCAAGGACGTGCTGCTCGGCAAGAGCGACACCACCGCCTTCGACATCGACTGGCACCATCTCGGCATCGAGCTGCTGCCCGGCCGCCGTGCCACCGGCCTGGAGCCCGGCGTGCTGCACACCGACGCCGGTGAACTCCCGTACGGCGGACTGGTGATCGCCACCGGTGCCGAGGCCGTCGCCCTGCCCGGGGCCGCCGGTGCCCAGGTGCTGCGGACGGTCGACGACGCGCTCGCCCTGCGTGCCCGCCTGGTGCCCAGCGCCCGGGTCGCGCTGGTCGGGGCCGGCTGGATCGGCGCCGAGACGGCGACCGTGGCCCGGCAGCTGGGCTGCGAGGTGACGGTGATCGAGGCCGGTCCGACCCCGCTGCCGGGTGCCCTGCCCGCGGAACTGGGCGCGCTGATGACCGACTGGTACGCGGCCGCCGGGGTCGAGCTTCGCTGCGGTGTCGGGGTGGCGGCCGTGGAGCCGGGAGCGGTGCTGCTCGCCGACGGTGCCCGGGTGCCCGCCGACGAGGTGGTGGTCGGTATCGGGGCCCGCCCGGCCACCGGCTGGCTGGCCGGCAGCGCGGTCGAGCTCGATGCGGCCGGCGCGATCCTGGTCGACGAGCACCTGCGCACCAGCGCCCCGGACGTCTGGGCGGCCGGCGACTGCGTCTCGTACCCCTCGGCCCGCTCCGGCACCCGGCTGACCGTCCAGCACTGGGACCACGCGCTGCAGTCCGGCCGGGCGGCGGCGGCCGCCGTCCTGGGCGCCGGGGAGCCGTACGACCCGGTGCCGTACTTCTGGTCGGAGCAGTTCGGCCGCATGGTCCAGTACGCCGGACGGCACGCCGGGGCCGAGGAGCTGATCCGGCGCGGCTCGGCGGCCGACGCGTCCTGGACGGTGCTCTGGCTGCGCGAGGGCCGCCTGGTCGGCCTGCTCACGGTCGACCGCCCGCGTGACCTCAACCAGGGCCGTCGCCTGATCGAACGCGGCGCGGTGCTGGACCGGGCGTTGGCCGCCGACCCGTCGGTGCAGTTGAAGGCCACTGTCGCGTAGAGGCGCCGCGAGGTGGCAGTCTGGTGCCGTGAGCGAGATCGAGTCCAAGATTGAAGCCCTTGTCCCGGCATGGCTGTACCTGCCCGACATCTCCGAGCAGTGGGGAGTACCCGTCACCGAAGTCCGCGACATGGTGCGGTCGGGGAAGCTGATCGCCGTCCGGCGCGGCCCCAACAAGTCCCTGCAGGTCCCGGCCGCCTTCATCGACGGCCCCGGCCTGGTGAAGCACCTCTCCGGCACGCTGACCCTGTTGCGGGACTGCAAGTTCACCGACGAGGAGATCCTGGAGTGGCTCTTCACCGAGCAGCCGTCGCTGCCCGGCACTCCGATCCAGGCGCTGGTCGAGAACCGCGGCACCGAGGTGAAGCGCCGGGCCCAGGCGGAGCTGATCTGATGGCGGACGCCCGCGCGCAGCTGGCCGACGCCCGGCTCTACCTGTGCACCGACGCCCGCCGCGAGCAGGGCGACCTGCCCGAGTTCCTGGACGCCGTGCTGGCAGGCGGCGTGGACATCGTCCAGCTCCGCGACAAGGGGCTGGAGGCCAAGCAGGAGCTCGAGTACCTGGAGGTCTTCGCCGACGCCGCCCGCCGGCACGGCAAGCTCTTCTCGGTCAACGACCGTGCGGATGTCGCGCACGCCGCGCGGCCGCAGGTGCTGCACCTCGGGCAGGACGACCTGCCGGTGCCGGCCGCGCGGGCGATCCTCGGCGAGGAGATGATCTTCGGGCGCTCCTGCCACGCCGAGTCCGAGGTGGACGCGGCGATCGCCGAGCCGGGCGTGGACTACTTCTGCACCGGCCCGGTCTGGCCCACCCCGACCAAGCCCGGCCGTTACGCGCCGGGGCTCGGCCTGGTCTCGTACGCGGCCAAGGCGGTGACCGACCGGCCGTGGTTCGCGATCGGCGGCATCGACCTGGGCAACCTGGACGAGGTGCTCGCCGCCGGGGCCCGGCGGGTGGTCGTGGTGCGGGCGATCACTGGTGCGGAGGACCCGGGCGCGGCGGCTGCGGAGCTGGCTCGCCGACTCAGGTCCGCGTAGGGGTACCCCCAGGGGCGCGGGGAACTGCGCGAATCGGAAGGCCCCGGTCTGCCAGGCGCCTTCGGCAAGAAGTTGCACCGCCCTCGGATCTGCAGAGCGGGTGCGTCTTGCTCATCGAGGGACGGTGCGGCTTCGGGGCCTTCCGATTTCGCGCAGTTCCCCGCGCCCCTGGGGATGCCCGCTCTCGTACGGCGCACGTCCGGGGGATGCCCGCTCTCGTACGGCGCACGTCCGGGGGATGCCCGCTCAGTACTTGCGGATGGTGGCGGCTTCGGCGAGGGCGAGGAGGGTTGAGCGGGCGGGGCCGTCGGCGAGGGGGGCTGCGTCGAGGGCTGCCAGGGACTGGCGCATCAGTTCCTCGATGCGCTGCTCGACCACCTCGGCCGCCCCGCTGCGCTCCACCAGGGCACGCAGGGCCGGAATCTCCTCCGCCGTCAGGTCGGGTGCGCCCAGCCGCTCGTCGAGGTGCCGCGCGTCGGCCGGCGACAGCCCCCGCATCGCGTGCGCGACCAGCAGGGTCCGCTTGCCCTCGCGCAGGTCGTCCCCGGCGGGCTTTCCGGTGACGGCAGGGTCGCCGAAGACGCCCAGCAGGTCGTCGCGGAGCTGGAAGGCCTCGCCGAGCGGCAGGCCGAAGGCCGAGTACGCCTCCACCAGCTCGGGCCCGGCCCCGGCCAGCAGTCCGCCGACCTGCAGCGGGCGCTCGATCGTGTACTTCGCCGACTTGTAGTGCAGGACGGTCTGCGCGCGGTCCAGCGCGCCCCCGTCCGCGGAGTCGCCGGCGACCGGTTCCAGGACGTCCAGGTACTGGCCGACCATCACCTCGGTCCGCATCAGGTCGAAGGCCGGCTTGGCCGCCAGCACCCGCGCGGAGGGGAGGCCGGAGCGCAGGAACAGCTCGTCGCACCAGATCAGCAGCAGGTCTCCGAGGAGGACGGCCGCCGAGGCGCCGTACTGCTCGCGGTCGCCGCGCCAGCCGCTGTCGCGGTGCAGCGCCTCGAAGCGGCGGTGCACGGAGGGCAGGCCGCGCCGGGTGTCGCTGCGGTCCATCAGGTCGTCGTGCACCAGAGCGCTGGCCTGCAGCAGCTCGAGCGCGGCGGCGGCGTGTGCGATGCCCGTACTGTCGGCGGCCCCGCCCGCGCCGCGCCAGCCCCAGTAGCAGAAGGCGGGGCGCAGCCGCTTGCCGCCGTCCAGCAGGAACTCCCGCAGCGCGTCGGAGGCGGGCACCAGCTGGGGGGAGATCTTGGCGAGCAGCGTGGACTGCCCGTCCATGAACTCCGCGAGGGCCGCGTTGACGCGTTCGCGGACGGCCTCCGTATCGATCGGGCTGGCCGGCCGGCTGGTGGACGAGGACACGAGTAGGACTCCGGATCACTGGGGTGACAATCAGCCTAACGGGGGCCGAGGCCGTCGTCCGCACGACGCCTGTCACCCGAACGTGGGACGACGTCTCAGCAGATGGACCACGATTGTCAAGGCCTTCGCCAGGCCCGCTAACCTGCCAGCATGGCACTCGGCATCCCCTCCACCAGAACCGACCGCGCACAGACCGTGCGCGATTTGCTGGCGGCGGGTGACCGGTCGTTCTCCTTCGAGTTCATGCCCCCGCGCACCGAGGCGGGCGAGTCCAAACTGTGGGACGCGATCCGCCGGGTCGAGGCCCTGGATCCCAACTTCGTCTGCATGACCTACGGCGCGGGCGGCTCCTCGCGCGGCCGTACGGTCAACCTGGTCGGCCGGATCGCCACCGAGACCACGCTGACCCCGGTCGCCCACCTCACGGCCGTCGACCACTCGATCGCCGAGCTGCGCAACATCATCGGCCAGTACGCGGACGAGGGCGTGCGCAACGTCCTCGCCGTGCGCGGCGACCCGCCCGGCGACCCGATGGGCGAGTGGGTCCGCCACCCCGAGGGCGTCACCTACGCGTACGAGCTGGTCGAGCTCATCAAGGGCATCGGGGACTTCTGCGTCGGCGTGGCCGCCTTCCCGCAGATGCACCCGCGCTCGGACAACTGGGACGACGACATCCGGCACTTCGTGGCCAAGTGCCGGGCGGGCGCGGACTATGCGATCACCCAGATGTTCTTCGAGGTCGAGGACTACCTGCGGCTGCGCGACCGGGTCGCCGAGGCCGGCTGCGAGACGCCGATCATCCCGGAGATCATGCCGGTCACCAACGCCAGGCAGCTGGAGCGCTTCCCGCAGCTCAGCGGCTCGCCCTTCCCGGTCGAGCTGGAGCGCAGCCTGCGCGCGGTGGCGGACGACCCGGAGGCACTGCGGGCGGTGGGCCTCGAGCACGCCACCGCGATGTCCGAGCGCCTCCTCGCGGAGGGCGCCCCCGGGCTGCACTTCATCACCCTCAACCACTCCACGGCCACCCTGGAGATCTACCAGAACCTCGGCCTGCACCAGCGCTGAGCCCGTCCGGGAATGTGGGTTCGGGAGCGCCGAGCCTGTACAGTCGCCCGCACACGCGCGGGTACGTGACTGGAGGCATCAGGATGGGCATCGGGTACCTGCTGCTGTATGTCGCGTTGGCGGTGGTGGCGCTCTGGCTGATGGCCGAGCTCCTGCTGCAGAACCGGGCCCCGCTGCACTGGCGGGCCGTCGCGCTGGCCGGATTCCTCTGCGTCGTCGCGGGGATGCGGCTCAGCTCGGTGGTGGTGATCGGCGCGGGCGCGGCCGCCTTCGCCGTCGGCCAGGTCTTCGTCACCCTCTCCGTCAAGCGCGGTTACATCGCCGGCTGGTCGCTGCGACGCCAGGACGGCAGCCTGCCGGGCCCGCTCTCCCGCATCCCGCTGCTGAGCGCCGCCACCGGTGGTGCCGTGGTGGCCGCCGCCGTGGTCGAGCCCGTCGGCGAGGTGGGCCCGGTCGAGCCCGAGGCGCCGGTCGCGGCGTACGAGATGCAGGAGCTCACCCCGGACGAGGGCGTCTACGCCGAGGAGCCCGCGCCGTACTACCAGCAGCAGCCCGAGCAGCCGTACTACCAGCCCGGCTACGACCCCGCGGCCGTCCAGTACGCCGACCAGCAGTGGCAGCAGCAGCCCGCCTTCACGTACGACCAGTCCTACGGCACCCAGCCCCAGTACCTGGACCCCTACGGCCAACCCCAGTACCAGGACCCCTACGGCCAGCCGGTGCAGCAGGGCTGGGAGTACCAGCAACAGCCCAGCACCCCCGAGCAGCAGCCCGCCTACGGCTACCAGCCCCAGCCCTGGGACTACCAGCAGCAGGGCTGAGCAGCCCACCAGGACCGAATACCGCGCGCGGTCTCAGGCCGGGCCGATCACGCCCGCCGTGATGGAGGCGGACATGCCCGCGCGGGCGAGCCCGCCGCCGGGGTGGGCGGTCGCGCCGATCAGGTGGAGACCGGGGAGCGTCGACCGGTTGGGCGGGTTGAGGTAACGGCCCGCGGTGCCCGCGAGGGACGGGGGAGTCTCCGGCGCGGTCGGCGGCAGGATCTCGCGCCACAGGACCCGCTCCCGCAGGTCCAGCCCGGCTGCCGCGAGGTGGTCCAGGAGATGGTCGGCGTAGGCGTCGAGGCCTGGGCCGGCCTTGACAGGCACGGTGACGGTGAGTGAGACGGCCTCGTGCGCGGCGTCCGGGACGAGGAGCGGGTCGTCCGGGCGGTGGACCTGCACGGTGGGGTGCCGGGCCAGGCCGGGGTGGTCGAAGAGCGCGTCCAACTCCTGCGCGTTGTCCCGGGCGTGCACCACCGTGCGGTACGGCGTCCCGGCGGGGCGTGCGCCGCTCAGCGCGAGCAGGACGGTCAGCCGGCCGACCTCGGGCGTTCCGCCGGCCGGGACCTGGACGGGAGCGATCCGCTGCTCGGCCAGCCGATGGGCGTCCATCGCCGAGAGCACCAGGTCGGCCTCGAACCGGCGGTCCCCGGCCGCCACCCCGCAGGCCCGCCCGTCCTCGACCAGGACCTCCGTGACCGGGGTGTCGAAGTGGAACTCCACCCCGCGCTGCTCGCACCGCCCGAAGACCGCGTCGGCCAGCGCCCGCAGGCCGCCCCGGACGTACCAGACGCCGAAGGACTGCTCCATGTACGGCAGCACGGTGGCCCCGGCGGGCGCCTCGCGCGGGTCCAGCCCGGCGCGCAGCGCGTACTCGTACAGCAGGGCCGTGAGCCCCGGGTGGCCGCCGAGTTCGCGGTCGGCCACGTCGGCGAGGGTGGCGGTACGGCGGGTCAGCCGGGCCAGGCCCCGGCGGGGCGGCGCGGGGTACGGGTCGGTGTGCAGCGGCCTCGGGTCGGCCGGGAGGGGCTCCTCGAGGAGTGGGCGCCGGGTGGCCTCCCAGACCGCGCGGGCCCGGTTCATCACCTCGCCCCAGCGCTCGCCCGAGCCCAGGCCGAAGGCCGTGTCCAGGGCCTGCCCGACGCCGCCGCGGGAGGCGTTGGGCAGCAGCAGATCGGTGCCGTCGGGGAAGAGGTGCCGGCTCTCCGGATCGACCGGGGAGAGCCCGACCAGCGCCTCCAACGGTTCCTTGCCCGTCTTCAGGGCGAGGTCGCGGTAGACGGCGGGCAGCGTCAGCAGGCTCGGCCCGGTGTCGAAGGAGAAGCCGTCGCGCTCGTAGCGGCCGACCATCCCGCCGTACGTCCCGCTCGCCTCACAGACCGTCACCCGATGCCCGAGGGTGGCCAACCGCGAGGCGGCCGCCAGCCCGCTCATTCCTGCGCCGATGATGACGATCCGTGCCATGGCACATGATCCTATGCGGGACTCAGGGACTCACTCGGTACGTGGCCGGCTGCGGCTGTCGTGCGGCCGCCCGGGCGGCCTTGCGCTCCCGGCGGCGCTGCACGAAGCGGCGGATCCGGGAGACCGCGAACCACACCAGCACCGCGCCGATCGCCAGCAGCGTCGCGGCCAGCGAGGCGGCGATCCACGGGTGGAAGATGGCCAGCGTGACCAGACCGGCCACCGACAGGTCCTCGGCCATGCTCAGCACGATGTTGCTGGCGGGCTCCGGCGAGGTGTTGACGGCCATCCGCAGCGAGGCCTTGATGCCGTGGCTGACCAGCGCCGTCGTCCCGCCCACCGCCCCGGCCGCGACCTCGCCCAGCGAACCGGGGTCGTGGCTCGCCAGCAGCGCACCCACGGTCGCACCCGCGATCGGGCGGATCACCGTGTGGATGACGTCCCAGACCGAGTCCACGTACGGGATCTTGTCGGCGACCGCCTCACAGAGGAACAGCACCGTCGCGGCGATCAGCACGTCCGTGCGCTCCAGGACCGGCGGCACCGATTCGGCCCCGCCGAACCGCCCGAACAGACCGAGCAGCAGCACCACGGCGTAGGCGTTGATCCCGCTCGCCCAGCCGCTGGTGAAGATCAACGGGACGATGCCCACGTTCGTGCTCCCCTCCGAGTCGCCGTCCGAACGTCGAACGGCCGGGCCACACCGTACCGGGACGGCGGCCCGGCATGTCAGGACGCCGAGGCGGGCCCTACGGTTCCACCCGGGGGGTGTCCGGGCGCAGTTGAGTACGGATACTCAGTTCCCGAGTTGAGTACCTCAACGGATGGCCTCCCACCTGCGGGAACGGCAGGATGGAGGTCATCGGGAGGACGGGCCGTCAGGCGCCGTCCCCGGCAGCGGTCTGTGGGCCGCGCACTGCAGCCGGTCACGGCCACGCACCGCCGACACGGGGCGGCGGAGCGGGGACGAGGGGGACGGCTACGGGGGAATACCGGGAGCGCGGGGCCGCCGCCTCGCGCACCGGTGGACGTTCAGGGCGGTTCCGCACAGCACGCCGACGGGGGATCGGGCCTGGCGGGACCGCCCTCGCCATGTCCGCAGCCCCCTGGATTGTCAGTGGTGCCGTCCACGATGGAGGAGCACGGGTCGTCCGGCCCGCGCGACCCGCTTCGGACCGGGGGAGCTCATGACCATCAGTCACCCTGAGACCGTCACCCGCCGCCCAGCCGCTCCGCAGGTTCCTGCGCAGCCCAGCCCGTCGCCGCAGCTTCCGTCCCCCCACACCCGGGGTGACGATGTCCACCAGGTGCTGCGCCGGGCCGCCGCCCCGCCGGCCGCACTCGATCTGCTCCGGCACGCCGGCGCCACCCTGACCCAGGCCCGCCGCTGCGGCGATCCGCTCCAGCGGTACGCCACCGCCCACCTCGCCGCGCTGCGCACCACGGCCGCCGTACTGGCGGTGCGCGGGCGTCCGGAGAAGCGCCCGCGCCGGCGGCAGGCCATCCGCAGCGCCTGGGACCTCCTGCCGGAGGTGGCCCCCGAGCTGTCCGAGTGGGCCGTCTACTTCGCCGCGGGCGCCCGCCGCCGGGCCGCCGCCGAGGCGGGCATCCGCAGCGCGGCCACCGCGCGCGACGCGGACGACCTGATCCGCAACACCGCCCTGTACCTGCGCATCGTCCAGCGCCTGCTCGGCCTCCACCCCGACGCCCCGGCCGAGCCGTTACCGCTGGACGGCCAGTAGCTGCGGCAAAGGGCCTAAGGTGGAGCCGTTCAGTGAAACCTCTGTGCCGAGGAGCTCCTGCCTTGTACCCGACGCGTCCCCGCAGCGCCCTGCGTACCGCCGTGGTGTGGGAGGTGGTGCGAGCGGCCCTGGAGCAGCGGGCCGCGGAGTTGGACCAGCCGGTGCTGGACGTGCTCGACACGGGCGGCGGCACCGGTAACTTCGCCGTGCCCGTGGCCCGGCTCGGTCACCGCGTGACGGTGGTCGACCCGAGCCCGGACGCGCTCTTCGCGCTGGAGCGCCGCGCCGCCGAGGCGGGTGTCACCGACCTGGTCCGCGCCGTCCAGGGCGACACCCAGACCCTGCCCGAGGTGATCACCCCGGCGACCGTGGACGCGGTGCTCTGCCACGGCGTCCTTGAGGTGGTGGACGACCCGGCCGAGGCGCTCGGCAACCTCACCGGGACGCTGCGCAAGGGCGGCCTGGTCAGCCTGCTCGCCGCCAACCGCAACGGCGCGGTGCTGGCCCGTGCCCTGGCCGGCCACTTCAACGAGGCCCGCGCCGTCCTGGACGCCCCGGACGGCCGCTGGGGCGCGCACGACCCGATGCCGCGCCGGTTCAGCGTCGAGGAGCTCGGCGACCTGGCCCGCGCGGCCGGTCTGCGGGTCGACGCGGTGCACGGTGTACGGGTCTTCGCGGACCTCGTCCCCGGCGTGCTGGTGGACACCGAGCCGGGCGCGATGGAGGCCCTGCTCAAGCTGGAGCAGGCCGCCGCCGAGCAGCCCGCCTTCCACGCCGTCGCCACCCAGTTGCACCTGCTGGCCGCGCTCGTCTGACCGGGTCGTCGGGCCGTGGATCGGGCTCCCGCCCGACGCTGCCCCGCAGGTCCCGGAGATTCCGGTGATCCGGGCACTTGTACGCGTCCTGCAACGTTGGGTTCCCTGTGGGAGCAGAGCGTGGAAGTGGCCCGAGCCACGTGCGCTCGACCACCCCGAACCACGGCGCCGGACCGTATGATCTGGGTAAAGCCGGAAAGCATGACAGCCAGACGCATGGGGCATATGGACCACACAAGGCCGAGCCAGGGGTGGCGGACCGGTCGCCCCGCGACCGACGAGTAGGAGGACTCCGTGCCGCTCTCGGAGCACGAGCAGCGACTGCTCGAGCAGATGGAGCGAGCGCTGTACGCCGAAGATCCCAAGTTCGCGTCAGCGCTCGAGGGAACCGGGCTGCGCACCTACACCCGTCGGAGGGTCTACCAGGCCGCCGCGGGGTTCGTGGTGGGCATTGCTCTCCTGATGGGGGGCATGGTCGCTCAGCTCATCTGGGTGAGCGTCGTCGGGTTCCTGGTGATGCTGGGCTGCGCGGTCCTCGCCGTTACCGGCTGGAGGCGCGGTCCGGTCGGGCACGGAGCGGGTGCCAAGGCGACCCCGGCTCCGAGCCGAAAGGCCGGTGTGATGGACCGGATGGAGCAACGCTGGCAGCGCCGTCGGGATGAACACGACGGCCTGTAGCCGCACTGGAACGAAGTCTGAGGGCGGGCAGTCGAGTCGACTGCCCGCCCTCAGGCTGTCCTGCTACCCACGCCTCCCGAGCCTGCGGAACATCGTTCCGACCCGCTCGGTGACTCGCGTCCGGCGGGCCCGGAAGCCGTCCTGGACGGCCGCCACCCGGTCCGCGATCCGCCACCGCAGCCGTATCGACGAGGCCGGCAGCAGCACCGCACGCGCCCGGCCGCGCCGCCCCGCCCAGGCCTTCAGACCGTCCGTCGCGGTCCGTACGTCGGGCCCCAGCGGCAGCTGCGGCTGAACCTCCCGCGCGTACAGCACCTGCTCGGTGGCCAGTGCCAGCCGCCCGGCGGCGGCCGAGGCGGTGGCGTCCAGCTGCCCGGTCTCGGCGATCCGCCGGGCCGTACCGCGCGGCGTCCGGGCGTCGTCCGGCGGGATGCCCAGGTCCCAGGCGCTGTCGATCAGCTCCTCCCAGGCGGCCAGCACCTGCCGGTCGGTGAGCTCGGCCGGCGGGGCGCCGGGCAGGTGCCTGCCCACGCCCAGTCGGCGACGGCGCAGGCGCGCCCGCCAGAGCATCGGGGTGGCCAGCAGGCCCAGCACCACCAGGCCTCCCGCCAAGGAGGTCAGGCCCTGCCAGGAGAGCCACCACGGGCGCTGGTGCACCGTCCGCACGGCGACCGGGGAGTCGTCCGGGCAGTTGTCGAGGCGCCGCTGCTGGGCGGCGCAGCTGCTGCTGGAGCTCGGTGCGGCGGAGGCGTTCTCGCTCGGTGCCGTCGTGGGCTGCTCGGCGCTCGCACTCGGGGAGGGCGCGGCCTGCTCGACCGTGTACCCGGGCGTGGAGCCCAGGTTCGGGGTCGGCTCGAAGCGCAGCCAGCCGGCGCCGGGGAAGTAGAGCTCGGGCCAGGCGTGGTAGTCCTGGCTGCGCACGACGAACTTGCGGTCGCTCTGCTCCTTGCCGGGGGCGAAGCCGATGGCGACGCGGGCCGGGATGTTCAGCGAGCGCGCCATCGCCGCCATGGTGGCGGCGAAGTGCACGCAGAAGCCGGTCTTGTCCTGCAGGAACTTCACGATCGCGTCGTTGCCGGTCCCCGCGTCGACCTTGAGGCTGTAGTGGAAGTCGCCGTCGGCGAACCAGTTCTGCAGCGCCACCGCCTGGTCGTACGGGTTCGACTTGCCCGCCGTGACGCGCCGGGCGGTCTCGGCGACCACCGGCGGCAGGTTCTGCGGCAGCTGCAGGTACCGCTGGGTGATGTCGGGCGGCGGGCTGCCGGCCCTGCGCAGCTGGTCCGGGCTCGGCTCCACGTCCAGGCTGGTCACGCGGTAGCCCAGGCCCTTGGTGCGCTGGCCGTTCTCGCCGATCAGGGCGCGGGTGTTGGGCTCGTAGCGCCAGTTGCCGGGCACCGAGACCGCGTCGGCGGGGTAGGGCATCGGCAGCCACTCGGTGCTCAGGTTGTCGGAGATCCTGATGTCGGTGCTGACGGGGGTGGTGGAGACGCCGGAGGCGAGCCCCTGCGGGTCGGGCAGCGGGTCGGGGACGTTCTGCAGGCGCTGCTCGGAGATCTTCCACTGGACACCGTCGAAGCTGTCCAGGGCGGCGATCCGCAGGTACATCTCGCGGGCGCCGCTGGAGTCCGTGGCGTAGCGGAGCATCTCGACGTTGTCCGGCCGGCGGAGGCTGTCCGTCAGTGCCACCACCGGGTTGAGCGAGGTGAGGCCGCCGGTGCCCTTGCCGATGCCGCCGTGGCCGGCGCCGCCGCCGACCAGACCGAGGTCGCCGTGCGGGATGAAGGCCGGCAGGATCAGCGCGCACACCAGGGCGAGCAGGCCGACCCGGTGGCCGCTGTGCGAGAGGGTGCCGGACGCGCGCTGGGATGTGCCGTGGAAGACCCGCCCCCAGCGGGAGAGCCGGTCCTGGCCCTCGGCGAAGAGCAGCAGCAGGTAGCCGGCGGCGCCGAACAGGAACCAGAGCCAGGCCCCGCCCCCGCCCGACAGCCCGGTGCCGACCGAGTAGAGCGCCAGCAGCGGCAGCCCGGCCGCCGCCGCCCGGCGGAAGGTCACCGCGAGGGTGTCCACCACCACCGCGACCAGGGTGACCGAGCCGACCAGGATCAGCCGCAGCCCGTCGGTCGCGGGAGCCGGGATGGCGTACTGCTGGACGTCGGTGCCCCCGTCGGACAGCAGCGAGCCGACCGCGTCGAGGGCCCGCAGGCCCGGCAGCACCCCGTAGGACATCGAGGACTGCACGAAGACCAGCAGCAGCACATAGAGGACGATCACCAGCTGGAGCGGCACCACGGCTCTGCGGGGCAGCGCCAGACGGCGCAGGCCCGCGCCGGCGGCGGCGGTCACGGCGGTCAGGAAGAAGGCCTGCGCGACCCAGCCGGCCGGGCTCACCAGCGGGGTCAGACAGAGCGTCACCAACGCCGTCGCCAGCGCCGAGAAGAGCGTCAACTTGGCCCGGGTGGTCACTCGCCGACCTCGTTTCGATAGGGGGCGGCCTTCGCCGATCGGTCGGCCAGGCGCCAGAGCGCGGGCACCGAGTCGCCGGCCTTGGCGGACAGGACGGTCCAGCCGGCCTCGCGCAGCGCGCGCACCTGCCGCACGGCCTCGTCGTCCTCGGTGCCGGGGAGCAGATGGCGCAGCCCGGCCCAGGTGCCGGTGTCCAGCAGGAACGCGACGGCTCCGCCGGTCCGGCGGCGCAGCCGCCCGAGCCGGGCCACCTGCTCGTCGTCCAGCGAGCCGAGGACGGCCACCAGCAGGCCCTCGCCGCCGAGGCGCAGCACCTCCTCGGCGCGGCCGAAGCCGCCGCCGTCGGAGTTCTCCACCACGGCGAGCGCGTCCAGCAGCAGCCCTGCGGCCTCGGCCACCGTGCCGACACCGCCCGCGCCCGGGCCCGGCACGGAGAGGCCGGTGTCGGTGAGCAGCCTGGTCCGGTAGCCGCGCTCCATCAGGTGCACGCCCACCGAGGCCGCGCAGCTGACGGCCCATTCGAAGGAGGACGCGGGGCCGCTGCCCCGGTGCCCGATCTCGCGGGTGTCCAGCAGGACGGTGGCGCGGGCCTGGAGCGGCTGCTCCTCCCGGCGGACCATCAGCTCGCCGTAGCGCGCGGTGGATTTCCAGTGCACCCGGCGCAGGTCGTCGCCGTGCCGGTACTCGCGCGGGATCACGTCGTCGTCGCCGGCCAGCGCCAGCGTCCGGGTGTTGCTCTCGCCGTGCCCGGCCCACTCGCCCGCCAGCCGTACGGTCGGCAGCGACTGGACCTGCGGCACCACGGTCAGCACGTCCGAGGCGGAGAAGGACCTGGTCAGCTCGCACATCCCGAAGGGGTCGGCGACCCGCAGCTGGAGCGGCCCGAGCGGGTAGCGCCCGCGCAGGTCGGAGCGGACCCGGTAGGAGACCTCGCGGAAGCCGCGCGGCTCGACCCGGTCCAGGACGAAGCGCGGGCGCGGCCCGAGCACGTACGGGACCTTGTCCTCCAGCAGCAGCAGGCCGGTGGGGACCCGGGAGACGTTGTCCAGCCGCAGGTGGACCCGGGCCTCCTGGCCGGCCGCGGCGCGGTGCGGGGTGAGCCTGCGCCCGCCGGCCACCCGGTAGCGGGTGCGCAGCAGCAGGACGGCGGCGGCCAGCGGCAGCGCGGCCAGCAGCACCCCGACCTGCAGCAGCGCGTCCTGCCCGAAGACGTACGCGCAGAGCGAGGCGGTGACCCCGGCGGCCAGGAAGGACCGGCCGCGGGTGGTCAGGCCGCGCAGGCCGGTGCGCAGGCCTGACACCTTGTCGGCCTGCGTCACCTCAGCCCCGCCCCTGCGGACGGGGGATCGGCAGCCGGGCCACCAGGTCCAGCACGATCTGCTCGGCGGTGCGCCGGCTCAGCTGGGTCTCGGCGGTGGGCAGCAGGCGGTGCGCCAGGACGGGGACGGCGAGCGCCTGGATGTCGTCCGGCAGCACGTAGTCCCGGCCGTCCAGGGCGGCGGTCGCGCGGGCGGCGCGGATCAGGTGCAGGGTGGCCCGGGGGGAGGCGCCGAGGCGCAGCTCGGGGTGGTTGCGGGTGGCCGCGACCAGTTCCACCGCGTAGCGGCGGATCGCGTCGGCGACGTGCACCGCGCGGACCACCTCGATCAGCTTGAGGATGTCGTGGGCGTGCGCGACCGGCTGGAGGTCCTCCAGCGGGCTCGCGCCGCCGTGCACGTCGAGCATGGCGAGCTCGGCCTCGGCGCTCGGGTAGCCGATCGAGATCCGGGCCATGAAACGGTCGCGCTGGGCCTCGGGGAGCGGGTAGGTGCCCTCCATCTCCACCGGGTTCTGGGTGGCCACCACCATGAAGGGGGAGGGGAGTTCGTAGCTGGTGCCGTCGATGGTCACCTGCCGCTCCTCCATGGACTCCAGGAGGGCCGACTGGGTCTTCGGCGAGGCGCGGTTGATCTCGTCGCCGACCACGATCTGCGCGAAGATCGCGCCCGGGCGGAACTCGAAGTCACGGCGGTTCTGGTCGAAGACGTTGGTGCCGGTCACGTCGGACGGCAGCAGGTCGGGGGTGAACTGGATACGGCGGACATTGCAGTCCAGCGACTTGGCGAGCGCCTTGGCCAGCATGGTCTTGCCGACGCCCGGGACGTCCTCCAGCAGCAGGTGGCCCTCGGCCAGCAGCACCGTCAGCGCGATCCGGACGGCCTCCGGCTTGCCCTCGATGACGCTCTCGACCGAGGCGCGGACGCGCTCGACCACCGCGCTCAGCTCGTGCAGGCCGGCCGGGCGTGATGCCGCCCCCGTGCCGACTGCGGCGGTCTGTCCGTTGAAGGTCGTCACCCGTTAGCTCCCATGCCCCGATTCGCGCCGGACCTGTTCCCGGGCCGGCCCCACCCGATTACGCGGCCCGCTGCCGTACGGTTCCACCGGAGCGGTACGGGGCAGGCCTGCAGGCGCATTCTTCCCTGTCGGGCGGCCAGAAGTCACTCTCACCCGCTGAGGTACCGGGCCGACCACAGGGGCGCGGGGAACTGCGCGAGATCGGAAGGCAACGGCCTGTGCCCTTCCGCTGCGCGCAGTTCCCCGCGCCCCTGGGATGCCCGATCCAGCCGCTCAGTGGATCTCGCGGAGCAGACCCGTGTGGACGTCGAAGACGAAGCCGCGGACGTCGTCGGTGTGCAGGAGGAACGGCGAGGTGCGGACCCGCTGCATGGACTGGCGGACGTCGCCGTCCAGGTCGACGAAGGACTCCACCGCCCACTGGGGGCGCTGGCCGACCTCCAGCTCCAGCTCGCGGCGGAAGTCCTCGGTGAGGCCGAGCAGGCCGCAGCCGGTGTGGTGGATCAGCGCGATCGAACGGGTGCCGAGAGCGCGCTGGCTGATGGTGAGCGAGCGGATGGTGTCGTCGGTGACCACCCCGCCGGCGTTGCGGATGACGTGAGCGTCGCCGAGTTCGAGGCCGAGCGCGGCGAACAGGTCGAGCCGGGCGTCCATACAGGCCACCACGGTGACCTTCTGGACGGGGCGGGCGTCCATCCCGCCGTCGCGGAAGTCGACCGCGTACGCGCGGTTGGACTCGATGAAGCGGTCGATGATGCTCGGGGCGGGATCGGCAGCGGCGGTCGGCGTGGGCCGGTCGGGGGTCACTGTCATACCGATGACGCTAATAGGATTTCGGCCCCCGTGGTGGGTGTGGAGCGGTCTGATTCTCCCGGTGTGATGGAGCACATAGCGGAGCTCGAGTGGTGTTCGAGGCGGCTCGCCCGTTCTGCCCGGTTTTGCCCGGCGCGCGCGGAGGCCGGTGCGCGTTGCGTCCGACCGGGGGACACCGACCGGGCCGGCGGCCCGGACCTGCGAAGACGGATACCTCCGCCCGGGTGGTGCGCCGTCGCGGACGATTGACTGGGGAGTGCGGCGCGATAGAGTTGCGGCGCAGTGGAGCACACTCGTCACGCATCGTCAACTGTGCTTTCGCGGCTGGTTGATGCAGTCCGTACGCAGCCCGCGGCCTCCACCCGCTCCGTGCCTCCTGGCGCACCTTCCCCGGTGCCGGGCGGCCTCTCCTTCCCCAGGCGAGCGGGCGGGGACCACGGGCGGCGTACGGAATCGCTCGTTCAGTGGTCCAAAATGGTCGACATGAGCACCGACAGCGGTACAGCGAGCAGTCCGGCACCCAAGCACGTCCCGGTGATGCTCCAGCGCTGCGTCGACGCGCTGGCCCCGGCGATCTCCGCCCCCGGCGCCGTGGTGGTGGACGCCACGCTGGGCCTCGGCGGCCACAGCGAGGCGCTGCTCACCCAGTTCCCCGAGGTCCGGCTGGTCGCGGTCGACCGTGACCCGGCCGCCCTCAAGCTCTCCGCCGAGCGCCTTGCGCCGTTCGGGGACCGCGCGACCCTGGTGCACGCCGTCTACGACGAGATCCCCGAGGTCCTCGCCGACCTGGGCATCCCGAAGGTCCAGGGCATCCTCTTCGACCTGGGCGTCTCCTCGATGCAGCTGGACGAGGCCGAGCGCGGCTTCGCCTACGCCCAGGACGCGCCGCTCGACATGCGGATGGACCAGACCCGCGGCCTGAGCGCCGCCGAGGTGCTCAACACCTACAGCCACGGCGACCTCGCGCGCATTCTCAAGGTCTACGGCGAGGAGCGGTTCGCCGGGAAGATCGCCTCGGTGATCGTCCGTGAGCGTGCGAAGGAACCGTTCAGCAACAGCGCGCGTCTGGTCGAGTTGGTACGCAACGCCATTCCGGCCGCCACCCGGCGCACCGGCGGAAACCCGGCCAAGCGGACCTTCCAGGCGCTGCGGATCGAGGTCAACGGCGAGCTGGAGGTCCTCGACCGGGCCATCCCGGGCGCGCTGGACTCGCTCGCGGTGGGCGGCCGGATCGTGGTGATGTCGTACCAGTCGCTGGAGGACCGCCTGGTCAAGCAGTACTTCGCGGCAGGTGCCACCAACACCGCCCCGCCCGGTCTGCCGGTCATCCCCGAGGAGCACCAGCCCTGGCTGAAGCTGCTCACCCGAGGCGCCGAACTGGCCACCGAGGGGGAGATCGAGGAGAACCGGCGTGCCGCGCCCGTGCGACTGCGCGTGGCGGAGAGGATCAGGGACCGAAGCACCCGGGGCTGACCTGGCCCGACGGGGGACGAAGGGCCTCCTCGCGAGCGCCCGGAGGCGAGCGAGGAACGAGGGGAGAGCGCAGTGCCGGTGGCCGGCGGTGGCCCAGGGGTTCGAGCACGGCGGGAGAGCAGCGCGCTCCCCGGTCAGGGCGCCAGAGCGCGGATCACCGTACGGCCCGGCGCCCGGTCGGCCCGGGGGCGCACGCCCTTCGCGGTACTGGTCGTGGTGCTGCTCTCGGGCGGTCTGCTCGGCCTGCTGATGCTCAACACCGCGCTGAACGAGGGCTCCTTCGAGCTCTCCCGGCTGCAGAAGCAGACCACCGAGCTGACGGACCAGCAGCAGACGCTGCAGCAGCAGATCGACCAGGGTTCGGCCCCCGACGCGCTGGAGCGGCGAGCCCGCGAGCTGGGCATGGTGCCCGGTGGCGACCCGGCCTTCCTGCAGGACGACGGGAAGGTCCAGGGCAAGCCGGGCCAGGCCCAGGACACCCCGCCGGTGAAGCGTTCCGGCAACGACCTGTGGCAGCAGGCCCGGCCCAGCGCCCAGCCCGGCGCCCAGGACAGCGCCCAGCCCAGTGCTCAGCCCGGCGCCTCGGCGGCCCCGAGCGGCGATCCCGGCGTACAGATCAACCCGGCGCCGCCGGCCACCCCGTCAGCTCCGGCCGGAGGTACGCCGCGATGAGTACGCCCCGTCAGCCCTCGCGGGGCTCCGGCGACCGCAAGCCTCCCCGCCCGAACCCCGCTCGCAAGCCCGGCGAGCGCCCGCGCCCGCCGCACCAGCGCGGCGCAGATCCCCGCCGCAGCGCCGACCAGCGCCGCGCGCCCGCCGCCCGCAGGCCCCGGCCGCCGGCCCCCCGCCCGCAGCCCCGCCTGATCAAGCTGGGCGATCCGCGCCGCCGTCTGCGGGTGGTCACCGTCTCGCTGGCCCTGGTCTTCTCGGTGTTCGCAGGCCGGCTCGTCCAGCTCCAGCTGCTCGACTCCGACGCGCTGGCGGCGCAGGCGGGCGCCAACAAGTACGTCGAGGTGAAGCTCTCCGCCGAACGCGGCTCGATAACGTCCTCCGACGGCGTCGCCCTCGCGACCACGGTCGACGCGTACGACATCAACGGGGACCCTTCGCTCTACACCCCCGAGACAGCGCAGATCCCGGACGCCCCCGAGCAGGCGGCGGCGCTGCTGGCCCCCATCCTGGGCCGCTCCAAGGAGCAGCTGGCCGCCGCCCTGCACACCCCGAAGACCAAGTGGGTGCCGCTCGCGCCCCGGCAGAGCCCGGAGACCAAGCGGCAGATCACCGATCTCAGGGCGACCCTGGCCAGGCAGACCGACACCAAGGCCTGCCGCGCCCAGAAGCTCCTGGTCGGCAAGCCCGCCGAGCAGGGGGGCCGCCAGTACGTGGACGCCGCCTGCGTGAACCCGCTGGCCGGGGTCATCTCCCAGGAGAGCACCCGGCGGATCTACCCCGCGGACGGGCTGGCCGCCAACCTCGTCGGCTTCGTCAACGCGGACGGCACCGGCACGGGCGGCCTCGAGCTGCAGTTCCAGAAGGAGCTGGCCGGCAAGGACGGCAGGAGCACCTACGCCTCGGCCGGGGGCCGGATGGTGCCCACCGCCGGCGGCAGCCAGCAGTCGCCCGTACCGGGTTCCGACCTGCGGCTGACCATCAACCGGGACATCCAGTGGGCGGCCCAGCGGGCCATCACCGACCAGGTGGCCAACGCCGGGGCGGAGAAGGGCTACGTCATCGTCCAGGACGTGCGGAACGGCCAGATCCTGGCCATGGCCACCTCGCCCGGCTTCAACCCCAACGACCTCTCCGCCGCCAAGTCCGAGCAGCTCGGCAACGCCGCCGTGCAGGACGCGTACGAGCCGGGCTCCACCGCCAAGCTGATGACCATGGCCGCCGTACTGGACACCGGCGCCGCCGCCTGGGACACCCACGTCACCGTGCCCAACACGCTGCAGCGCTCGGACCGGGTGTTCCACGACGACATCGACCACGAGACCTGGTACCTGACCCTGGCAGGGGTGCTCGCCAAGTCCTCCAACATCGGGACCATCGAGGCGGCCGAGCACCTCGGCAAGACCCAGCCCGAGGCCAACCAGGTGCTCGCCGACTACCTGCACCGGTTCGGTATCGGCCAGTCCACCGGCCTCGGCTTCCCGGGCGAGACCAAGGGCATCCTGGCCAAGCCCGAGGACTGGAAGGGCTCGCAGCAGTACACGATCCCCTTCGGCCAGGGCCTGTCCGTGAACGCGCTGCAGGCCACCTCGGTGTTCTCCACCATCGCCAACGGCGGTGTCCGGGTCGCCCCGAGCCTGCTGATGGGGACCACCGGGCCCGACGGCCGGTACACCCCGGCCCCGGCCGGGGTGCAGACCCGGGTGGTCGGCCCGCAGACCGCCAAGACCCTCACCGAGATGCTCGAGTCGGTGGTCACCGACGAGCAGGGCACCGGCGGCAAGGCGCAGATTCCGGGCTACCGGGTGGCCGGCAAGACCGGCACCGCCAACCGGGTGGACCCCAAGACCGGCAAGTACTCCGGCTACACCGCCTCCTTCATCGGCTTCGCCCCGGCCGACCAGCCCAGGGTCACGGTCTCCTGCGTCATCCAGGACCCGGTCAACGGCCACTTCGGCGGCCAGCTCTGCGGGCCGGTGTTCAAGCAGGTGATGGAGTTCACCCTGAAGACCCTGCAGGTCGCGCCCAGCGGAAGTGAGGCGCCCAACCTGCCTGTCGACTGGAAGCCCTGATGAGCGACGCCCCCAACCGTGATGTGAACGAGATCACGATGCAGCCTTCTCGGTTTGGCCCTGGGGGCCCCTCGGCCGATAGCCTTCCCGCCGTGCCGAAACCCGATCAAATCTCCGCGAGCCCGCCCCGCCCGACCAAGCCGGCGCTGACGCCGCTCGCCGAGGTCGCCCGTCTGCTGGGCCTGTCGCCCGCAGAAGGCGGGCAGGTCACAGGCATCACCCATGACTCCCGGGCGGTCCGCCCGGGCGACGTGTACGTGGCCTTCCCCGGTGCCAACTTCCACGGTGCGCGCTTCGCCGCCCAGGCGGTCGCCGCCGGTGCCGTCGCGGTGCTCACCGACGCGGCCGGGGCCGAGCTGGCCGCCGACTGCGGTGCCCCGCTGCTGGTCGTCGACAGCCCCCGGGCCCGCATGGGCGAGCTGGCCGCCGCGATCTACGGCCGACCCAGCGAGCAGCTGCTGACCATCGGGCTCACCGGTACCAACGGCAAGACCACCACCTCGTACCTGGTCGAGGGCGGCCTGCGCGGCGCCGACCTGGTGCCCGGGGTGATCGGCACCGTCGAGATGCGGGTCGGTGACGACCGGATCAAGAGCGAGCGCACCACCCCCGAGTCCACCGACCTGCACGCCATCCTCGCGGTGATGCGCGAGCGCGGTGCGGACGCGGTGGTCATGGAGGTCTCCAGCCACGCGCTCTCCTACGGCCGGGTCGACGGGGTGGTGTACGACGTCGCGCTGTTCAACAACCTGACGCCGGAGCACCTCGACTTCCACCCGGACATGGAGGACTACTACCGGGCCAAGGCCCGCCTCTTCCAGCCCGAGAAGGCCCGCCGCGGCGTGGCCAACCTGGACGACGCGTACGGCCGCCGACTGGCCGGCGAGGCGCCCATCCCGGTCACCACCTTCTCCGCCAAGGGCGACCCCGAGGCCGACTGGCGGGCGCTGGACGTCCAGCTCGGCCCGATCGGCTCGACCTTCCGGGTCGTCGGCCCGGACGGCATCTCGGCCGACGCCTCGGTGCCGCTGCCCGGCCCGTTCAACGTCTCCAACGCGCTCGGCGCGATCACCGCCCTGGTCACCGCAGGCGTCCCGCTGGAGGCCGCCGTCGCAGGCGTGGCCTCGGTCGCCGGCGTCCCCGGGCGCCTGGAGCGGGTCGACGCCGGGCAGCCGTACGTCGCCGTGGTCGACTACGCGCACAAGCCGGACGCTCTGCAGGCCGTCCTGGAGTCGCTGCGCGAGGTCACCAAGGGCCGGCTGCACGTCGTGGTCGGCTGCGGCGGCGACCGCGACCCGCACAAGCGCGGCCCGATGGGCGCCATCGCGGCCCGCCTCGCCGACACCGCCGTACTGACCAGTGACAACCCGCGCTCCGAGGACCCGCTGGCGATCCTCGCCACCATGCTCACCGGCGCGGCCGGCGTGCCGGAGGCCGAGCGCGGCGACGTTCTGGTCGTGCCCGACCGGGCCGAGGCGATCGCCGACGCGGTCGCCCGCGCACACGCCGGGGACACGATCCTGGTGGCGGGCAAGGGCCACGAGCTGGGCCAGTACGTACGGGACGAGATCCGCCCCTTCGACGACCGCCAGGTGCTGCGCGAGGCCATCGCGCACAGCCTGGTCGCTCAGGGGAGCCGAGGAGTGGAGCAGCAGTGATCGCACTGACCCTTGCCGAGGTCGCCGCGGCCGTCGGCGGCACCCTGGACGGTGCCGACCCCGAGGCCCTGGTGACCGGCCCGGTGGAGCACGACTCCCGGAAGCCGGTCGCCGGCGGGCTGTTCGTCGCCGTCGTCGGCGAGCGGGTGGACGGCCACGACTTCGCGGCGCAGGCCGTCGAGAACGGCGCCGTCGCGGTGCTGGCGACCCGTCCGGTCGGAGTGCCCGCCGTCCTGGTCGACGACGTGGTCACGGCGCTCGGCCGGCTGGCCCGCGTGGTGGTCGAGCGGGCGGCCGACACCGCCGTCGTGGCGCTCACCGGCTCGGCCGGCAAGACCAGCACCAAGGACCTGATCGCCCAGGTGCTGCAGCGCCAGGGTGAGACCGTCTTCACGCACGGCTCGCTCAACAACGAGATCGGGCATCCGATGACGGCGCTGCGGGTCGAGCCGAGCACCCGGCACCTGGTGCTGGAGATGGGCGCGCGCCACAAGGGCGACATCGAGTACCTCACCGGGATCACCCCGCCGCGGATCGGCCTGGTGCTCAACATCGGTACCGCGCACCTCGGCGAGTTCGGCTCCAAGGAGGCCATCGCCGAGGCCAAGGGCGAGCTGGTCGAGGCGCTGACCGAGGACGGCATCGCGATCCTCAACGCCGACGACCCGCTGGTCCGCGCCATGGCGGAGCGCACCAAGGCCCGCATCGTGCTGTTCGGCGAGAGCCCGAAGGCAGACATCCGTGCGTCGGACGTTCGCCTGGACGACGCCGGACGGCCATCGTTCACGCTGATCACCCCGGCCGGTTCCGCACCGGTCCAGCTGCGCCTGTACGGTGAGCACCACGTTTCGAACGCCCTCGCCGCCGCTGCGGTGGCGGTGGCGCTCGGCATGTCCGTCGACGACACCGCCGCAGCCCTTGGCGAGGCGGGTGCGCTGTCCCGCTGGCGCATGGAGGTCGTCGATCGGGCCGACGGTGTCACCGTCGTCAACGACGCCTACAACGCGAACCCCGAGTCCATGAGGGCCGCGCTGCGAGCGCTCGTGTCGATGGGGGGCCGGGGCCCGGGGCGCCGCCGTACCTGGGCGGTGCTCGGCGAGATGCGGGAGCTCGGCGAGGACAGCCTCGGCGAGCACGACGCCATCGGGCGGCTCGCGGTCCGACTGGACGTCACCAAGCTGGTGGCGGTCGGCGGTCGCGACGCGGCCTGTATGGAACTCGGCGCGAGGAACGAAGGTTCGTGGGGTGAGGAGTCGGTGCTGGTGTCCGACGCGGACGCGGCGGTCGAGCTGCTGCGGGGTCAGCTGCGGCCAGGGGACGTGGTGCTGGTGAAGGCATCGCGTTCGGTGGGGCTGGAGAAGGTCGCCGAGGCGCTCCTCGCGGACGGGGCTGAGCAGTGAAGCAGATTCTCTTCTCGGGCATGATCGGTCTGATCCTGTCCCTGCTCGGTACGCCGGCGTTGATCCGGCTGCTGGCCAAGCACGGCTACGGCCAGATGATCCGCGACGACGGCCCCAAGGCCCACCACAGCAAGCGCGGTACGCCCACGATGGGCGGTATCGCCTTCATCCTGGCGACGCTGGTCGCCTACTTCGCCACCAAGGCGATAGTGGGCGAGAGGCCGACCGCCTCCGGGCTGCTGGTGCTCTTCCTGACCACCGGTCTGGGCCTGGTCGGCTTCCTGGACGACTACATCAAGGTCGTCAAGCAGCGTTCGCTCGGCCTGCGGGCCAAGGCGAAGCTGCTCGGCCAGTCCTTCGTGGGTCTGACCTTCGCCATCCTGTCGCTCCAGTTCAGTGACGACCGGGGCCTGACCCCGGCCTCCACCCACCTGTCCTTCGTGCAGGACTTCAGCTGGTCGATCGGCCCCGTGCTGTTCGTCATCTGGGCCTATTTCATGATCGCCGCGATGTCCAACGGCGTGAACCTCACCGACGGCCTGGACGGCCTGGCCACCGGCGCCTCGGTGATGGTCTTCGGCGCGTACGTCTTCATCGGCGTCTGGCAGTACGGCCAGACCTGCGCCCACATGATCACCGCCACCGCCAACTGCTACGACGTCCGCGACCCGCTGGACCTCGCGGTGGTCGCCTCGGCGCTGATGGGCTCCTGCTTCGGCTTCCTGTGGTGGAACACCTCGCCCGCCAAGATCTTCATGGGTGACACCGGCTCGCTCGCCCTCGGCGGCGCGCTCGCGGGTCTGGCGATCTGCTCCCGCACCGAGATGCTGCTGGCCCTGCTCGGCGGCCTCTTCGTGATCATCACCCTGTCGGTGATCATCCAGGTCGGCTCGTTCCGGATGACCGGCAAGCGCGTCTTCAAGATGGCACCCTTGCAGCACCACTTCGAGCTCAAGGGCTGGAGCGAGGTGCTGATCGTGGTCCGCTTCTGGATCATCCAGGGTCTCTGCGTCGCCGTCGGCCTCGGGCTCTTCTACACGGGTTGGGTGACCGGATGACCGATCTCCAGTGGCCCGGCCTGCCGGTCGTCGTCGCCGGCCTGGGCGTCTCGGGCATCAGCGCCGCGCGCGTGCTGCGTGACCTCGGCGCCGCCGTCACCGTCGTGGACGGCGGCGACGGCGAGGGCCTGCGCGCCAGGGCCGCGGAACTGGAGGGCATCACCGTCCGCCTCGGCGACGGGGACACCCTCCCCGAGGGCACCCGCCTGATCGTCACCTCGCCCGGCTGGCCGCCCAGCAGCCCGCTGTTCGCCGCCGCCGACGCGGCCGGCGTCCCCGTCTGGGGCGACGTCGAGCTCGCCTGGCACCTGCGCAAGCCCCTGGAGAGCACCGGCGAACCGGCCCCCTGGCTGGCCGTCACCGGCACCAACGGCAAGACCACCACCGTCCAGATGCTCGCCTCGATCCTGACCGCGGCGGGCCAGCGCACCGCCGCCGTCGGCAACGTCGGCGTCTCCGTACTGGACGCGGTGCTCGCCGAGGAGCCGTACGACGTGCTCGCCGTCGAGCTCTCCAGCTACCAGCTGCACTGGGCGCCCTCGCTGCGCCCGCACTCGGCCGCCGTGCTCAACCTGGCGCCCGACCACCTCGACTGGCACGGCTCGATGGAGGCGTACGCCGCCGACAAGGGCCGGATCTACCGGGGCAACCAGGTCGCCTGCGTGTACAACCTGGCCGACCCGGCCACCGAGGCGCTGGTCCGCGAGGCCGACGTCGAAGAGGGCTGCCGGGCGATCGGCTTCGGGCTCGGTACGCCGGGCCTCTCCCAGTTCGGCGTGGTCGAAGGGCTGCTGGTCGACCGGGCCTTCGTCCCCGACCGGCAGAAGAACGCCGCCGAGATCGGCGCCGTCGAGGACGTCAACCCGCCCGCCCCGCACAACATCGCCAACGCCCTCGCGGCGGCGGCGCTGGCGCGCGCGTACGGGGTCGACGTGAAGGCCGTCCGGGACGGCCTGCGGGCCTTCCGCCCGGACGCCCACCGGATCGCCCAGGTCGCCGTCGTCGACGAGGTCACCTGGATCGACGACTCCAAGGCCACCAACACCCATGCGGCGGCCGCCTCGCTGGCGGCCTATCAGCCGATCGTGTGGATCGCCGGCGGCCTGGCCAAGGGCGCGACCTTCGACGAGCTGGTCCAGGGCGCGGCGCAGCGCCTGCGGGCCGCCGTGCTGATCGGCGCGGACCGCGCGCTGATCCGCGAGGCGCTGGCGCGACACGCGCCGGATGTACCGGTGATCGAGGCGGCCGAGGGTGAGACTGGCGCGGTGGCGATGACCGAGGTGGTCCGTGCTGCCGCCGGACTCGCCCGACCGGGTGACACCGTCCTGCTGGCCCCGGCCTGTGCCTCGATGGACATGTTCACCAACTACGGCGAGCGCGGGGATCTCTTCGCGGCGGCCGTACGAGAACTGGGGCGTTGACCCCTAGGGGCGCGGGGAACTGCGCGCGGCGGGAGGGCACCACGTCAGCGTCTTCCGTTTCGCGCAGTTCCCCGCGCCCCTGGGGTCGACCAATCAACAAGGGGGAACCGTGGCGGGTGAGGGCAAGGCGGGGACGGCCGCTCCGCCGGAGCGGTCCTCCAGACTGCAGCTGATCTCGGCGACCACGACCACCTTCAAGTCCGCCGGTCCGGTCACCCGGGCGCGGGCCCTGCGGGCCAGGTTCCGCTACCTGCTGGACCGGCCGCTGACGCCGTACTACCTGATCCTGGGCGCCACGCTCTTCCTGGTGGTGCTCGGGCTGGTGATGGTCTTCTCGTCCTCCCAGATCCTGGTGATGCAGCGTCACCTCCCGATCACCTTCTTCTTCCGCAAACAGCTGGTCGCCGTCCTGCTCGGCGCCGTGCTGCTGGTGCTCTTCGCGCGGATGCCCGTCCGGCTCCAGCGGGCCCTGGTCTACCCGCTGCTCTGCGGGGTGATCGGTGCGCTGGTGCTGGTGGCCATCCCGGGCATCGGCATGAAGGTCAACGGCAACCGGAACTGGATCAACCTGGGCTTCTTCCAGGTCCAGCCCTCCGAGTTCGCCAAGCTCGCCCTGGTCCTCTGGGGCGCCGACCTGCTCGCCCGCAAGCAGAAGACCCACATGCTGGACCAGTGGAAGCACCTGCTCGTCCCCCTGGTGCCCGGCACCGTGGTGCTGATGATGCTGATCATGCTCGGCGGCGACATGGGCACCACGATGATCCTGATCGCGATGCTCTTCGGCCTGCTCTGGATGGTCGGCGCCCCGCTCAGGCTCTTCGGCGCCACCCTCGGCATCGCCGTGGTCGCCTGCACCGCGCTGATCATCACCGTGCCGCACCGCCTCGACCGGCTTGCCTGCATCGGCGTCACCAAGCCGGACCCCAACCTCAACTGCTTCCAGGCCCTGCACGGCCTGTACGCCTTCGCCGCGGGCGGACCGTTCGGGTCCGGACTGGGCGCCGGCGTCGAGAAGTGGGGCCAGCTGCCCGAGGCGCACACCGACTTCATCTTCGCCGCGACGGGCGAGGAACTCGGTCTGGTGGGGACGCTGTCGGTTCTCGGTCTCTTCGCGGCACTAGGGTATGCGGGTATCCGTGTGGCCATCGGTACGAAGGATCCCTTCGTCAGGTACGCCGCGGGAGCCGTCACCACGTGGATCATGGCGCAGGCCATGGTCAACTTGGGGTCGGCACTGGGACTGCTGCCCATCGCGGGCGTCCCGCTCCCGCTGTTCTCCTACGGCGGTTCCGCCATGCTGTCGGCCATGTGCGCCATCGGGGTGCTGCTCTGCTTCGCACGCAGCTCCCCGGCGGCCAAGGCGGCACTCGCCGCCCGGAGCTCGAACTCCCGGACCAGGACACGACTGGCCCGGGTGCTGCCACGACGACGAACCACAGCGCGCCCGGCCCCCCGGCCGCCGCGCAGGGAGCGGTGAATTTCGGTGCATGTCGTACTCGCCGGCGGCGGGACCGCCGGTCACATCGAGCCGGCCCTCGCCCTCGCGGACGCCCTCCGCAGGCACGACCCGTCCATCGGGATCACCGCCCTCGGCACCGAGCGCGGTCTGGAGACCCGGCTGGTGCCCGAGCGCGGCTACCAGCTGGAGCTCATTCCGGCCGTACCGCTGCCCCGCAAGCCCACCCCCGAGCTGATCACCGTCCCGGGCCGGCTGCGCGGCACGGTCAGGGCGGCCCAGGAGATCATCGAGCGGGTCAAGGCGGACGCCGTAGTCGGCTTCGGCGGCTACGTCGCGATGCCCGCCTACCTGGCCGCCAAGCGGGCCGGTGTGCCGATCGTGGTGCACGAGGCCAACGCGCGCCCCGGTCTGGCCAACAAGATCGGCGCGCGCTACTCCGACTTCGTCGCGGTCTCCACCCCCGACAGCAAGCTGCGCGACTCCCGCTACATCGGCATCCCGCTGCGGCGCACCATCGCCACCCTGGACCGCAACGCGGTGCGCCCCGAGGCCCGGCACTACTTCGGCCTGGACCAGCGGCTGCCCACCCTGCTGGTCTCCGGCGGCTCCCAGGGCGCCCGGCGCCTCAACGAGACCATCCAGACCATCGCCCCGCGCCTTCAGCAGTACGGCGTGCAGATCCTGCACGCCGTCGGCCCGAAGAACGAGCTCCCGGTGATCGACGACATCCCCGGGATGCCGCCGTACCGCGCCGTGCCGTACGTGGACCGGATGGACCTCGCGTACGCCGCGGCGGACCTCATGCTCTGCCGGGCGGGCGCGATGACGGTCGCCGAGCTGGCCGCCGTCGGCCTGCCGGCCGCCTTCGTCCCGCTGCCGATCGGCAACGGCGAGCAGCGGCTGAACGCCCAGCCGATGGTCAAGGCGGGCGGTGGCCTGCTGGTGGACGACGCCGATCTGACGCCCGACTGGGTGCTGCAGAACGTGCTTCCGGTGCTCACCGACCCGCAGCGGCTGTGGGACATGAGCCGCGCCGCCGCCGAGTTCGGGCGACGGGACGCGGACGAGCTGCTGGTCGGCATGGTCTACGAGGCGATCGAGGCCTCCAGGGGCGGCCGCCGTCGTGGCTGACGCCTCGGTTCTCACGGACCCGCTGGAGGAGGAGGACTTCGGGGAGCGCGCTCCCCGGCTCCGCCTCTCCCGGCGCGGGATCGTGGTGCTGAGTGCGTTCGGGGCGCTGGTGGTGGGCGCGGTCTGCTGGCTGGTGTTCTTCTCCTCGGTGCTGGACGTGCGCAGCGTCGCCGTCCAGGGTCTGGAGAGCGACCGGCTGACGGCGGACCAGGTCCGTGAGGCCCTGGGTGGTCTGCAGGACGGGCCGCTCGCCCGGGTCGACCTCGACGAGGCCGAGCACCGGGTGGCGGCCGTTCCGCGGGTGGCGAAGGCCGAGGTCTGGCGCGGCTGGCCGCACACCCTGCGGGTCAAGGTGGTCGAGCGCCGGCCGGTGGCCGCCGTCAGGACCGAGGACGGGAAGTTCACCCAGGTCGACGCCACGGGGGTGAGCTTCGCGACCGAACCAACGGCGCCCGCCGGGGTCCCCGTGGTGGAGCTGGCCCTCAGTCAGCAGGCGAACGATGCCCTCGGGGTGATCGGCCGGCCCGAGCTGGTCCGGGCGGCGGTGACGGTGGCCGCCGCCCTCCCGGCGGACGTCGCCAAGCGGGCCGGTGCGCTCCAGGTGCACTCGTACGACGACATCCGGCTTCAGCTCGGAAACGGGGTCACGGTGCGGTGGGGAAGCCCGGACCGGACCGAGCGGAAGGCCAGGGTGCTGACCGCTCTGCTGGGCCAAAAGGCCGTGAATTATGACGTGAGTGCGCCAGATGCGCCAGCAGTGTCGGGATGATCCGGTAAGTTCTATGTCCGAGGGCGGTGTTGACGGAGCCACGGCTCCGGGCCGACCCTTGGTGGTCACCCCGGTTTCACCGGGCGGTTGATGATCACATAGGCTCAAAAGAAAAAAGGGAAGCTCGGCGTGTTCGTTGAACACCGGGCCGTCGCGACCTAATGTCCTGTGTTACCAGGCAGTTCTTCGCAGCAGGCTTGCGAGAACGATGACCTGACGCAGGCACATCAGTAACCCTAAAGGTCAAGTTTAGGGTTCGGGTCGGTGGTCGGAATTTCGGACATCTCGTCACGAATCCGTGCTCCCCACCCATCGACATCCGTCGGTTTTCACGCACCGTGGGAAGCCGACCCGGAAATTCGAGGCGAGAGGCCTTCGACGTGGCAGCACCGCAGAACTACCTCGCAGTCATCAAGGTCGTCGGCATCGGCGGCGGTGGTGTCAACGCCATCAACCGGATGATCGAGGTCGGTCTCAAGGGCGTCGAGTTCATCGCGATCAACACCGATGCGCAGGCCCTCCTGATGAGCGACGCCGACGTCAAGCTCGACGTGGGCCGTGAACTCACCCGGGGCCTCGGCGCCGGCGCCAACCCCGAGGTCGGCCGCAAGGCCGCCGAGGACCACCGTGAGGAGATCGAGGAGGTCCTCAAGGGGGCCGACATGGTCTTCGTCACCGCCGGCGAGGGCGGCGGCACCGGCACCGGCGGCGCGCCCGTCGTCGCCAACATCGCCCGCTCGCTGGGCGCGCTCACCATCGGCGTGGTCACCCGCCCCTTCACCTTCGAGGGCCGCCGTCGCGCCAACCAGGCCGAGGACGGCATCGCCGGCCTGCGCGAAGAGGTCGACACCCTCATCGTCATCCCCAACGACCGGCTGCTGTCCATCTCGGACCGCCAGGTCAGCGTGCTGGACGCGTTCCGCTCCGCCGACCAGGTGCTGCTGTCGGGCGTCCAGGGCATCACCGACCTGATCACCACGCCCGGTCTGATCAACCTCGACTTCGCCGACGTCAAGTCGGTCATGTCGGACGCCGGTTCGGCCCTGATGGGCATCGGTTCGGCCCGCGGCGAGGACCGCGCGAAGGCGGCGGCCGTGATGGCCATCTCCTCCCCGCTCCTCGAGGCCTCGATCGACGGCGCGCGCGGCGTGCTGCTCTCGATCTCGGGCGGTTCGGACCTCGGTCTGTTCGAGATCAACGAGTCGGCCCAGCTGGTCAGCGAGGCCGCCCACCCCGAGGCGAACATCATCTTCGGTGCGGTCATCGACGACGCCCTCGGCGACGAGGTCCGGGTCACCGTCATCGCGGCGGGCTTCGACGGCGGTCAGCCGCCGGCCATCGTCCGCGACCCGGTGGTGAAGGCGACCCCGGCCTCCGCGCCGTCGGCTCCGGAGCGACCGGCCACCCGGCCGTCGTACGGGAGCATCGGCTCGGTGACCGCCCGCTCCGAGGAGTCCCGCTCCACCGAGTCCCCGGTCACCGCGACCGCCCAGCCCGTCCCGCCGCAGGTGCAGCCGGCCCGGCAGCCGTTCGTGGAGAGCCCGGCGGAGGAACTCGACGTGCCAGACTTCCTTAAGTGATCGAACAGCGCGTACGAAACGGTGCTCACTTCGCCTTCACCGACCGGTGGGGCGGGGTGAGCATCGCGCCGTACGGGGAGCTCAACCTCGGCGGCGCGGTGGGTGACTCGCCGGAGGCGGTACGGGAGAACCGAATCCTCGCCGCCTCCTCGCTCGGGCTCGACCCGGCCGACGTGGTCTGGATGAACCAGGTGCACGGAGCCGAGGTCGCCGTGGTGACGGAGCGCCAGCCGGCGGGGGAGGCCCCGACCGTGGACGCGGTGGTCACCGACCGGCCGCTCGCCCTGGCGGTGCTGACCGCCGACTGCACGCCCGTCCTGCTCGCCGATCCGGCCGCCGGCATCGTCGCGGCCGCCCACGCGGGCCGGCCGGGCCTGGCCGCCGGGGTCGTCCCGGCCGCCGTCCGGGCGATGCTGGACCTCGGGGCCCGTGCCGAGCGGATCGTCGCCGCCACCGGCCCGGCCGTGTGCGGCCGTTGCTACGAGGTGCCGGAGGCGCTGCGGGCGGAGGTGGCGGCGCTGGTGCCCGCCGCGTATGCGGAGACTTCCTGGGGAACGCCCGCGCTGGACGTCCCCGCCGGGGTCACCGCGCAGCTCGCCGAGGCCGGGATCACCGAGGTGGTGCGATCATCTGTCTGCACCCTTGAGTCGGCCGATCACTTCTCCTATCGCCGTGAGCAGCGCACCGGCCGGCTCGCGAGTTACGTCTGGTTGGGCTCTGAACTCTCATGACGAATGACATCTACGGTCCGTTCCCCGGCTCGCCGGACTTCCTGGCGGCGCTGACGGAACAGCAGCGCGCCCGCTACGAGGAGCTCGGAACCAACCTCGAGGTGGTGGAGCGCCGGATCGCGGCAGCCTGCGACGCGGCGGGACGGCGCCGGGACGAGGTCACCCTGGTCGTGGTCACCAAGACCTACCCCGCCGAGGACAGCGCCCTGCTGGCCGGACTCGGCGTCACCGATGTCGCGGAGAACCGGGACCAGGATGCCGCGCCCAAGGCGGAGCGGTGTGTCGACCTGCCCCTGACCTGGCACTTCGTCGGTCAGCTGCAGACCAACAAGGTGCGTTCGGTGGTGCGGTACTCGGATCTGGTGCACTCGGTGGACCGGCCCCGGCTGGTGGAGTCGCTCTCGGCGGCGGTGCTCAAGTCGGAGCGGGCCCCGCTGGGTTGCCTGGTCCAGGTCGCCCTCGACAAGGAGGCCGGCGAGGGTGAGGGCCGGGCCGGCGTGGCGCCCGGAGAGGTGCTCGCGCTGGCCGACCGGATCGCCGACACGCCCGGGCTGCGACTGGCCGGTGTGATGACCGTCGCTCCGCTCGCCGGCCCCCTGGCGGGCGACCCGGCGAAGGCTTTCGAGAGGCTGGCGGAAATCGCAACCTCCGTACGGGCGGCGCATCCTGCTGCCACGATGGTCTCGGCAGGTATGAGCGGCGACCTGGAACAGGCCGTGGCCGCCGGAGCGACACATGTACGCGTCGGTACGGCGGTACTCGGAGTGCGGTCACCGCTCCGGTAACGTCACCGGGTAAGTAGATCAGACTGCAGGACAAAATAGGACAGAACCTAGCAGCTTTCTACAGCGCTAGCTAACCGTGGATCGCATCTCCGCGGCCACCTCCATGATCTGACGGGCCATCGCCCTCGGCGAGTCATGGATTGACCGCGGAATCCGCAGGCGAAGGCCGCCGGTGACGATCCACCACAGAGCGGAGGAGACAGGAGCATGGCCGGCGCAATGCGCAAGATGGCGGTCTACCTCGGCCTCGTGGAGGACGAGACGTACGACGGCCAGGGGTACGACCCCGACGACGACTACGACACGGACCCCGAGCCGATCCGCACCGGACGGACGGAGGACCTCCAGCGGCCCGCCCCGGCACCGGCACCGGTCGCCCACATCGCACCGCAGCCCGTTCCGGCTGCCGTACCGATTCGGCAGGAGACGCCGCGGATGGCCCCAGTGTCGTCCATCACACCCGACCGCCGCCACAACCTCGAAAAGAGCGCCCCGGTGATCATGCCCAAGGTCGTGAACGAACGAGAGCCCTACCGCATCACCACGCTGCACCCGCGCACCTACAACGAGGCCCGTACCATCGGGGAACAGTTCCGCGGCGGCACTCCTGTGATCATGAATCTCACAGAGATGGACGACACGGACGCCAAGCGGCTCGTAGACTTCGCGGCTGGACTCGTCTTCGGTCTGCACGGCAGTATCGAGCGAGTGACACAGAAGGTGTTCCTGCTGTCGCCTGCTAACGTCGATGTAACGGCGGAGGACAAGGCTCGGATCGCCGAGGGTGGGTTCTTCAACCAGAGCTGACCCGGCCACGACTTTACGTGTGGGTTCAGAAACAGTGAGTGACTGATGGTGGCTGACGGTCCGTCGGCCAGGGAGAGGGAAGCGGGATGGGGATCGTATGGGCAGTGCTCTACTACGCACTGACCGTGTTCCTGGTGATCCTGCTTTTCAGGCTGGTCATGGACTGGGTCTTCCAGTTCGCGCGCTCGTGGCGTCCGGGGAAGGCCATGGTCATGGTCCTGGAGGCCACGTACACTGTCACGGATCCGCCGCTCAAGCTTCTTCGGCGATTCATCCCGCCGTTGCGTCTCGGGGGCGTGGCGCTCGACCTGTCCTTCTTCGTACTGATGATCATTGTGTTTGTCCTGAGATCGCTCGTGCTGACTCTGCCGTCTTGAGCGCTGCGACAGGATGCCGGTGTGCCGACGATCACGTTGAGGTGAAGAGATGCCATTGACCCCCGAGGACGTTCGGAACAAGCAGTTCACGACCGTCCGGCTGCGAGAAGGCTATGACGAGGACGAGGTCGATGCCTTCCTCGACGAGGTCGAAGCCGAGCTGACGCGTCTGCTCCGCGAGAACGAGGACCTGCGCGCCAAGCTGGCCGCTGCCACTCGGGCCGCTGCGCAGAACCAGGCCAACATGCGCAAGGAGCAGCAGCAGCCGCAGGACGGGCGTCCCGGCGCCCCCGTGCCTGCTGCCATATCCGGCCCGCCGGTGCCCGGCCAGCAGCAGGGCCCCGGTCAGCAGATGGGCGGCCCCGGGCCGCAGCAGCTGGGTGGCCCGCAGGGGATGGGCGGTCCCGTCCCGCAGCAGATGGGCAACCAGCCGCTGGGTCTTCCGTCCGGCGCTCCGCAGCTCCCGGCCGGCCAGGGTGGCCAGATGGGCCAGCAGCAGATGGGCCAGCCGATGGGCGGCCAGCAGCAGATGGGCCAGACCATGGGCGGCCAGCAGCAGCTGGTCCAGCCGATGGGCGGTCAGATGCTGCAGCCGATGGGTGGCCCGATGGGGCAGCCGCAGCTCGGTGGTCCGCAGCAGATGGGCCAGACCATGGGTGGGCAGCAGCAGCTGCAGCCGATGGGCGGTCCGATGGGGCAGCAGCTCGGTGGGCCCATGGGCGGCCCGATGCAGCAGCAGGGCGCCGGCGGCGACAGCGCGGCGCGCGTGCTCGCGCTCGCGCAGCAGACGGCGGACCAGGCGATCTCCGAGGCGCGTTCCGAGGCCAACAAGATCGTCGGCGAGGCGCGGAGCCGTGCCGAGGGGCTGGAGCGGGACGCTCGGGCCAAGGCGGACGCTCTGGAGCGGGACGCTCAGGAGAAGCACCGCGTGGCGATGGGCTCGCTGGAGTCCGCGCGGGCGACGCTCGAGCGCAAGGTCGAGGACCTGCGGGCCTTCGAGCGTGAGTACCGTACGCGTCTGAAGTCCTACCTGGAGACGCAGCTGCGGCAGCTGGAGTCGCAGGCGGACGACTCGCTGGCTCCGCCGCGGATTCCGGCCACCGCTTCGCTGCCGCCGGCGGCTTCGTCGATGGCCTCGGCCGGTGCCTCCTCGATGAGCAGTGGGGCGCCGAGCTTCGGCGGCCAGCCCTCGTTCGGTGGCAACGGGCAGTCGTTCGGCGGCCAGAACTCGTTCGGTGGCGGCAGTGGCCAGCCCTCGTTCGGGGGCCAGGCGAACGGTGGCAGCGGTGCCGCACAGATGGCTCCGGCGGGGATGACCCAGCCGATGGCTGCGGTGCGTCCGCAGCCGCCGCAGCCGATGCAGCAGGCTCCGGCGCCGATGCGTGGGTTCCTGATCGACGAGGACGGCGACAACTGAGTCGCTTGAGTCGCTGACGTAGTACATCGAGGGCGCCCCCTCTGTGACGGATTGTCACGGTGGGGGCGCCCTCGTGTGTGGGGGCGGTGTGTTTACGGGGCCGGGGTGCGGGTGGGGTGCCGGGGACGTGGGCCGGGGAAGCTGCTCCAGGGGGCTGGTGTGATGTACGAGCCTGGCGGCTCACACATCACACTTCTACGCCTCCCTCCGCAACCCACCCCGTCCCGCGTCCCCTCCCGTAGGGCCGGTGGTACGGCAGCGGGGCCGCCTCCGGTGTGGAGACGGCCCCGCTTGGTGTGTTGTCGGTTACGCTTTGCGGAGCTGGAAGGCGAGGCCGAGGCCCTCGTCCGAGAAGTTCTCGGACTCCCAGTCGGCCGCGCCGGCCTGGAAGTCGACGGCGAGGACCTCGTCGGCGACCAGCGGCCCGTGCTCGGCGATCGCCTCGGCGGTCTCCTCGTTGGCGGCGCGCCAGCGGAGGATGATGCGGTCGGCGACGTCGAGGCCGGAGTTCTTCCGGGCCTCCTGGATCTGGCGGATGGCGTCGCGGGCGATGCCGAGGCGCTTGAGCTCCGGGGTGATGTGGAGGTCGAGCGCGACGGTCGCGCCGGACTCGTTGGCCACCGCCCAGCCCTCGCGCGGGGTCTCGGTGATGATGACCTCGTCGGGGGAGAGGGCCACCGTCTCGCCGTTGAGGGAGACGGTTGCCGCTCCGGTGGTGCGGAGGTCGACGGCGAGGGCGGCTGCGTCGGCGGCCGCCACTGCCTTGGCGACGTCCTGGACGCCCTTGCCGAAGCGCTTGCCGAGGGCGCGGAAGTTGGCCTTGGCGGTGGTGTCGACGAGGGAGCCGCCGACGGCCGCCAGGGACTCCAGCGCGGAGACGTTGAGCTCTTCGGCGATCTGGGCGCGCAGGTCGGCGGGGAGTTCGTCCCAGCCCTGGGCCGCGATCAGTGCGCGGGAGAGCGGCTGGCGGGTCTTGACGCCGGACTCCGCGCGGGTGGCGCGGCCGAGTTCGACCAGGCGGCGGACCAGGGCCATGTGGCGGGAGAGGTCGGTGTCGATGAGGGATTCGTCTGTGGTCGGCCAGGTGGCCAGGTGGACGGAGGTGGGGGCGGTCGGGTCGACCGGGACGACGAGGTCCTGCCACACGCGTTCGGTGATGAACGGGGTGAGGGGGGCCATCAGGCGGGTGACGGTTTCGAGTGCCTCGTGGAGGGTGGCGAGGGCGGCCTTGTCGCCCTGCCAGAAGCGGCGGCGGCCGCGGCGGACGTACCAGTTGGAGAGGTCGTCGACGAAGCCCGACAGGAGCTTGCCGGCGCGCTGGGTGTCGTAGGCCTCGAGGGCGGCGTCGGTTTCGCGGACGAGGGTGTTGAGCTCGGAGAGGACCCAGCGGTCGAGCTGGGGGCGGTCGGCGGGCTTCGGGTCGGAGGAGGAGGGGGCCCATCCGGTGGTGCGGGCGTAGAGGGCCTGGAAGGCGACGGTGTTCCAGTAGGTGAGGAGGGTCTTGCGGACCACCTCCTGGATGGTGCCGTGGCCGACGCGCCTGGCCGACCAGGGCGAGCCGCCGGCCGCCATGAACCAGCGGACGGCGTCGGCGCCGTGCTGGTCCATGAGCGGGATGGGCTGGAGGATGTTGCCCAGGTGCTTGGACATCTTCCGGCCGTCCTCGGCGAGGATGTGGCCCAGGCAGACGACGTTCTCGTAGCTGTTCCTGTCGAAGACGAGGGTGCCGACGGCCATGAGGGTGTAGAACCAGCCGCGGGTCTGGTCGATCGCCTCGGAGATGAACTGCGCCGGGTAGCGCTTCTCGAAGAGCTCCTTGTTCTGGAGCGGGTAGCCGTACTGGGCGAAGGGCATGGAGCCCGAGTCGTACCAGGCGTCGATGACCTCGGGGACGCGGGTCGACAGACCGCCGCATTCGCGGCAGTCGAAGGTGACGTCGTCGATGTACGGGCGGTGCGGGTCGAGGCTGCTCTGGTCGGTGCCGGTCAGCTCGGAGAGCTCGGCGAGGGAGCCGACGCAGGTGAGGTGGTTCTCCTCGCAGCGCCAGATGGGGAGGGGAGTGCCCCAGTAGCGGTTGCGGGAGAGGGCCCAGTCGATGTTGTTGTTCAGCCAGTCGCCGAAGCGGCCGTGCTTGACGGAGGAGGGGAACCAGTTGGTGGCTTCGTTCTCCCGGATCAGCGCGTCCTTGACGGCGGTGGTGCGGATGTACCAGGACGGCTGCGCGTAGTAGAGCAGCGCGGTGTGGCAGCGCCAGCAGTGCGGGTAGCTGTGCTCGTACGGGAGGTGGCGGAAGAGGAGGTCGCGGGCCTTGAGGTCGGCGACCAGGGTCTCGTCGGCCTTCTTGAAGAAGATGCCGCCGACCAGCGGGACCTCGGGGGCGAAGGTGCCGTCGGGCATGACCGGGTTGACGACCGGCAGGCCGT
The DNA here is from genome assembly GCF_007828955.1 of Kitasatospora atroaurantiaca. Classification (NCBI taxonomy): domain Bacteria; kingdom Bacillati; phylum Actinomycetota; class Actinomycetes; order Kitasatosporales; family Streptomycetaceae; genus Kitasatospora; species Kitasatospora atroaurantiaca. Next base: position 1,718,969 of record NZ_VIVR01000001.1, on the reverse strand, counting down.
ACTGGCGGCAGACGGCGAGGTCGTCGGCGCCGAAGGCCGGGGACTGGTGGACCAGGCCGGTACCGTCGTCGGTCGTCACGTACTCGGCGTTGACGATGTAGTGGGCGTCCGGGATCTCGACGAGGTCGAAGGGGCGTCGGTACGTCCAGCGCTCCATCTCGCGGCCGGTGAAGGTCTGACCGGTGGGCTCCCAGCCCTCGCCGAGGGCCTTGGTGAGGAGGGGCTCGGCGACGACGAGCTTCTCGTTGCCGTCGGTGGCGACGACGTAGGTCACCTCGGGGTGCGTGGCTACGGCGGTGTTGGAGACCAGGGTCCAGGGGGTGGTCGTCCAGACGAGGAGCGAGGCGTCGTCGGCGAGGGGGCCGGAGGTGAGGGGGAAGCGGACGAAGACGGAGGGGTCGACGACGGTCTCGTAGCCCTGGGCCAGCTCGTGGTCGGAGAGGCCGGTGCCGCATCGGGGGCACCAGGGGGCGACGCGGTGGTCCTGGACGAGGAGGCCCTTGTCGAAGATCTGCTTGAGGGACCACCAGACGGACTGCACGTAGGAGGGGTCCATGGTGCGGTACGCCTCGTCGAGGTCGACCCAGTAGCCCATGCGGGTGGTCAGCTTGGCGAACTCGTCGGTGTGGCGGGTGACGCTCTCGCGGCACTTGGCGTTGAACTCGGCGATGCCGTACTTCTCGATGTCCTGCTTGCCGGAGAAGCCGAGCTCCTTCTCGACGGCGAGCTCGACCGGGAGGCCGTGGCAGTCCCAGCCGGCCTTGCGGGCGACGTGGTAGCCCTTCATCGTCCGGTAGCGCGGGAAGACGTCCTTGAAGACGCGGGCCTCGATGTGGTGGGCGCCGGGCATGCCGTTGGCGGTCGGCGGGCCCTCGTAGAACACCCACTCGGGGCGGCCCTCGGACTGCTCCAGGCTGCGCTCGAAGACCTTGTTGTCCTGCCAGAAGCTCAGGATCTGGTGCTCGAGGGCGGGGAGGTCCACCTGGGCGGGGACGGGGTTGTAGGTGGTCACTGGGCTTCTACCTCCGGCGGATGCGTGGGTCTGATCCGACGGAGGGACGAGACGGTGTCTGCCGTCCCGCGGTACCACCCTCCTTGACCGCGGTGGTGCGTGCGGCCCTCTTGTTTGGGCTTGCTGCCGGGTCTAGTGGGCCGTGAGGCCGTTCTTCCGGCGGCTCCGGGGTGATCTTCCCGCCGTGCACACCCCCGGGCTCGCACCATCCCCGGGTCGCTCATGGCTGCGTACGTCGGTACTCGTCCCATCTGCGCCTTGCAGGCTTCAGTGTATCGGCCCCGACAAGTGGGTTTGCCGTAACTCGCTGAGTGGTTAGCCGATGACGATCTGGGCACAACTTGGTCAGCACTCGGGCAGGGGCGGCAGCGGCGGCTGCTCGGGTGGGATCGGTATGAGGCATCGGTATGTCCCGTTGTGACCGGATTCGATGGGGATTATCGTTCCGGCACTGGAGGCCGCCGGGAACCGGCGGTTCGATTCGTTCGTAGATGAGGTCGAAGCCATGGCTGAGAAGGCAACCGGCGCTACCGCCACCAAGCGGGCACGCAAGGCCGTGGCGGGCGACTCAGGGGAGGGGACCGTGAACACACGGCACAAGACCAGTACGACGACGGCCGGGCGGGTCGCGGCGACCAGCCGCACCCACACGCCGGCGGGGACCGGCGCAAGGGGCGGCGCCGAGTCGGTGGACCCGGCCGAGCTGCCCGTACGCCCAGGTGAGGACCCCTGGACGGCGGCCGAGGTCGCCGAGCTGCACGGTGAGCTGGACGGCGAGCTGGTGCGGCTCCGGGCCGAGATCGAGGCCGCGGAGGCGGCGATCACCGGCCTGATGCGCGACTCGAACGACGGTGCGGGGGACGACCAGGTCGACGCCGGTACCAAGAACATCAACCGGGAGAGCGAGCTGGCCCTGGCCAACAACGCCCGGGACAGCCTGGCCCAGACCGAGCGCGCGCTGGCCCGGCTGGAGGGCGTCGGCTTCGGAGTGTGCGAGTCCTGCGGCCAGGCGGTGGGCAAGGCCCGGCTGCAGGCCTTCCCGCGGGCCACGCTGTGCGTTCAGTGCAAGGCGAAGCAGGAACGCAGGTAGTCAAGGCGAGCAGCAGAGTGGGCCAAGGGGTCGGGCGTTGCCGTACGCTCGACCCCGTAACGTCGGCCCATTTGTCACGGCAGCGGAGCGGATCATCAGTACGCCAGGTTCCCCGAAGACCCAGGACGACTCCGTCCCGACCGCGCTCCCGGAGGACGCCGTGGAGGAGACCGCCGTCGAGAGCGGAGTGACGGTCGTCAGGCGCCGCCGGATCGGCGTGCTGCTCGCGGTCGCCCTGCTCGCCTACCTGATCGACCTCGGCAGCAAGCTGCTGGTGGTGGCCAGGCTGGAGGGCCACCAGCCGATCGAGGTGGCCGGCGACATCGTGACCCTGCAGGTCATCCGCAACGCCGGGGCCGCCTTCGGTATGGGCCAGGCGATGACGGCGGTGTTCACGCTGATCGCGGCCGCCGTGATCGTGGTGATCTGGCGGATCGCCCGCAAGTTGTACAGCCTGCCCTGGGCCATCGCGCTGGGTCTGCTGCTGGGCGGTGCCTTCGGCAACCTCACCGACCGGCTGTTCCGCACGCCCGGCGTCTTCCGGGGCCATGTGGTGGACTTCATCTCCGTCCAGCACTTCGCGGTCTTCAACCTGGCCGACTCGGCGATCGTGTGCGGCGGGATTCTGGTGGTCCTGTTGTCCTTCCGGGGCAGCAATCCGGACGGTACGACCCATCAGGCCGCCAAGGGCGAGTGAATCAGGGGTCTTCGTTCCGGCATACTCGTACGGGTGAGTACCGCAGCGCAGACCCGCAGCCTCCCCGTTCCCGACGGCCTGGAGGGCGAACGACTCGACGCCGCCCTCGCCCGGATGTTCGGCTTCTCCCGTACCAAGGCCGCCGAGCTGGCCGCTGACGGGAAGGTGACGATCGACGGCGCGACGGCAGGCAAGTCGGACCGGGTGATGGCCGGATCCTGGCTGGAGGTCGAGATCCCCGCTCCCGCCGCCCCCGTGCAGGTCGTCGCCGAGCACGTCGAGGGCATGCGGATCGTCCACGACGACGACGACATCGTGCTGATCGACAAGCCGGTCGGCGTCGCCGCGCACCCCAGCCCCGGTTGGACCGGTCCCACGGTCATCGGCGGTCTGGCGGCGGCGGGCTACCGGATCTCCACCTCGGGTGCCGCCGAGCGCCAGGGCATCGTGCACCGGCTGGACGTCGGCACGTCCGGGCTGATGGTCGTCGCGAAGTCCGAGCGCGCGTACACCGACCTCAAGCGGCAGTTCCACGACCGCGTGACGGAGAAGAAGTACAACGCACTGGTCCAGGGGCACCCCGACCCGATGAGCGGGACGGTCGATGCTCCGATCGGCCGGCACCCGAGCTCGGACTGGAAGTGGGCGGTCACCCAGGCCGGCAAGCCCTCGGTGACGCACTACGACCTGATCGAGGCGTACCGCGCGGCGTCGCTGCTGGACATCAAGCTGGAGACCGGCCGCACGCACCAGATCCGGGTGCACATGTCCGCGCTGCGCCACCCGTGCGTCGGCGACCTGACCTACGGCGCCGACCCGACGCTGGCCAAGCGCCTCGGGCTCACGCGGCAGTGGCTGCACGCCGTGGAGCTGGGCTTCGAGCACCCTGCCGACGGTGCGTGGGTGCAGTTCCGGAGCGAGTACCCGGCCGACCTGCAGAAGGCGCTGGACGTCATCGCCTCGGAGAGCTGAGATGATCCGCGTCGCGGTCGGGGAGGCGGACCTGGCGCTGGTGCACGGCATCCGGCGCGAGGTCTTCGTGGTGGAGCAGAACGTCCCGGAGGAGCTCGAGTACGACGAGCTCGACGCGACCTCGCTGCACGTGCTGGCGCTGGCCGAGGACGGTACGCCGCTGGGCACCGGCCGGCTGATCCACGGCGACGAGGCGCTGAAGCTGACGGGTGTCGAGGGCCGGGTGCTGCTCGGCCGCCTCGCGGTGGTTCGGGCCGCCCGGGGCACCGGGCTCGGCGCCGACCTGGTCCGGGCGATCGAGCAGGCCGGGCGCGAGCACGGCGGCCGGGAGCTCGAACTGCACGCGCAGGTCCAGGCCCTGGGCTTCTACGAGCGCCTCGGCTACGAGGCCGAGGGCCCGGTCTACGACGACGCGGGAATTCCCCACCGGACGATGACCCGGGTCCTGTAGCCTCCGGGCCGTAGTTCTCCAGGAACAGCCCGCGCGGCGTCTAGCCGGTCTTGGGCGGCGTCTCGTCCGTGCGGATGCGGGGGAGGGCGTTCGGGTGCTCGTCGCGGAGGTACGCGATCAGTTGCTCGCGTACCTCGAAGCGGAGGCCGGCGGCGTCGTCCGGCGTCCGGGCCGTCATGGCGGCCCGGATCACCAGGGTGGTGGGGGTGGTGTCGGTGACCTGGAGGGACCACTCCTCGCCGTCCCACAGCGGTGAGGTCTGCAGGTGGTCGTGCAGGGCCGTGCGGAGCCGGTCGACCGGGGTGGTGTGGTCGAGGTGCAGGACCACCCAGGCGAGCAGGCCCGGGTGCTTGCGGGTCCAGTTCTCGAACGGCTTGCTGACGAAGTACGAGACCGGGACGACCAGCCGCCGGTAGTCCCACATGCGGAGCACCAGGTAGGACAGGGTGATCTCCTCGACGACACCCTGCTGGCCGTCCACCACGACGGTGTCGCCGATCCTGACGGTGTCGCTGAAGGCGATCTGCAGGCCCGCGAAGAAGTTGCCCAGCGTGCTCTGAGCGGCGATGCCGGCCACGATGCCGATGATGCCCGCCGAGGCGAGCAGGCTGGCACCGATCGTACGCATGGCCTCGAAGGTCAGCAGGATCACCGCTACGGTGACCACCGCGATGAGCGCGCTGACGACCCGTCGGAGCATGCTGATCTGGGTGTGCACCCGCTGCACCCGTGACGGGTCGTCGCTGACCGTCTCGTACCGGCTGAGGACTGCTTCCAGTGCCGCCGCCACGACCCTGACGGTCAGCCAGCCCAGGCTCGCGATCAGGAACAGCACGGTGGCGTGGTGCAGTCCGTCGCCCTCGAGATCGAGCAGCCGCTCCAGCGACCCCGCGGCCAGCAGCAGGCTCGCCAGCACCACCAGTTGGAGGGGCACCCGGCATCGGCGCAGCAACGGCCAGACCGGCGCCTCCGGATGTCGGGCCGCCACCCGCTGCAGCACCTGGTCGACGATCCACCCGATGGCGACGGTCACGGCGACGATGCCGAGAAGCGTGGACAGCTGCCAGAGCACGGGGGCACCTCGACGGATCGACTCCGGTGTGGTTTGCACCATACCGGGCCGATTTGCCGGATTCCTGCTGTGGCGGTCGGGGTGTTGCTCGAGCCGCTCTGGAGGGGCGCCTCTAGAACAGTCCGTGCCACATCTGCTCGACCAGCACCGCCCACCAGGTGGTGTCCCGGCGGAACGCCTGCGGGTCGATCTCGGCCAGTCCGGTCTGGAGTGCGGCCAGTGCCGCCCCGGCGGCCGTCGGGTCGAGACCCGCCAAGGTGGGCCAGGTGTCGGCGAGCAGCGCGAGGCTACGGACGAAGGTGGACACCGAGCTGTTGACGAAGCGTCCGCTGCCGGTGCGCGGGTGGACGGCCCAGACCGAGCCGGGCTCGTCGCCCGAGTGCTGGACGGCGATCACGCAGAGCCCGTCCGAGCCGATCCGGGTCCAGGAGGCCAGGACGTCGAGCACCTTCGGGTCGGCCGGTGAGCCCGCCGCCATGAAGTGGGTGCGCAGGTCGGCGAGGAGACCGCCCGCGGGCGGGGCGTCGGGCCGGTCCGCGGTGAAGAAGAGCGGGAGTTCGGCAGGCAGTCCGGCCCAGGCGAGGGTGGACCGGGTGGCGTCGGGCAGCGCACTGGCGGCCAGGTCGTCGGCGTCGTATCGGACCACCCTGCCGACGGCGATGGGGAGCTGACGCCCGAGCGCTACGTCCCGGACCGGCTCGGCCGGGGTGACGGCGTCCGGCAGTGGCGCGGGCACCCGGTTCGGCCGGGGCGGCGCGGGGCGCACCTCGCGCTGTTGCCGCTCCGTCAGCGCGGCCACGCCCTGGGTGCGCTCCTCGGCGGCGATCCCGTACGGGTGGTCGCAGCTCACCTCGGCGGTCGGGAAGTGGCGCTCCAGTACGGCGGCCGGGTAGCCGCCCGGCAGGGTGGCCGAGCGCAGGCTGGTGTGAATGGTGCGGACGGCGTTCTCCGGCACGCCACGCCGGGCCAGTTCGGCCACCAGCTGGTGCTCGACCGGCGGGCGGCCGGGGCCTGCAGTGAGGTCGATCCGGGTGGTCTCGCCGGTGACCGGGTGCGGGTAGGTGGCGGTCAGCGCGTTGCCCGGGCCTGTGGCGGGGCGGCTGCGCTGGCGGTACACCTCGATGACCTCGTCCACCGGGATCGAGGACCAGACGCTGAGCTCACCGGTCTGCCGGTCCACCACGCCGCAGGCGTCACCGAGGTCGGCCGGCGGGCGGCGCTCGCCGGTCACCGGGTCGCGCTCCAGTGCTGCGGGCGCGGCCCAGACCGCCCAGCCGAGGTCGAACTCCCGGTTGCGCACCTCACGGCGCTGCTCGGCGGGTGCGTCGCCGTTCAGCCAGCCGTCGGCGGTGCTGAGAGCTTGCTCCTGGCTGATCACGCAGAACTCCTCGATGGTGGTGGATGCTCCGAGGCTACCTGCCGGGCGGGCAAGGCCGGACGGGAACTGCCTGCTGGGGTCATATGATCGCATGACCAATGTCGCGGCGGGCTGAGACAGTTGGCGGCAGCGTACCGACGGAGACCACGGAACTAAGGGGGCGGTCATGGCCGCGGAGCGGGAGATCGAGGACGACGAGCTGCTGGAGGTCGCCGACAACCCTGAGCAGGCGCGCCAGCTGCACAAGGCACTGCGGACGATCGCCGACAACCCCTCGGTGGGCAAGCCCCTGCAGGAGATGGCGAAGGACGTACTGAGTGGCCGGGTCGGCATGCGTGAGGTGGTGCAGTCCGACCGCTACCTCGGCATCATCGGCGACCGGCTGGGTCAGATGCGGGAGGCGGCGGAGAACATGTCGCCGAAGCAGCGGGAGCAGTCCGAGGCGCGCGCGGAGAAGTTGATCGAGGAGCGGGAGCGGGAGAGCGAGGGGCGCGAGAAGCGGAAGTAGCGCGCGGGGTGGGGGTGGCTGACGGTCTGTCGTGTCCGACACATAGGATTGAATGACTGTCAGCCTGCTTGGTTGTAGGCGCGGGTGCGGGCACGGGGAGTCGGGGCGGGGATGGCACAGCAACAGATCGTCGTGGACGCGGACAACCTCCGGTCCGAGGGGCGGAGCTTCGAGGCAGTGGGTGAGGACTTCCTCAACGCCGTCGACCAGATGATGTCCCGGCTGGAGACCCTGGAGAAGGGCGACACACCGCCCTGGGGCGACGACGACCTCGGCGAGAAGTTCGGGGTGGTCTACGAAGGCCTGCGGGACGGCATGGAGGAGTCCATGAAGTCGCTCGGCACCCGGCTCGGTGAGATGGGCCAGAAGCTGCAGGGCATGGCGGCGAACCACGAGGCCAACGAGTCCGAGACCGGCGGCCGGCTCGACGCGATGGGCAGCCGGGTGGACGGACTCGGCGACGGGATCCGCACGATGTCCCGCCCGGTGTACTGACCCGTTCTCGCACCGCGCTCGTCCTGCCTTCGTACCGGCTCCACAGCCGTTGACCGTCCGCCGTTCGTTGTTTTTTGCCAGGGGGGAATGACGTCGTGTCGCTCATGCTGCCGGACAGTGTTGAGTGGGTCCTCGAGATGCTCGGCTACGACTGGCCGACCGCCGACGAGGACAAGCTCATGGAGTCCGCGCAGGTCTGGCGGGACTTCGCGGACCAGGTCGAGGAGATGCACTACCGGGCGGCCGGCTCCGCCAACAGCATCATGTCGGCCAACTCCGGTGACTCGATCGACGGCTTCGGCAAGGCCTGGGAGAAGTTCTCCGGCGGCGGCAACAGCGGGTACCTGGCCGACGCCGCGATGGCCGCGCGGCTGATCGCGGCGGCGCTGGACGCGGCGGCCGTCATCGTGATCACCTGCAAGGTCGCCGTGATCGCGCAGCTCGTGGCGCTGGCGGTGGAACTGATCGCCGCTCAGGCGGCCGCGCCGTTCACCTTCGGCCTCTCCGAGCTGGGCGCGCTCGGCGCCACGCAGGCGGCCAAGCTGATCGTGCGGCGGCTGCTGCGCGAGCTGCGGCAGGCCCTGCAGGAGGCCATCCTCGAAACGCTCAAGGAACCGGCCGTCTCGGCGATCCAGGGCATGATCAGCGACCTGATCGCCCAGACCGTCAACCAGGGTTTCGGCGCGCAGGACGGCTACGACCTGGGGCGGACCGCAAAGCGCGGCGGCAAGGAGTTCGTCGACGCGGCGAAGAACTCCGGGGACACCTTCAAGGACGCCCTCAAGGACGGCCTCGGTTCGCGGGCCGGGGGCGCGGCGCGGCACCACGCCGAGTCGGCGGCCGGGCGGCACGGGTCGGACTCGGGCGGGTCGGAGGGGTCCTCGGATTCCTCGCACTCCGGTGGTTCCTCGCACTCCGATGGCTCCTCGGGCTCCGGTAGCCGTGGCCGGGACGGGGCGGGCGATTCTGGCGGGTCCTCCGACTCATCTGGGTCCTCCGACTCATCTGGGTCCTCGGGCTCTTCTGGCTCTTCGGGCTCCTCCGGCTCGTCCGGTTCCTCCGGCTCGTCCGGTACGGGGTCGCGGCACGCGCCGGATCCGGGAAGCAGCGACGGTTCCACCCGTCCGTCCGGCTCGGGTCCCGAGAACTCGAGTGCCGACAACTCCTCGGGCTCGGGCAACGGCAGCACACCGACCGCGACCCGCCCCGTGTCGAGCGGGAACGACGGCCGCCCCACGGCGCCGTTGGACGCTTTCGGCACCCGGCTCAACTCGGACCCGACCCCCGCCCCGTCCGGCGACAGCACGCCGCCCGCGTCTCAGCACGCCGGCTCGGACGGCGCCGGTCAGCCGTCCGGTGATTCGTCGGGCCCGGCGAGGGCCGGTGACGCAACTCCGCCGCCGTCGGCTGGTGGTGATGGTCAGTCGTCTCCTGGGCATGTTGGGCGTGATGGCCAGCATGGTGGGTCGGGTGACGGCCCTGCGCGTGGTGGTGATGGTCAGTCGTCTCCTGGGCATGTTGGGCGTGATGGTCAGCACGGTGGGTCGGGTGATGGTCCTGCGCGTGGTGGGGATGGTCAGTCGTCTCCTGGGCATGTTGGGCGTGATGGCCAGCACGGTGGGTCGGGTGACGGCCCTGCGCGCGGTGGTGACGGCCAGTCCTCCGGTGCGCATGTAGGGCGGGAGGGCCGGGCCGACGGTTCCGGGGGTGTGCCCCCACGGACTCCGGAGACCCAGCCGACCGCCTCCCACACGCCGGGTCCGGTCAGCGGCGACGGCCGGCCGACGGCCCCAGGGGATTCGTCGGGCCCGGCAAGGACCGGTGACGCTCCGGCGCACCAGTCCGGTACGGCGGAGAGCCGACCCGCTGCCCCGAGTTATGGGCCCGTCCGGCCGTCCGATGGTGCGTCGCCCGGGCCGCAGGGGCCGGCTCCGGCCGGTGACAGCCGCCCGCACCAGCCCGCCCCCGGTGACATTCCCTCGCCGCGTCACGAAGCTGCGCCCGACACGGGCACGGCGACGCGTCCCGACACGGGCACGGCGACGCGTCCCGACGCTGCCCAGCCGCAGGAACGTCCTTCCCAGCAGCCGCCCACCGCAGGCACTCCCGATCCGCGCACCGCTGATCCGCGGACCCCGTCGCCCGCCGGCCCGACACCGGATGCCTCTGCGCCCTCGCACACGCCGGGCGAGCCCGGACCCCGGTCTGCCGACCCCCGAGTGCAACCGTCGGACGGCGTTCCCCGTGTCGACCCACGGACAGCGATGGCCGACCCGGCTCCCGACCGGCAGTCGGACGGCACCCCCAGGCCCGGGTCGCTCCACACGGCCGGCCTCGGGCCGTCCGCGGTCCAGACGGCGCCGGACCACCGCAACGCCCCCGGGGCGGACTCGTCCACGCCCACGAACCAGTCCACGGCCAACCCGGCGGCAACCGGCCCGATGATGCCGGGCGGCACGGCGCCGACCGGGACCCCCGGTGGCGCGACGCCCGGCTCCAGCCGCCCGAGCCCGACCGCCGCTGCGCCGTCCACCGGCGCACCCTCGTCGTCCCGTCCGACCGTGCCCGGCCAGACCGTGCCCGGCCAGACCGTGCCCGGCCAGACCGGGCCGGGGCGGACGGACCGTCCGGACACGCAGTCGCCCTCGAACCCGACCTTCACCCCCCGGCCGGCTGCCGACCGGTCCCCGGCGGCGCCGAGCAGCCCTCCGCGTCCGGCGGGCGACAGGCCGTCCGCCGCACCCGGCACGCCGTCCCGCCCCGACCCCCGGGCCGCGTACGCGCAGTCGCCCGCAGCCCCCGGCCGGACCTCGCCGACCCCGGCCGCGAACCCGCCGCACGGAGACGCGTCCGGACCAGCCCGTCCGGGCGACGCCCCGCGCCACGACCAGGACCAGCGGCCCGCGCCTCAGCACACCCCCGATCACCCGACGGCCGACCCTTCCCGCCCGGACCGGGACAACCACGACCCCGCCGCACCGGACACCACCCACGACCCGTCCAAGGACACGGACCCGTCCCGCCCGGACCGGGACAACCACGACCCCTCCTCGGACACGACCCACGATTCGTCCAAGGACACGGACCCGTCCCCCCGTGCCACGGACAACCGACCCACCGACCGTCCAGGCGGACTGGAGGAGCCGTCCGCCCGCGACCACGAGCGGGTCGAGAGTGCCGTCCCGCGCAACCCGGACGGCACGCCGCAGCGGCACCCGGACCCCAACGACAGCGACTGGCCCGGCGCGATCAACGGCGACGATCCCCACGCCCCCGGCCGCAACAACAACTGCGTCGACGTCGCGCTCGCCACCGTCGACACCTACTCCGGCCACCCGACCCCGGCGGCCTCCCGGACCCCGGACTACGACGCCGACGGTCGTCCCTCCGACCGCGGCGAACGCGGCGGCCGCGACCGCATCGAGAACGCGCTCGGCGCCAAGTTCTCGGACCTGGGCGACGGCCCGAGCGCCTACCGGCGGCTGGAGGACACCCTCCGGCAGAACGGCCACGGCTCGCAGGCGGTGATCATCACCCGCGATGCCGACGGCCGTGCCCACGCATGGAATGCCGTCAACCACAACGGCAAGATCACCTACGTCGACGCCCAGACCGGCCGGCGCAGCGACAAGCCGCTCCACAACGGCGACAACGGCGTCTTCGCCATCCCCCTCACACCCGACCGCCGTCCGGCCAACCCTGCCCCTGACCCCCATCACGACACATCCGACGACCGCCCCGAGCGCCGCGCCCCTGAGCGCCCGGCCGGCAACGATGACGCCGACCGTGAGCGGGTCAGGCAACAGGTCGCGAGGGCCAACGAAAAGGACCAGAAATGGTTCAAGGAGCATTACAGCAAGGACGGCCGCCGTTCTCGTATCGGAAAGAAGGATGAGAACGGCAACGAGATCCCGCAGCTGACGCGGAATCCGAAGTACCCGGAGGACTCCGACGACAAGTGGATCGCCGCATCGGATGCGCCGCCCCCGCTCGCGGAGTCGTACAAGCAGATACCGGATGTGCTCGGCAAGCCCGCGACGGTCGCAGAGGAGCACAAGCAGCGGATCCTCGACGCCGTCGAGAAGCGCAAGAGGGCCATTGCGCAGGACCGGGCGGCCGAGAAGGTGCTCGAGGCCGCAGAGCAAGCACTGGTCGCGAACCGAACGGACGAGAACAAGAAGAAGTACGAGGAGGCTCGCGACGCTCACAAGGATCCGCACGCACAAATGGGCAAGGCCGGTGAGGAGCTCGGCGACCAGGCGGCCGAGTACCACGCCGTGCCCGACCAGGAGAAGTGGGCGGGTGCCACCCGAATTGACGACAGAAAGGAGGGGAACAACAGGTTCGACCAGATCTGGGAGCTGCCTAACGGTGGCTACGTGGTCGTGGAGGCAAAGGCCCCGACCGCGAAGCTCGGTGATCGAAAGGCCACCAACGGTCGGAAGGTGATGCAGGGGCACCCGGACTACTTCGAGGCGATTCTCGCTCAGATGGAGAAGCGCGGCGGCGACGAGGAGGGCCTCGCGGACAAGCTCAGGACTGCCTGGGAGAACGGAAAGCTTGATTATGTCCTGGTTCAGGCAAAGGTGAAGGACGAACAGTACGCCGGCTATAAGATGAAGGAGTTTGACATCGGCAAGCCGGAACCGAGGGGAAGTCAAGATGGTGGAGACGGTGGCTCGTCATGACGTCGACAGTGGCAATGCCGCGCGGGATGTGGAGTCCCTTGTCCGGATCCTCGGGAAGCGGCTCAGTGACGATGAGCTCAGTGCGTGGCGACTCAGCGGTGCCGCCACGACTTCTCTGATCATGGCGGAGAAGCGCGGTCTGCTGGATCCGGTTGCCGAGGAGCTGGAGACGTGGGAGGCCTATGTCACGGCGATGCAGACGTCGTCTGCGGTGTTCGCCGCGCTGACTGCCGAGGGGAACTCGGTGGAGTGCCGGATCGGCGACGAGGTTCGGTCGGTTTCCACGACCGATCCGCAGCACTTCACTGATGCCGGGGCGTGGTTGAACGCGTTCTGGCTGGCCGTGGTCTGCCGGGAGCGCGGGCGTCTGGACATGCTGAGCGCGGTGTCGGTGGATGCGCTGCGGGCTTCGGGGGCGGAGTTCGACGAGTACATCTATGCCTGGGTGGAGGCGCTCCAGGCGTTCTGGGCGGAGCGGCCGGAGCTGGGCGAGAAGTTGGCGGAGGCCATCGAGGGGACGGATCCCGATGTGGCGGTGATCGCCGGACGGGAGTTGGTACTGGAGCTCCTGTACCCGCCGATCGGAGCGTTCTTCCAGTTCGTTCAGCGGGACGTCGAGGCGTTCAACGAGGCGCTGGCGGAGGGGCTTGAGTTGCACCGGCGGTACTGGACCGCGGACGAGGAGCGGGCCGCGGACTGCGACGGGTTCGTCGCGCTCGCCCTGCTCGGCGTGGCCTGCCTGGCGTACGACGCCGGCATGCCGGTCGAGTTGGACTCCGAGTACCTGCCCAAGCATCTGCTGCTGCGCAGCTGGGTCGGCGAGTTCGCCACCTGATGCCGGAGGGCGCAAGGCCACTCGCCGCGCTCGACGGCACCACGCTCGGTGGCCCGGAGAACTCCGGGTGCTCAGCTTCGCGAGTCGGCCCGTCCAGTTCCTGCGGATCGCGCTGTTGCACCATGCCGCGCTGTCCGCGCCCGTGCTGCTCGGGCCCTACGACGCGGGCGACCTGGAGGCCGATGTCGAACACTGGCTGACGGCCCTCGACCGGCCGGCCGCCGAGAGCGGCTTCTGGGAGCACCGCTTCTTCGTCCCGTCACTGATCGCGGCCTGGGAGGGATGGGTCGAACAGCGGCCGAGCCTCGAAGGTGTGAGCGCCGGCTCCTTGGGGCTTCAGCGGCCGAGGTACCGCTCGACGGCTGCCGCGAGGGCCGCGGGGTCTTCCTCCGGCGCGTAGTGGCCCGCGTTCTGGAGTACTTCGAGCTGGGCGTTGGGGTACCACTGCAGCCAGGTGGCCTGCAGGGCCTCGGGGCCCAGGGCCGGGTCGTTCGCGCCGGCGACGAGGAGGACCGGGGTGGGGTTGTCCTTGACACGCTCGTGGAAGTCGTCGCGTGACCAGGAGTTGAGGTAGGCGCGGAAGGCTGTTGCCGAGGAGCGCTCCACCGAGCGGCTCACCATGGCGTCCAGCCAGGCGGCGTCGTGCTGCCCGCCGGTGGTGTTGTCGATGATCGCCCTGCGGTTGGCGGGATTGTCCGCGGCTCCGGCGAACAGCTCCCAGGTCGCCTCGTCGAGCGGGAAGCCGGACGCGGGCACCGGCGAGATGCCGATGATGGAGCGGACGCGCGACGGGGCGTCCAGCATCATCAGCTGAGCCGCCTTGCCGCCCATGGAGTGGCCGATGACCGAGAAGGTCTGCCAGCCCAGGTGGTCGGCCACGGCGAGGGCGTCCTCGGCGACCTCCTCCATGGTGAAAGCGCCGTCGGCGTCCTTCGCCTCGCCGTACCCGCGGCAGTCCAGGAACGCGTAGCTGAAGGTGTCCCCGTTCAGATGCTCGCGGATCGGGTCGAAGCTGGACCGGTCGCCGAACCAGTTGTGGAGCAGGAGGGCTCGTTCGGATCCACTGCCCTGAACCTCGTGCGGAACAACCTGTCCTGTCACTACGTCCCCCGGTGATGAGGTGGTCGCCCAGTGCGGATGTCGGAGGCCACCGACGAGGTCAAGTCTTCTGACCTCCGCCGGGCCAGGTCAACACGCCACGCAGACGGACCGGCAGAGTCGGGGGCAGCCAGATCACTGACGTCGTGTCATCTCTTCTGAAGCGTCCCGTGCTTGCTCGTCGGCGGTTCGGCGTGATGGTCCCGAGGAAGATCGGGAGAATCCCCTAGGGTCGGGGGCCATGGCTAATGTGACCCGATCCCGTGGGGTGGGTGCGCTCGGTGCACCGGTGAGTGGGCTGCGTCCGTGCGTCCGTCGACCGGCGGGCGGACCGGCGCTGTGACGGTCTGCCGGGTCGCGCCGGGTGGGGCGGCTGGGGCGGCTGGGGGAGCGCGGGTCGGTATCTCGTCATCCGGTGGTGGTGAAGGGATGTGCCCGTGACCGGACTGCTCGCCGAGGCAGTCGTGACGCCCGCACGCCACCATGGTGAAGCCCGGCGGCCGTGGGGGCCGGGGAGGACCGTGGCGGCGGCCGTGCTGCTGGCCCTGGCGCTCAACGTCGCGTGGGCGTGGTGGGCGGCGAGCGGGGGCGGCGACCTGGCGGCGCAGTACGCGTGGATGCGGTTCGCCAGGGATCACCCCGAGGCTGCGTACGCCTTGTCGTGGTACGGGGGAGTGCATCCCGTGTCGTACAGCGTGCTCGCGCCGTACCTGATGGCTGCGGTGGGTGTGCGGACGGCCGCCGTGGTGGCGGGCGCCGCCTCGGCGGGGTTGTTGGCCTGGCTGCTGGTGCGTTCGGGGATCCGGCGGCCGGCGGTACCTGCGTCATGGGGAGCGCTGGCCCTGTCGTGCAACGTCGCGAGTGGACGGGTGACCTTCGCGGTGGGCGTGCTGTTCGGGCTCGCCGCGCTGGCGCTGGTGGCCCCCAGGCCCGGGCTTCCGCTGCGAAACCGGCAGGCCTGCACGGCGACGGTGCTGGGGTTCCTGGCCGCGCTCACCAGCCCGGTGGCGGGCCTGCTCCTGGAGGTCGCCGCGGCCGGTCTGTTCCTGGCCGGGCACCGCCGCCGGGCGCTCACGACGGGACTCGGCCCGCCCCTGGTGGTCCTCGCGTCGGTGCTGCTCTTCCCGTTCACCGGGGTACAGCCGATGAATGCGACCTCGCTGCTCGTCCCGACCGGCGCAGCCGTCGCGCTGGCCGTCCTCGCCCCTCGGCGGTGGCGCATCCTCCGGGCCGGCGCCTGGGTGTACGCGGCCGGGGTGGCCGCCACCTGGGCCGTCCCCTCCCCGCTGGGCAGCAACGTGGAGCGCCTGGCCCTGCTCTTCGGCGGGACGCTGTTACTGGCCGCGGCGGCGCAGCAGGGAGGCAGAAGGGCGGTGGCGCTGTACACGGCGTTCGCCGTCGTCGCGGTCTGGCAGCTCGCGAAGCCGGTCGGCGACCTCGCCGTGACCGCGCCGGTGCCGTCCTGGGCGGCGCGGAGCGGCCCGGTGATCGCCGAGCTGCAACGGCTGCACGCGGACCGCGTACGCGTCGAGGCCGTGCCGACCCGATCGCACCGCGAAGCATCGATCCTGGCGCCGTACGTCAATCTCGCACGGGGCTGGAACCGTCAGGTCGATGCCGACCGCAGCGCCCTCTTCTACGAGGCCACGCTGACCGCCCCGAGCTATCACGCCTGGCTGCAGCACTGGGCCGTACGGTATGTGGCCGTGGCCGACAGCGCTCCCGACGGAGCCGCCGAGCAGGAGGCGCGCCTCGTGCGCGACGGGCAGCCGTGGCTGCGCCACATCTGGACGGACGGCAACTGGGAGCTGTACGAGGTCACCGATCCGGTCCCGCTGGCCGATCCACCGGCCACCGTGCAGCGGGCCGGACCGGCGGACATCCTCCTCGACGTTCCCGTCCAAGGCTCCGTCACCGTCCGTATCTCCTGGTCGCCCTGGCTCGGCGTCGACGGCGTGGACGGCGCCTGTCTGGCGCCGGACGGAGACTGGACGCGCCTCTCTGTGCCCCGCCCCGGCGTCTACCGCATCGGGGCGAGCTATCGGCTCCCGCGGCAGGACGTCGGCTGTCCGTGACCGCCGACGCCTGCCGCGGGTAGCGGGATCAGGCGGTGCGCTCGGCGGCGCTGCGCTCGACGCAGAACTCGTTGCCCTCGATGTCGGCCATGGTCGCCCAGCCGGTGCCGTCGGGGCGGCGGTGGTCGGCCACCAGGGTGGCGCCGAGGGTCAGGAGGCGTTCGACCTCCTCGTCGCGGGTGCGGTCCTGGGGCTGGACGTCGAGGTGCACCCGGTTCTTGCTCGTCTTGGGCTCGGGGACCGTGACGAAGAGGAGCGTTCCGCCCGGGGTGGCGACCAGTGCCTCCGGGTCGCCGGGCTTGTCGTCCTCGTGCACCGAGGAGTCGAGCACCTCGGCCCAGAAGCTGCCGAGCGCGTAGGCGTCGGCGCAGTCGATGGTGATGTGTCGTACAAGGGAAGCCATGTGGATCACTATGGCCATACCCGCCACGGCAGTCCACCTGTTTCACAGATCGTCAGTACGAGCCTTCCCAGCGCGTCCAGCGGTCCGTCTCCCGGCTGCGGATGGCGGCCCCTGGGTACCCGATCCTGATCCTTGGCCCGCCTGCCGGCCCGAGTCTCTTACAAGATTCCTACTCCGAGAACGGATAGGATCGGTACCCATGAGCTTCGGTGGGGCATGGCGCCGCTGGCGCCGAGGTCTGACGACCCGGAAGGTGCTGGCGGGCTCGGTGGCGGCGGTGCTGCTGGCCGGGGCGGCCGGGACGGTCGCGGTGGCCTCCGGCGACGATCGGGCGGCGGTGCATCAGGAGGATCGTTTCCTCGAGATGCCGGAGACCCCGGGCAGCGCCCGGAAGGTCAGCCTGGACACCTCCTTCTTCACCACGGGCACCGGCGCCCGCCCCGCGATCCTGCTCGCACACGGCTTCGGCGGCAGCAAGGACGGTGAGCGCGAGCGCGCCCAGCAGCTCGCCCGCTCCGGCTACGCGGTGCTGACCTGGTCGGCGCGCGGCTTCGGGCACTCCACCGGCAAGATCGGGCTGGATGCGCCCGACCGCGAGATCGAGGACGTCAAGCACCTGGTCGACTGGCTGGCCAAGCGGCCCGAGGTCCAGCTCGACGCCCCCGGCGACCCGAAGGTCGGGATCACCGGCGCCTCGTACGGCGGCGGGGCCGCGCTGCTCGGCGCCGCGTACGACTCCCGGATCGACGCCGTGGCCAGCCAGATCACCTGGTGGAACCTGGCCGACGCGCTCTTCCCGCAGGGCGTGCGGGGGAGCGGTGCGGCCGACGGGGTGTTCAAGAAGCTCTGGGCCGGGATCTTCTTCACCACCGGGTCGGCCGGCGACCTGACCGGCCCCCCGAGGGGCCCGCAGCCGCCCGACGGCCAGGTCGGGTGCGGCCGCTTCCTGGACGAGCTCTGCGCGATGTACAACCGCGTCGCCACCGCCGGCCATGCCGACGCCGAGGCCGTCGCGGTGCTGGAGCGCTCCAGCCCGTCCTCCGTGGCAGCCAGGCTCAAGGTGCCGACCCTCGTCGTTCAGGGGCAGCAGGACTCGCTCTTCCCGCTCGACCAGGGCGACGCGATCGCCAAGGCCGTGGCCGCCAACGGCGCCCCCGTCGGCGTCGACTGGTTCGCGGGCGGCCACGACGGCGGCACCGAGACCAGCGCTCGCGTCGACACCCGGATCACGGGCTGGTTCGACCACTATCTCAAGGGAACGGGCAGCGGCACGGGCCCCGCCTTCCGGGTCACCCGGACCGGTGGCGTGGACTCCACCGGCTTCCAGGCCGTGCTGCGCGGCGCGAGCGCCGACAGCTACCCCGGCCTGGCGGGCACCGGCTCCCGTACCTTCGAGCTGACCGGCCGTGAGCAGCGCATCGCCAACCCGCCGGGCGGCGCCCCGCCGAACATCTCCACCCTCCCCGGCATCGGCGCCCTCGCCCAGTTCGCCGCGATCGGCGGCGGCGTCTCGCTCGACTTCCCGGGCCAGTACGCGAGCTTCGACTCCGAGCCGCTGGACTCCACGCTCCACCTCACCGGCGCGCCCGCGGTCTCGGTCAAGGTCCAAGCCGACCGCCCGGACGCCGTGCTCTTCGCCAAGCTCTACGACCTCGGCCCGGACGGCAGGCAGACGCTGCCCCAGCAGCTGGTCGCGCCGCTGCGGGTCACCGGGGCCGACGCGCCCGGCGGCCGTACGGTCGAGCTCGCGCTGCCCGCCGTCGACCACTCCTTCCCGGCCGGACACCGGCTGCGCCTGGTGCTGGCCGCCACCGACCTGGCGTACGCCTCGCCCGCCCAGCCCGCCACCTACCGGGTCGCGGTGAGCAGCCCGCTGACCGCGCCGACCGTGGCCGGGCTGGTCACCGAGGCGGCGCCGCTGCCCGCCCGCACCTGGCTGCTCCCGCTGCTCGCCATCGGCGTCGCCGCCGTCCTGCTGCTGGGCCGGCGCGGTCTGCTCCGGCAGCGGCGGCAGCGGCACACCCCCGACCCGGCGCTGGCCGAGGTCCCGCTGCAGATCACCGGTCTGAGCAAGCGCTACCACGTTGCCAGCGACCGGTACGCCGTCCAGGACCTCACCTTCCGGGTCGAGCAGGGCCAGGTGCTCGGCCTGCTGGGCCCCAACGGCGCGGGCAAGACCACCACACTCCGGATGCTGATGGGTCTGATCCGGCCGGACGCCGGGGAGATCCGGATCTTCGGGCATGCCGTGCGCTCGGGGGCGCCGGTGCTCTCCCGGGTCGGCTCCTTCGTCGAGGGCGCGGGCTTCCTGCCGCACCTCACCGGCCGGGCCAACCTGCACCTGTACTGGCAGGCCACCGGCCGTCCCGTCGCGGACGCCCACTTCGACCAGGCGCTCGCCATCGCCGACCTCGGCGAGGCGCTGGACCGCGCCGTGCGTACCTACTCCCAGGGCATGCGCCAGCGCCTGGCCATCGCCCAGGCCATGCTCGGCCTCCCCGACCTGCTGATCCTCGACGAGCCCACCAACGGGCTCGACCCGCCGCAGATCCGCGAGATGCGCGAGGTGATGATCCGTTACGCCGCCGCCGGACGTACCGTCATCGTCTCCAGCCACCTGCTCTCCGAGGTCGAGCAGAGCTGCACCCATCTGGTGGTGATGGACCACGGCCGTCTGGTCAGCGCGGGCGCCGTCGCCGAAATCGTCGGTGGTGGCGAGCTGCTGCTGGTCGGTACGCCGGCCGGCTACGGCCCGGACGAGCGCGCGGTGGCCGCCGAGAAGGCGGCCGGGCTGGCGGGTGTCGGCTCGGTGGAGGTGGTCGAGCGGGGGCTGCTGGTGCGGCTGGACGGCATGGCGGCCAGTCAGCTGGTCGCCGAGCTGGTCAGACTCGGCGTCCCCGTCGAGAGTGCCGGGCCGCACCGCCGCCTGGAGGACGCGTTCCTGTCGCTGATCGGAGGCTCCGCGTGACGACACTGGACCAGGTGGACCACGCGGCGGGCTACCAGGCCCGCCGGACCCTGCCGCTGCGGGTGGAGGCCGTCCGCCAGCTGCGGCGCCGGCGCACCATGGTGATCACCGGGGTGCTGGCGGCGATGCCGTTCATCATCCTCGCGGCGTTCCAGATCGGCGGTACGCCGAGCCGGACCGACCGCACCACCTTCATCGAACTGGCCACCGCCTCCGGGCCCAACTTCGCGGCCACCATGCTTTTCATGGGCACCGGCTTCATGCTGGTGATCCCGGTCGCGCTGTTCTGCGGTGACACGGTGGCCTCGGAGGCCAGCTGGTCCTCGCTGCGCTACCTGCTCGCCGCACCGGTGCCCCGGGCCAGGCTGCTGGCCCGCAAGTTCACCGTCGGGCTGGCCTTCTCGGCGGGCACGATCATCCTGCTCCCGGTGCTCGGGCTCGCGGTCGGCACCGCCGCATACGGCTGGGGGGACCTGAAGCTCCCGACCGGCGTCAGCCTCCCGGCCTCGGTCGCGCTGCCGCGCCTCGCCATCGGCGTCGGCTTCGTGTTCCTGAGCGAACTGGTCATCGCCGCGCTGGCGTTCTGGCTCTCCACCGCCACCGACGCCCCGCTCGGGGCGGTCGGCGGGGCGGTGTTCATCTCGATCATCACCGGCGTCCTGGACGCCGTCACCGCGCTCGGCGGCCTCCGGGAGTGGCTGCCCGCGCACTGGCAGTACGCCTGGGCGGACGCCCTGCAACCCCAGCTGGAGTGGGGCGGGATGCTGCAGGGCGTCTCGCTCTCGATCAGCTACGCGATCGTGCTGCTCGCGCTGGCCTTCCGCGGCTTCGCCCGCAAGGACGTGGTGTCCTGACGGCAGTCCCACTGGGTGTCCCCGGAGAAGCGCGGGTGCAGCGGGAATGAGCCGTAGAGCCCTGGGGTGTCGGCCCGCCGCCGGTTCACGGGGCGGGGCCGACGGGGTGTCACTTGACGGGGGACCAGACGCGCTCGATCTTCTGGGTGCCGGAGCGGGTGCGGTACGAGCGGGTCCACTTGCTGGTCGCGTCGCGCTTGGTGCGGTCCGAGAGGACGAAGTAGTCCATCTGGACCTGCTCGGGGGTGACGTCGAGAACGCCGTAGCCGTGCGAGTCCAGGTCGACCCACTTGACGTGCCGGTTGGCCGCCTCGATCGCCGCCACGCCCAGCAGGGAGACGGTCTGCGGGGCGACCTTGAGGATGTCGTCGATGTTGTCGGAGCTGACCGAGGTGACCACGAACTCGGTGGCCGCGGTGCCCGAGGCCGGGTAGGTCGCGGCCTCGACGGGCACGTCGGCGGCCCAGGCCGAGTGGATGTCACCGGTCAGGAAGACGGTGTTGCGGATGCCCTGCGAGGTCAGGTGGCCCAGCAGCTCGCGGCGGTCGTGGGTGTAGCCGTCCCACTGGTCCGGGTTCACGGCCAGGCCCTCGGCGGGCAGCCCGAGCAGCTGGGCCAGCGGGCGCAGCAGGTAGTCGGGCAGTGAGAGGAAGGCGACCGGAGAGATCATCACCGAGTTGCCGACCAGCCGCCAGGTGGTGTCCGAGGCCGAGAGGCCGGCCTTCAGCCAGTCCAGCTGGGCCCGGCCGGTGATCGTACGGTCGGCCGAGTCGACGTCCCCGCTGCCCACCTTGGCCTGGGCGGTACGGAAGGAGCGCAGGTCCAGCAGCGAGAGGTCGGCCAGTCTGCCGTAGCGCAGGCGGCGGTAGGTGGTGCCGGCGATCGACGGGCGGACCGGCATCCACTCGAAGTACGCCTGCTTCGCTGCTGCCACCCGGGCCGCCCAGTCGCCCTCGGTGGCGGGCGTGTGGTTCTCGGCGCCGGTCGAGGAGGCGTCGTTGGCGAACTCGTGGTCGTCCCAGATGGCGATGGTCGGCACGGTGGCGTGCAGCGCCTGCAGGTCCGGGTCGGTCTTGTAGCGGCCGTGCCGGGTGCGGTAGTCGGCCAGGTTCAGGATCTCGTGCGCGGGCTCGTGCGGGCGGACCACGGTGCCCCGGGCGCAGAACTCGCCGCTCTTGTACTCGTAGATGTAGTCGCCGAGGAAGAGGAAGGCGTCCAGGTCACCACGCGCCGCCAGGTGCCGGTACGCGGAGAAGTACCCGGCCTCCCAGTTGGCGCAGGACGCGACGCCCAGGCGCAGGTGGGTGAGCGCGGCGTCGGCGGCCGGGGCGGTGCGGGTGCGGCCGACCGGCGAGACGACCCCGGCGGCGGTGAAGCGGTACCAGTACTGGGTGTCGGCCTTCAGGCCCCGGGCGTCCACCTTGACGGTGTGGTCGGAGGCGGCGGAGCTGGTGACCGTCCCGGACGCCACCACCTGGGTGAACGCCCGGTCGGTTGCCAGCTGCCACAGCACCTCGGTGTCGGGCCCGGTGTTGGAGCCGGGCACGGCCTCCGGGGTCGGGGTGACCCTGGTCCAGAGCACGAGGCCGTCGGGGATCGGGTCGCCGGAGGCGACGCCGTGCAGGAACTGCGGCGCGGGCGCGGCGGTGGCCGTCCCGCCCAGGGACAGTGGCAGGGCGGCCGCACCGGCGGTGAGGGCGGCGGCCTTGAGGACCCGGCGGCGGCGCGGCCGGGCAGCGGACGTGGCAGGTATGGGCTCGGTCACCGGATCATGCTACTGGCGGGTAGGTGCTTTCCCGGACCCGTCTCTGACTGTTCGTCGAGTCTTCACCGGTACGTTCGCCGATACGTTCGCCGGTACGTTCACCGGGCCCGACCGGGCGGACCGTGCCGGAGCGGAAGGGGCCGGCCGCTCCGATGGGTGATGATGGAGACCCGGCCCCAGCCCGTCAGCGAAGGAGCCCATCCGTGGCCCAGATCGTCCTCTTCCACTCCGCCTACGGCCTGCGCCCGGCCGTCCTCGCCGCGGCCGAGCGCCTGCGCGCGGCCGGTCACCAGGTGCACACCCCCGACCTCTACGACGGCAGGACCTTCGACACCGTCGAGGAGGGCATGGCGTACAAGGACGAGGTCACCAACGACGAACTGCTCCGACGGGCCGTCACCTCGGTCGTCCCGCTGCTCACCCCGGTCAACGGCACCACGCCCGCCGAGGACGGCCTGGTCTACGCCGGCTTCTCGCTCGGCGGCGCGCTCGCCCAGAACCTCGCGCTCGCGGACGAACGTGCCAAGGGCCTGCTGCTCCTGCACGGCACCTCCGACATCAAGGACGACGCGACGACCTCGATCCCCGTCCAGCTGCACGTCGCCGAGCCGGACGCCTTCGAGCCCGAGGACTGGCTGAACGCCTGGTACCTGCGGATGCTCAAGGCCGGCGCCGAGGTCGAGATCCACCGCTACCGCGGCGCGGGCCACCTCTACACCGACCCCGAGCTGCCGGACTACGACGTCGAGGCCGCCGAGCAGACCTGGGCCGCCGTCCTCGACTTCCTCGCCGAGCTGGACGGCTGACGCCCCGTGGCCGCAGCCGGGTACTCGGGCACCCCGCTTCCGCGGAAGCTGGGCATCAAGCCGGGGGCCGTCCTGCTGCTGGACGGCTCCCCGGCGGGCTTCGAGATCCCCGGCCTGCCGGACGGAGTGGTGATCCAGCGGACGCCGGACCCCGACGACCCGTTCGACGTCGGGGTCTGGTTCCCGTCCGACCGGGCCGAGCTCGAGTCCCGGCTCGCCTGGCTGCGCGCGGCGATGGACCAGGCCGCCGGGCTCTGGCTGGTCTGGCCCAAGAAGGCCGCGAGGATCCCGACCGACCTGAGCGAGAACGTGGTCCGCGAGGTGGCGCTGCCGACCGGCCTGGTCGACAACAAGGTCTGCGCGATCGACGAGACGTACAGCGGCCTGCGCCTGGTCATCCGCCGCGAGCTTCGGCGGGGCTGACCGGGCTTCGCTACTCCTCGATGGCTCCGCCGATACGCCGCAGGTGCTGCCGGAAGGTGTACGAGGGATCGTCGGCGCGCCGGGCCAGGAAGTCGGCGAAGGCCGTCTGCCCGCGCAGCGTCTCACCGGCCCGGATCCTGCGGGCCTGTTCGCGTTCGGTCTGCCGGATCTGACGGGCCGTCGCCAGCACCTCCCCGGCCCGCCCGGCCGGGACGAACAACACGCCGTCCTCGTCGCCGATGACCAGGTCCTCACTGCTCACCAGGTGCGGCCCGAACCGCGCGGACTCCAGCGCCTCCGGCTCCCGCTCGTCCAGCCGCACCGGACCGGGCGGGTACGCGCCGTAGCTGAACACCGGAAGCCCGATCTCCGCCAGCTCGGGCGTGTCGCGGTGCAGCCCCCACACCACCAGGCCCGCCAGTCCTGCCGCCTCGGCCTCCAGCGCTGCCAGGTCGCCGACACAGGCCTCGTCCAGCCGCCCGCCGTTGTCGATGACCAGCACGTCACCCTGCTCGGCGCGGCCGAACGCCTCCAGGAACACGTCCACGCTTCCGTAGTGCCGCGCCGGCAACACCCGCCCCGCGATCCGGTGCCCGGGGGCGACCGCACCGATGCCGGGCGGTGCGGCGCGCAGCGGCACGCCGATGCGGACGCAGGCATCGGCCACCAGCGGTGTGGACAGGTCGGCGAAGGCCTTGAGCATGGCGTACTCCCGGACTCGGTCCCGTCCGCCGTGCACGGATGCAGCGGACGGCGTCGTGATCCTAGCCCGAGCCCATGACGGTTCGTCAGGGTCCGTCCACGATCTCGACGCCGGCTGCGAGCATCCTGGCGGTGATCTGGTCTGCCAGTGTGTCGTGGCAGATGAGCAGGTACATCGGTCGCTCGCCCTTCATGACGATCAGGTAGCCGCTGCCCGTCTGCTCGAGTTGCCACTGGTCACGTCCGGTGGTCCACATGGCCTCGTAGGAGGCGAGGTCCGGCTCGTCGGTTCCGGCCTGGGTACGGTCCCCGGGGCCGGGTCGGCGCTCGGCTCGGAAGGAGACTGCGGGCAGGTAGCCGCCGGGCGCGGCGGGCTGGAGTCGGAGCTCGGGGTATCGGCCGTCTCCGAGCACCTCCAGCACCTCCAGCACCTCGGCCGCCGGGTAACCGAACAGGTCGATGTCGTCGAGGATGACAGGGACGCCGGCCGGGCCGTGCCACGCCGGCGGTCGAGTGCCCCGTCCGACCGTGGGCCGGCGCGGGTGCCAGGCCCGGCTCAGTACGACGTTCGCCAGTAGCGGGTCGGACCGGTCGATTCCGTCCGCGCCGGCGGTCAGCTCGAGGTCGCCCCACTGGACGGTGCAGGTCCACGCCTCGTCGAGAGCCCCCTCAACGCGGACCTGTCCGAGGCGGGCCAAGGTCTCCCGCGTGGTGTCACCGTCCATGCCGAAGCGGAGCGTTCCCGCACCGTCCGGCAGGACGACCCCGACCCCTGGCAGCAGTTCGAACATCCGCTGATCGTCGCGGCTCGCCGCACATCGCCGCAACCGGGTTCACACGGCGGCCCGACGGCGGATCAGAGGCCCGGGATGCGGCCGTTGCGGAAGAGGTCGACGAAGATCTGGTGGTCGCTGCGAGCCCGGTCGCCGTAGGTGTGGGCGAAGTCGACCAGCATGTCGTTGAAGCCCCGCTCGTCGGCCGAGATGGCGGCGTCGATGGCGTGCTCGGTGGAGAACGGCACCAGGCTGTGGCCGCTGGAGGACTCGTCGGCGGCGGCGTGCATGGTCGCGGTGGCCCGGCCGAGGTAGTCGACCACGGTACGGAGGTCGCCCGGCTCGTTGAGGTCGGTCCAGTCGAGGTCGGCCGCGTACGGGGAGACCTCGGCGACCAGCTGTCCCTGGCCGCGCAGCGTGGCGTACCCGAGCCACGGGTCGCTGTGTGCCTGCAGGGCCCGCTGGGAGATCACCGTGCGGTGGCCCTCGTGCCGGAAGTACCCGCGGATCTCCTGGTCGGTGACGTGCCGGGACACGGCCGGCGTCTGACCCTGCTTCATGTAGATCACGACATCGTTCTCGAGCGCGTCGGTGTGCCCCTCCAGCAGCAGGTTGTACGAGGGGAGGCCGGCGCTGCCGATGCCGATGCCCCGGCGGCCGACGACGTCCTTGACCCGCAGCGCGTCGGGCCGGGCCCGCGAGGCCGGAGGCAGGGTGGTCAGGTAATCGGTGAACGCGCTGAGCACCTCGGCGCGGGTGGCCTCGTCCAGCGGGATCGAGCCGCCGCCGGAGCGGAAGCGGCGCTCGTACCCGTCCACGACGGTGAGCTCGTCGAGCAGCTCGACCCTGGTCTGCAGCCGGGCCTGCTGCAGGGTGCTCAGGATCGGGCCGGTCGCCGTGTCGAGGGTGTACGCATCGGCGGGGCCGGACGCCACCAGGGAGGAGATCTGCCCCCGGTACGCCGTGGCGAAGACGCGGACCAGCTCGGTGATCGTCCCGTCGGAGAGCGCCTTGGCGTAGCCGATCAGGGCGAGGCTCGCCGCCAGCCGCTGGACGTCCCAGGTGAAGGCACCGACGTAGGCCTCGTCGAAGTCGTTGACGTTGAAGACGAGCCGGCCCTCGGCGTTGAGGTAGGTGCCGAAGTTCTCCGCGTGCAGGTCGCCGTGGATCCAGACCCGGCTGGTGTGCTCGTCCAGGAACCGTGCGCCGTACGCCTCGAACGGAGCCGTGGTGAGGTCGGCGTAGTACAGCCCGGCGGTGCCCCGGTAGAAGGCGAAGGCCGAGGCCGCCATCTTGCGGAACTTGACCCGGAAGGCCGCCGGGTCCTGGGCCAGCAGCTCGCCGAAGGCCGTGTCGAAGACCTTCAGGATGGTGTCGGCTCGGGCCGGCTCGCGGTCGGCGGCGTTCAGCTGGGTGGCCATGAGTTCGTCCTCTGTGGTGCGGATGTCCCGAACATGATGACGCCGGCAGTATCCGCGCAGGTTCCTCGGGGCGGGAGGTGCCCGGTCAGATCCCCGCCAGCGCCGGGACCCGGCCGTCGGCGATGGCTGTGACGAGGCCCGCGTGGTCGATGTCGTTCTGGTCGGCGTACCGCAGGGCGAACTCGCCGATCGCGCGGTCGAAGGCGTCGCCGTTGCCGAGGTAGGCGGCGATGCCGATCCGGTCCCCGGAGCGGGCGTGGGCCCGCGCCAGCGCGACGCCGCACAGCTCCGCGTACCTGCCCAGCAGGCGCAGCGACATGGACTCGATCTCGGCGGAGCCCTTCATGTCGCGCAGCTGCCGCCAGTAGAAGTGGCGGCCCGCGGGGCCGGTCACCCAGCCGAGGAAGATGTCGCTCGCGGCCTGGATGAGGCGCTGCCCGGCGACCACCCGTTGGCCGTGGTGGTCGTACTCGCTCGGCGGCATATGGTCCTCCAGCACCGAGCGCTGCGCCTCCTTGACCTGCAGGATCAGCGGGTCCTTCTCGTCCCGGCCCTCCAGCAGCGCGATCAGGCACAGGGTGCCGACGCTGCCGACGCCGACCACCTTGCGGGCCGCGTCGACGAAGCGGTAGCGGTCGAGCAGGTGCCCCCGCTCCTCCTGGAGGGTGTCGCGGTAGTCGGCGAGGATGCCTCGGATCATCGCCGTGTCGTCGGTCTCGATCCGCTCCAGCAGCGGCGGCGAGTCGATGAACCGGCGGCGCCCGTCGACGACCTCGGTGAGCTTGGCCGCCGCCTGAAGGCTGTCCCGGCGGCGGGCCTTCGCCAGGTTGGCCTCGAACCGGCGGCGCTGGGCAGGCCGCCCGATCAGCGGCAGGATGTCCTGCGTGTCGATCCGCTCGTACCAGACCTCGAGCTCGCCGATGGAGGCCAGCCGCCGCATCGACCGCCGGTACGCGCCCACGGAGGCGAGCACAATCTCGCGTGCCTGCCGGTCGTCCGCGCCGTTGGCGCGGGCCGCGACGGCGAGGCTGGCCGCGAGCCGCTTGACGTCCCACTCGAACGGGCCGGGGAGGGTCTCGTCGAAGTCGTTGAGGTCGAACAGCAGGGCGCGCTCGGGGGAGCCGAAGACGCCGAAGTTCACCAGGTGGGCGTCGCCGCACAGCTGCACCGTCAGCCCGGTGTGCGGCTGGGTGGCCAGGTCCGCGGCCATCGCGGCGGCTGCGCCGCGCAGGAACGCGAAGGCCGAGGCGGCCATCCTGCCGTGCCGGATGGGTACCAGCTCTGCCACCCGGGTCTCGGCCTGCGCCGCCAGGACCGCCACCGGATCGGTCCGGTCGGCAGCCGGCTCCCAGGCGCCGTGGGACGAACGGGGGACCTTCTGGCGGACGGCCCGCCCCTGCTCGGCACGCTCGGCCACGCCGGTCTCAGCAGACATCCGCTCCTCCGCCGGCCGGTACCCGCTCGGTGACCTGGGCCGGTGTGCCTCACGCTAGGCCACGGAGAGGGAAACCCGTTGCTGTACGCGCTGGTGTCTCGGGAGGAGTGCCGTGTCGGCTGAGCTGGTCCTCGGGCTGGACGTGGGCGGTACCAGCACCCGTGCCGTGCTGACCGACCTGGCCGGGCACGAGCTCGGCCGGTACCGCGCCGAGGGCGGCAACCCGCACCTGCACGGGCCCGCCGAGGCGGCGGCACGGATCGGCTCCGTCGTCCGCGAGGTCCTCGCCGGGCGCGACCCCGCGCGCGTCGCGGCCTGCGTGATCGGCCTGGCCGGGTACCGCACCCTGGGGGAGGAGACCAGCGGCTTCGCCGAGCGGTGCCGGGCGGCGGCCGGGCTCGCGGTTCCGGTGACGCTCTGCCACGACGCCGAGGTGGCGTTCGCGGCGGGCACCGAGGAGTCGAGCGGGGTGGTCCTGATCGCCGGTACGGGAGCCGTCGCCTGCCGGATCGAGGACGGGAGGGTCGCGGCGACGGCCGGCGGTCACGGCTGGCTGCTGGGGGACGAGGGCTCGGGGTTCTGGCTGGGGCGCGAGGCGGCGCGGCACGCGCTCAAGGGCACCGGGGGCCTGGCGGAGGCTGTGCGCGCCGAACTGGGGGCGGACATCCTGCGAGCCGTGTACGCGGAGCCGAAGCGGCTCGCCACGCTCGCGCCGCTGGTGAGCGGCCACGCCGAGGCCGGGGACCCGGCGGCGGGGGAGATCGTCGATCGCGCGGTCGGGCACCTGGCGGCGCTCGTGCGGGAGGCCGCGGCGTCGAAGGAGGCCGGGGCGTCGAAGGGGGCCGTGGTGTTCGCGGGGTCGGTCGCGCTCACGCCGGGGCCGGTACGCCGGGGCCTCGAAGCAGCGCTGCCGGGGGCGCGTCCGGCCGGGGACATCCCGCTCGCGGCGGCCCGGATCGCCGCCGGCTCCGTGTCCGAGAATCCGGGTCGGCCGTGAAGGATTAGACTCCTGGTGCGAGCGTGAAGAGCGTGGTCCGGGCCCTGGAAGTGGTTCGGGCCTTACGTGTTTCAGGTATCCGGAGCACCCACCGTGACCTGCGCGTTCGCCGCCAAGCAGACAGCACCGAGCCCCCGGAGGCCCCGCCTTGAGCGACCAGCCGTACGCGCACCTGCACGTCCACACCGAGTACTCGATGCTGGACGGTGCCGCCCGGCTGAAGCAGATGTTCAAGGAGGTCGACCGCCTCGGCATGACCCATGTCGCGATGACCGACCACGGGAACATGTACGGCGCGGCGGAGTTCCACCGGCAGGCCAAGGAGGCCGGGATCACCCCGGTGATCGGCATCGAGGCATACGTCGCGCCCGAGGCCCGGCACAACACCAAGCGCATCCTCTGGGGCCAGCCGCACCAGAAGAAGGACGACGTCTCCGCCTCCGGCGCGTACACCCACAAGACCATCTGGGCCCGGAACAAGGAGGGCCTGCACAACCTCTTCCGCCTCTCCTCCCGCTCCTACGCGGAGGGCTGGCTGGTCAAGTGGCCCCGGATGGACAAGGAGATCATCGCCGAGCACGCGGCCGGCCTGATGGCCTCCACCGGCTGCCCCTCCGGTGAGCTGCAGACCCGGCTGCGCCTGGGCCAGTTCGACGAGGCACTGAAGTCGGCCGCCGAGTACCAGGACATCTTCGGCAGGGAGAACTACTTCCTGGAGCTGATGGACCACGGCCTCGACATCGAGCGCAGGGTGCGCGACGGCCTGATCGAGATCGGGAAGAAGCTCGGCATCCCGCCGGTCGTCACCAACGACTCGCACTACACCACCGAGGCCGACGCGACCTCGCACGACCTCCTGCTCTGCGTCCAGACCGGCAAGAACCTCTCCGACCCGGACCGCTTCCGGTTCGACGGCAGCGGCTACTACATCAAGTCCGCCGCCGAGATGTACGCCGTGGACTCCTCGGACACCTGGCAGGAGGGCTGCCGCAACAGCCAGCTGCTGATCGCCGAGCGGGTCGACCCGAGCGGCATGTTCGAGTTCAAGAACCTGATGCCGCGCTTCCCGGTCCCGGAGGGCTTCGAGACCGAGGACGACTTCTTCCGCGCCGAGGTGTGGAAGGGCATGGACTGGCGCTTCCCCGGCGGCTACGACGAGGAGCACCGCCGGCAGGCCGAGTACGAGATGAACACCATCTGCCAGATGGGATTCCCCGCGTACTTCCTGGTCGTCGCCGACTTCATCATGTGGGCGAAGAAGAACGGCATCGCGGTCGGCCCCGGCCGTGGTTCGGCGGCCGGCTCCCTCGTCGCGTACGCGATGGGCATCACCGACCTCGACCCCATCCCGCACGGCCTGATCTTCGAGCGCTTCCTCAACCCCGAGCGCGTCTCGATGCCCGACATCGACGTCGACTTCGACGAACGCGGACGCGCCGACGTGATCCGCTACGTGACCGACAAGTGGGGCGCCGACAAGGTCGCCATGATCGTCACGTACGGCACCATCAAGGCCAAGGCCGCCATCAAGGACACCTCGCGCGTCCTCGGCTACCCGTACGCGATGGGCGACCGGATCACCAAGGCGATGCCGCCGGACGTGATGGGCAAGGGCATCCCGCTCTCCGGCATCACCGACTCCTCGCACCCCCGCTACGGCGAGGCGGGCGAGATCCGCGGGCTCTACGAGAACGACCCGGACGTCAAGAAGGTCATCGACACCGCGCGCGGCATCGAGGGCCTGATCCGCCAGCCCGGTGTGCACGCGGCCGGTGTCATCATGTCCGCCGAGCCGCTGACCGACCACATCCCGGTCTGGACCCGGCACACCGACGGTGTGACCATCACCCAGTTCGACTACCCCACCTGCGAGGGCCTCGGCCTTCTCAAGATGGACTTCCTCGGCCTGCGGAACCTCACGATCATGGCCGACGCGGTCAAGGCGATCGAGAAGAACAAGGGCATCAGGATCGAGCTGCTCGATCTCGAACTCACCGACCGCACGACGTACGACCTGCTCTCGCGCGGCGACACGCTCGGCGTCTTCCAGCTCGACGGCGGGCCGATGCGCTCGCTGCTGCGGCTGATGAAGCCGGACAACTTCGAGGACATCTCCGCCGTTCTCGCGCTGTACCGACCGGGCCCGATGGGCGTCAACTCGCACACCAACTACGCGCTGCGCAAGAACGGCCAGCAGGAGATCACCCCGATCCACCCCGAGCTGGAGGCTCCGCTCAAGGAGATCCTCGAGCCCACCTACGGCCTGATCGTGTATCAGGAGCAGGTGCAGAAGGCGGCGCAGATCCTGGCCGGCTACTCGCTCGGCCAGGCCGACCTGCTGCGCCGGGCGATGGGCAAGAAGAAGAAGGAGATCCTCGACGCCGAGTTCATCCCCTTCCAGAAGGGCTGCCGCGAGCGCGGCTACTCGGACGCGGCGATCCAGGCGGTCTGGGACGTCCTGGTCCCCTTCTCCGGCTACGCGTTCAACAAAGCGCACACCGCCGGGTACGGGTTGGTCTCGTACTGGACCGCGTACCTCAAGGCCAACTACCCGGCCGAGTACATGTCGGCGCTGCTCAGCTCGGTCAAGGACGACAAGGACAAGTCGGCCGTCTACCTCAACGAGTGCCGCAAGATGGGCATTCAGGTGCTGCCGCCGGACGTCAACGAGTCGGACGCCGACTTCACGGCACACGGTGACGACACGGTGCGGTTCGGCCTCACCGCCGTCCGCAACGTGGGCGGCCCGGTGGTGGAGTCGATGATCCGCACCCGGAAGTCGAAGGGGAAGTACAGCTCCTTCCCGGACTTCCTGGACAAGGTCGAGTCGGTGGTCTGCAACAAGCGGACGGTCGAATCCCTCATCAAGGCGGGCGCGTTCGACTCGCTCGGGCACACCCGCAAGGGGCTCACGGCGCAGTTCGAGCCGATGATCGACAACGTGGTGGGCGTCAAGCGCAAGGAGGCCGAGGGCCAGTTCGACCTCTTCGGAGGCGACGCCGTCTCCGACGAGCCGAGCTTCGGCCTCGACGTGGTCTTCGCCGAGGACGAGTGGGACAAGTCCTTCCTGCTCACCCAGGAGCGCGAGATGCTCGGTCTCTACGTCTCCTCGCACCCGCTGCACGGCATCGAGCACGTCCTCGCCGACAAGGCCGACTGCGCCATCGCCGACCTGGCCGAGCGCCCCGACGGCTCCATCCTGCAGATCGGCGGCATCATCTCGGGTCTCCAGCGGAAGATGACCAAGCAGGGCAACGCCTGGGCCATCGCCACCGTCGAGGACCTGGCGGGCTCCATCGACTGCATGTTCTTCCCCGCCAGCTACCAGCTGGTCTCCTCCCAACTCGTCGAGGACGCCGTGGTGTTCGTCCGCGGCAAGCTCGACAAGCGGGAGGACGTGCCCCGGCTGATGGGCATGGAGCTGTCCGTACCGGACCTCTCCAACTCGCACGCCGACGCGCCGATCGTCATCTCGATCCCCAGCGGGAAGATCACTCCGCCGCTGGTCGCCCGCCTCGGCGAGGTGCTCACCCACCACAAGGGCAACACCGAGGTACGGCTGCGCCTCGAGGGCGCCCGCCGGACCACGGTGCTCCGCCTCGACCGGCACCGGGTCAAGTCCGACCCGGCCCTCTTCGGCGACCTCAAGCAGCTGCTCGGCCCGAGCTGCCTGGCGAGCTGAACACGGCCCGGCCCCGGCGGTCTCAGGACTGCCGGGGCCGAGCCGCGGTTCTCAGCTCCAGCGGTAGCGGAGCTTCAGGTTGTCGACGACCAGGTTGAAGCGCGCCCGGTCCAGTGCGCAGGCCTCACGGCGCATGCCCTCGTCGTGCACGCGCATCACGCGGTCCAGTGCCACCCAGGAGTCGCGCCCGGTGCGGTCCCACGGGCCCGCGCCGATCGGCACCCAGTCACGGTCGTGGTCGTGGCCCTTGCTGGAGAGCATGATGGCGAGCACCGTCCCCTCGGCCTCACGGGCGACCACCAGCACCGGCCGGTCCTTGCCGCGCCCGTCCCGCTCCTCGTAGGGCACCCACGTCCAGACGATCTCGCCCGGGTCCGGGTCCCCGTCATGGTTGGGCGCGTACGCGGTCCGGACGTGCCCCATGTCGTAGGGCTCGACCTCGACGGTCGCGGTGGGGCCGCTACGGCCCCGTGCGTTCTGGTCCTGATTGATCAACTCGGCCACGCGGACAACCTAGTGACCAGGTGGCACGCAGATCAAGGTCCGGGCTCCGCCAGTAGGTCACCGAACAGGATTTGAGTACCCCAGGGGCGCGGGGAACTGCGCGCAACGGTAGGGCACAGGTCGTCGCCTTCCGGTTTCGCGCAGTTCCCCGCGCCCCTAGGGGGTTACCCCTGCCTCACACTAAAGGGCCAACTCCGTTGGGAGCGCGGCGCTCAGGGCGGCAGTGAAGGCCGAGACGGCCGGGTGGGCGCCGGCTCCGCTGCGGAAGGCGACGGCCGTCCGGCGGCACATCGACAGCTTCGTCAGCAGCACGCCGCCAGGCAGGTCCACCGTGCCGAGCTGGGGGACCAGGGCGACGCCCTGGCCGGCGGCGACCAGGGCCAGCATGGTGGCGAAGTCGTCGATCCGGTGGCGGATCCGGGGAATGAAACCGGCGGCCTGGCAGGCGCCGACGGCCATCGCGTGGCAGAGCGTCCTGGGGGTGGCGACGATCCACGGCGCCTCGCGCCAGTGGCCGAGGACGGCGGTGTCGGTGCCCGCCGGGCCTCCGGGGGTGGCGGAGGCCAGGTACATCGCCTCGGTGAACAGCGGCCGGGTCTCCACTCCCGGCTCCTCGGGGCCCGGCGCGAAGTCGTGGTCGTGGACCAGCGCGATGTCCAGCTCGCCCGCCCGCAGCGCGTCGGCCACGGCGGCCGAGTCGAGTTCGGAGACCATCGGTTCCAGCCCGGGATGCTCGCGGAGCAGGGTGGTGAGCGCGGCCGGGATGACCGCTCGCGCGGCGGACGGGAAGGTGCCGATCCGCAGCGGGCCGGCCAAGCCCTGGCGGGCGCCCGCCAGTTCGGCGGTGGCCTGCTCGAGCCGGTCCAGGACGGCCTCGGCGTGGCGGACCAGTCCTTGCCCGGCGGGCGTCAGCGCGACCCGGCGACCGGTGCGTTCCAGCAGCGGCACCCCGGCCTCCCGCTCCAGTACCGAGAGCTGCTGGGAGACGGCGGACGGGCTGAAGGACAGCGAGCCGGCGACGGCGGCGATCGTGCCGCGGTGGGCCAGTTCGCGCAGCAGGCGCAGGCGTCGGACATCGAGCATAAGCACACCTTACGAGAACCGTCGGAAATATGAACTGGACCTGCAAAGGGTGCGGCCGTCAGGCTCGATGCCATGGACTTGCACGGGATCTATGTGCCGCTGGTGACACCGTTCACGGACGGCGGGGAACTCGCCGCCGGGGCCCTGGAGCGGCTGGCCCACGAGGTGCTCGACGAGGGAGCCGCAGGGTTGGTGGCCCTCGGTACGACCGCCGAGGCGGCCACCCTGGACGACGCGGAGCGGCGTACGGTCGTCGAGCTGTGCGCCCGGGTCTGCCGCGAGCGCGGGGCCACGCTGATCGTGGGTGCCGGGAGCAGTGACACCCGGCGCAGCGCGGAGGCCCTGGCCAAGCTCGCAGGAGCGGATGCCGCGCTGGTGGCCGTCCCCGCGTTCAGCCGCCCGGGCGAGGAGGGGGTGCTGGCCCACTTCGCGTACCTCGCGGAGCGCAGCCCGGTGCCGCTGATCGTCTACCACATCCCCTACCGCACCGGGCAGACGCTGAGCGCGGCGGCGCTGCGCCGGCTCGGCGGCCTGCCCGGGGTGGCGGGCGTCAAGCTCGCCGTGGGCGGGGTCGACCAGGCCGCCATGGAGCTGCTCGGCGACGTACCGCCGGGCTTCGCGGTGCTGGCCGGTGACGACCTGTACCTCTCGCCGCTGCTGGCCCTGGGGGCGGCGGGGGGCATCCTGGCGGCGGCGCACCTGGCCACCGGACGGTTCGTCGAGCTGGCGGAGGCCTGGGGCAAGGGGGACGCGGAGCACGCGCGCGCCCTCGGCCACCGGCTCGCGGCCATGGCCGGAGCGGCCTTCGCCGAGCCCAATCCGACCGTGATCAAGGGCGTCCTGCACGCCCAGGGCCGGATCCCCAGCCCGGCGGTACGGCTGCCGCTGCTGCCCGCGGGCCGGGCGTCCGTCGACCACGCTTTGGAACGCCTCGCCGCCCTGGCCTGCTGAGAAGGCATGATGGGCACGTGCGGGCCGTGATCGAGTACAACACTGGAGGAGAAGTCGGATGAGGATCGGCATCGTAGGAGCCACCGGTCAGGTCGGCGGCGTGGTCCGCAACATTCTGGCGGAGCGCGAGTTCCCCGTGACGCAGCTGCGCCTGTTCGCCTCGGCCCGCTCGGCGGGGCGGACGCTGCCCTGGCAGGGCACCGAGATCACCGTCGAGGACGCGACCACGGCCGACTACAGCGGTCTGGACATCGTGATCTTCTCGGCCGGCGGTTCGACCTCCAAGGCCCTGGCGCCGAAGGTGGCGGCAGCGGGCGCGGTGGTGATCGACAACTCCTCCGCCTGGCGTCGTGACCCCGAGGTGCCGCTGGTGGTCTCCGAGGTGAACCCGCAGGCGATCGCCGACCGCCCCAAGGGCATCATCGCCAACCCGAACTGCACCACCATGGCCGCCATGCCGGTGCTCCGGCCGCTGCACGACGAGGCCGGGCTGACGGCGCTGATCGCCACCACCTACCAGGCGGTCTCCGGCAGCGGTCTGGCCGGTGTCGCCGAGCTGCACAGCCAGGCCCAGAAGGTCGTCGAGTCCGCCGACCGGCTCACCTTCGACGGTGAGGCCGTCGAGTTCCCGGAGCCCGGCGTGTACAAGCGCCCGATCGCCTTCAACGTGGTGCCGCTGGCCGGCGCGATCGTCGAGGACGGCTCCTTCGAGACCGACGAGGAGCAGAAGCTCCGCCACGAGTCCCGCAAGATCCTGGGCATCCCCGAGCTCAAGGTCTCCGGCACATGCGTGCGCGTCCCGGTCTTCTCCGGCCACTCGCTGCAGGTCAACGCCCGCTTCGAGCGCCCGATCAGCGTGGAGCGCGCGTACGAGCTGCTCGCGGACGCCCCCGGGGTCGAGCTCTCGGAGATCCCGACCCCGCTGCAGGCGGCCGGCAAGGACGCCTCGTACGTCGGCCGGATCCGCGTGGACGAGACGGTCGAGAACGGTCTGGCGCTCTTCCTCTCCAACGACAACCTCCGCAAGGGCGCTGCTCTCAACGCCGTCCAGATCGCCGAGCTGGTCGCCGCAGAGCTGAGCTGAGCTGACTGAGCCGAGCTGACACCGCGACGGCCCTGCCCCGACTCGGCGAATGCCGGGGGCAGGGCCGTCGTCGTTCGATCAGCAAGCCGTGTACGCGGTGACAGCGGCTCAGGAGACGGTGACCGGGAGCTCCTGGGAGGCGGCGTCGCCGGTCCACTTGTCGCCGGGGGAGTACCACTGGTAGTCGCCGGAGCCGGTGGCCCTGACCTCGGCGGTGACGGTGCCGGAGGCGTCCGAGGTGGCGGTGGCCACGGTGGTCCAGAGGTGGCTGCCGCGCGGGCGGAACTGCAGGTAGGCCACGCCGTCCTGGTAGCCGTGGTACCTGTTGTCGCTCCAGAACGACCGGGCCAGCCAGCCCTGGATCTTCAACTCCTGCCCGGCACCCGCCTGCTGGGGGACCCCGGAGCCGGCCAGTCGGGCCGCCCGCTTGAGCGAGAAGCCGCCCGCCGTCGGGCCGACGAAGCGGTCGCCGTCGTTGGCCTGCACCTTGAGGTCGACGAACCAGGTGCCGGCCTCGTCGTTGAAGATCTGCTTCTTCGACGGATCGACCGTCACCGTGCCCCGGCACACCGACTTCTGCGCGGACACCGCCGTGCAGCGCATCGGGCCCGCCTTGAGCACCCCGTACGTCGGGCCCCAGACGCCGATCGGGTCGACCGACCTGATCCCCGAGTCGTCGGTGGCGGTCACCACCACCGGGAAGGTCACCGGGCCGGCCGGGCCGAGCAGGATCGAGCGGCCGTCGTTGACGGTGACCGAGGTCACCGCGGTGTCACCGCGCGAGCTGTCCGTGGCGATGGTGGGTACCAGCAGCACGCCTCCCGCCGCCACGGCGGCCACCGCGCACAGCACCACAGAACTCTTACGCATGATCCCTCAGTATCGCCGCAGCCCTGAGGGCACCGTACCAAGCATGATCCGGCAGGACGGTTCGCCGCCCGATCGGGGGGTAAAGGAGTGCCCAACGGTCGTGCGGACCGGGGCTCGGCGCACGCGCCGGCGTTGCCGTCCGGCAGCCCGGCGCCCCTCGACGGCCGAGCCGACCGGGAGAAGAGGTGCGGAAGTGGACCGCTGCGTTGTCCTCGTGGACGCCGGATACCTGCTGGGCGCCGCCGCCAGCCTGCTCGCCGGGGAGCCCTCGCGCTCGCGGGTGACGGTGGATCACACCGCGCTGATCGCCGCGCTGCGTGAACGGGCCGAGGCCGAGACGGGGCTGCCGCTGCTGCGGATCTACTGGTTCGACGCCGCCCCCGAGCGCCGCCCGCTGCCCGAGCACCGCCGCCTGCGGGTGCTGCCCCGGGTCACCGTGCGGCTGGGCGCGCTCACCCGTGCCGAGGGCCGCTGGGTGCAGAAGGGCGTGGACGCCGCGATGCATGCCGAACTCACCGAGCTGGCCCGCAACCGGGCCTGCGCCGATGTGGTGCTGGTCACCGGCGACGGTGACCTGCTGCCCGGCATGATGTCCGCCAAGGAGCACGGCGTGGTCGTCCACCTGTGGGCGCTGCAGGCCGCCGACGGGGACTTCAACCAGTCCGAGGACCTGGTCGGCGAGGCCGACGAGCGCCGGGTGCTGGACCGCGAGTGGATCGAGCAGTGGGTCCGGCCGCGCGAGCTGCCTGCCACCTTCCCGACGCCCGGGCCGCGCCACGAGATCGCCAAGATCCTCGCCGCCCCGCCCGCCCCCGCCGGCCCGGTGGCCCCCGCCGAGCCGGCCGCCCAGGCCCGCCCGGTCGCCGCCCTGAAGGTCGTCCCGACGCCCAAGGACCTCGCCGTACGGACCGCCGCACCCGCGCCCGCCTCGCTGGTCCTGCGCTGGTCCTCCGAGCGAGGCTGGGTGGAGAAACCGGGCAGCGAGACCACCACGGCGGGCGACGGCCTGCCGACGCTCGCCCAGCTCACCACCGCCGAGCAGCGCTGGGCCGACCGCGAGGAGGACATCACCTCCATCGGCGGCGACGCCCACGAGGTCGGGCAGGTCTTCGCCCGCCGCTGGCTGGACCGCCTCGGGCCCGTCGAGCGGCTCACCGCCCTCTGGGGCGACTACCCGCGCATCCCGCACCGCCTCGACGGCGAGCTGCTGCGCTACGCGGCCCGCTTCGGCCTGCTGGCGCACAAGGACGACCAGATCGACGAGCACGACCGGTACGCGATCAGGGCCGGCTTCTGGAAGGAGCTCGGGACGCGGGTGCCGGGCGGCGAACTGGTGGTGGCGGAGGACCGGACGGTGTAGAAGGGGCGCTTCCCGCCCCCTTGTCCGGTTCTGCTCCGCCAGCGCGTAGAGTCTTCGACCGTGAGCGACACCGACCGGCGGGAACCACAGGCCGCGCCGCCTGGCGACCTCGGCGGTCCCGGCCACCACGCCGGTCAGTGCTGCACCGTACGAGGCCTGGCCAAGAGCTACCGCAGCGGGACGGCCCAGAGCAGCGGGACGGCCCGGATCCGGGCCAACGACGGCATCGGCCTGGACATCCGGCGCGGCGAGGTCTTCGGCCTGCTCGGCCCCAACGGCGCCGGCAAGTCCACCCTGGTCCGCCAGCTCACCGGCCTGCTGCGGCCGGACCACGGCAGCATCGAGATCCTCGGCCACGACATCGTCCGCCACCCCGAGCGCGCCTCCCGGCTGCTCGCGTACCTCGGGCAGGAGTCCACCGCGTTGGACGAGCTGACCGTGGCCATGGCGGCCGAGACCACCGGACGGCTGCGAGGCCTGAGCCGGGCGCAGGCCCGAGCCGCCTCCGCCGAGGTGCTCGCCGAGCTCGGCCTGGAACCGCTCGCCGGCCGCCCGGTCGGCAAGCTCTCCGGCGGCCAGCGCCGCCTCGCCTGCTTCGCCGCGGCCCTGGTCGGGGAGCGTCCGCTGCTGGTCCTGGACGAGCCGACCACCGGCATGGACCCGGTGGCCCGCCGCGCCGTCTGGTCGGCCGTCGACCGCCGCCGGGCGGAGCGCGGCACGACCGTCCTGCTGGTCACCCACAACGTCATCGAGGCGGAGACCGTCCTGGACCGGGTCGCCGTGCTGGACGAGGGCCGGGTGATCGCCTGCGACACCCCGGGCGGGCTGAAGGCCCTGGTCGACGGCGACGTCCGGCTCGACCTGGTCTGGCGCACCGAGGCCCCCGTCGAGGTCCCCGCCGTCGCCCGGCTCGCCGAGCGGGCCGAGCGCACCGGCCGCCGCTGGACCGTCCGCACCACCCCCGAACAGGCCCGCGAACTGGTCGCCGCCGTCACCACCGGGCCGGCCTTCGCGGCCCTGGACGACTTCACCCTGGCCACCCCCAGCCTGGAGGACGCGTACCTCAAGCTCGGCGGCCGGCACGGAGGACTGGCGAAGTGACCCTCCTCGACGCCCCCGTGGCCGCGACGGCCGCCCCGCTCGCCCCCGCCGCCCGCCTGCTGCCCTCGCTGGCCGCCGTCTACCGGGCGCAGCTGGCCAGGGCCAGGGTGGCCCGCATCCCGCTGCTCTTCGTCGCGACCTTCCAGTCGCTCGGCATCCTGGTGATGATGCGCGGCGTGGTCGACCCGGGCGACAACCCGGCCGCCCACTCCGTGGTCGCCGGGTCCAGCGTGCTGGTGGTCGCCTTCGTGGCACTCAACCTGCTCGCCCAGTACTTCGGCCGGCTCCGCGCCACCGGCGGCCTGGACTTCTACGCGACACTGCCCGTCCCGCCCGCCGCCGTGGTGCTGGGGGCGGCCGGTGCGTACGCCTCGTTCACGGTGCCCGGCGCCCTGCTCACGGCGGGTGTGGGCGCGT
The DNA here is from genome assembly GCF_007828955.1 of Kitasatospora atroaurantiaca. NCBI lineage: Bacteria > Bacillati > Actinomycetota > Actinomycetes > Kitasatosporales > Streptomycetaceae > Kitasatospora > Kitasatospora atroaurantiaca. Next base: position 1,678,999 of record NZ_VIVR01000001.1, on the reverse strand, counting down.
GGATGTTCGGCCTGCCGTGGGCGCACCTGTGGGTGCTGCTGGCGGTCGTCCCCCTGGCGGGCGCCGCGCTGGCCGGGCTCGGCGCGGCCTGCGGGCTGCTGGCCCCGCGCCAGGAGATCGCCACCCTGCTCGGCCAGCTCGGCATGTCGGCGGCGCTGCTGCTGGGCGTCCTGCCGGTCGGGCACCTGCCGGAGGCCGTGCGATGGCTGCGCGACCTGCTGCCCTCCACGTACGGGGTCGAGGCGTTCGCCCGGACCTTCACGGCGAGCCCCGACTGGACGGCCGTCGCCGGCGACCTCTCGGTCTGCGCGGCCGTCGGCCTCGTCTCGCTGGCCCTGGCGACCTGGGCCTACCGCCGGGCGACCACTCGCTGAGGTCCTGATCCATCTCTCACCGGCGAGTCGTGAAACGATGGGCCCCGTGACCGTACCGAACACACCTGCGGGTCCTGGCGCCGAGCCGACGCCCGACGCGAACCCCTACGCCGTGGGCCCCGACCTCCAGCCGCTCGCGCGGGAGCGCAGGCCGCTCCTGCCGGAGCTGCGGATCGCGGTCCTGACGACGGTGGCCTGCGTCCTGCTCGGCGTGGTCGTCGGCCTGCTCTGGCTCTGGCTGGCCCCCCGGGTGATGCTCGTCGCGACCAGCGACGCCATCCGGTACGTGGACCCCGAGGGCGAGCAGCGGGCGGGTGCGGACAGTGTCTTCGCGCTGCTCGGGCTGGGGGCCGGGGTGCTCACCGCGCTGGTCGCCTTCCTGCTGAGCCGCGGCAGGGGCGGCGGTGTCGCGGTGGCGGTCGGGCTGGCCGTGGGCGGGCTGGCGGGTTCGCTGGTCGCCTGGCAGGTCGGGATGCGGCTGGGGCCCGGTACGGACGTGATCGCGAACGCCAAGCATGCCGGGCAGGGCGTGGAGTTCAGTGCGGCCATCGAGCTCGGGGCGCGGGGCGCGCTGCTGGTGTGGCCGATGACGGCGATGGTGCTGCTGCTCGCCCTGTCGGCGGCCTTCGGCAAGCGGGAACAGGACCCCCCGCCCTACTGGGCAGGCCCCCAGTGGTCGGACCCGACCCCCGGCTCCTCCCCGAAGCAGCAGGACGGCGACGCCCCCACCCCACCGGCCTAGCGTCCATCAGGCACGCGGGGCTCACCAGGAGCACGGGGTTCATCAGGGGCGCGGGGAACTGCGCGAAACGGCAGACCGGGAGCCGCACCTGCCCGCCGGGCCTAAGTGGCACCGCCTCACCGGTAGGGCACGAGGTGCAACGTGCCCGCCGGGCCCGGCTGACCGCAGGCGCCTTCCGTTTCGCGCAGTTCCCCGCGCCCCTGAATGGCTCGCCCGACCTGACAGGGTCCCCCGCGCCCAGATGGCTCGCCCGATCTGTCAGCGGCCGATGGGGGCCGTCCGCGCGTTGGTGAGCGTGATGAGGTCGGCGGGTGCCAGTTCGACCTCCAGGCCGCGGCGACCGGCGGAGACGTACACCGTGGGGTGGTCCAGCGCGCTGGAGTCCAGCACCGTCCGCAGCGCCCGCCGCTGACCGAGCGGCGAGATCCCGCCCAGGACGTAGCCGCTGCTGCGCTCCGCGGCCGCCGGCTCGGCCATCGCCGCCCGCTTTCCGCCGACCGCCGCGGCGAGCGCCTTGAGGTCCAGCTGCCCGGAGACCGGCACCACGCCGACCATCAGCGTCCCGTCGACCTCGGCCACCAGCGTCTTGAACACCCGGGCCGCCGGAATCCCGAGGACCTCGGCCGCCTCGCCGCCGTAGGAGGCGGCCGCCGGGTCGTGCTCGTACGCGTGCACGGTGAAGGGCACCCCGGCGGCCTCCAGCGCCACCGTCGCGGGCGTGCCCTGCCCGCCCCTCTTCTTCGCCATGTCCGTGGTCCTCAGTTCGGGCTGAACGCCTGGCGGGTCAGGTCCGCCGCCGGCAGCGAGGGCAGCCAGGCGAGCAGGGCCGTCTCGCGGCGCAGCAGTTCCAGCTCGGTGGTCAGCCGCTGCGCGGTGTCCGCGCAGGCCAGCAGCTCCTGCTTGACGGGGGAGGGGAGCACCGAGGCCGCCGCGACCAGGTACGAGAGCACCTGCGGGTCGGTCGGCAGGTCCTGCTCGCCGGCCAGGCTGGCCTCGCGGGCGCCCGCCAGCCGCTTCTGGTAGGCCCGGAACGCCCGCTCGACCCCGGCCGCCAGCGCGCCCGCGCCCTCGCCGGGCTCCTCGTCCATCGGCTCGATCTCGCCGACCAGGTACGGTCCGTCGACGTCCACCGAGCGCAGCCGGAACCGGGTGGTGCCGGTGACCAGCAGCTCGTACTGGCCGTCGGGCTGCTCCTGGGCGGAGGCCACGTCGGCGACGCAGCCGACGTGGTACAGCGCCTCCAACGGGTCACCCGTCACCGTGCCGAGGCCGTCCAGCGGGCCCGCCGGGCCGTGGTTCTCGCGGACCGGTGCGACCTCCCGGCCGTCCTTGATCGCCAGTACACCGAAACGGCGCGGCTGGTCCTCCGGCTGCGTCAGCAGGTCGGCGACCAGCCGCCGGTAGCGCTCCTCGAAGACGTGCAGGGGCAGCACAAGGCCCGGGTAGAGGACCGTGTTGAGGGGGAAGAGCGGGAGCCGTTCAGTCACGGCGCACAGCGTAGTTGTCCGGAGGCCCACCGCGCTCCGAGGTATTTCGGCCGGGCACCGAAGCCGGGCACCGTCAGCCGCGCTGCAGCATCCTTGTCGCGCCCGCGACCACCGTGGTCGCCAGCACCCAGCCCGAGACCACCAGCGCGGCGGCCACGTACTGCCCGGTCCGGTCCGGGTTCCAGCCGTCCTGGCCGAGATTGACCACCGGCAGCACCTTGCCGAGCGCGTACAGCACCGGGTTCCAGTGCGGTTTCTCGTCGGCCTTCAGGGGCTCCGGCTCGTGCCCGCTGAAGTACGCGGTGCCCAGCGCCCAGGCCAGCACCAGCCAGAGCGCCGCCCGCCCCGGCCGGTAGCCGTAGCCGACCGTCACGTCCTGGAGCAGTCCCCAGAGCCGCCCGGGCAGCGGCAGGGTCGAGCGCCGCCGTCGCTGCTTGGCGTGCTGGACCTCGCGGGCGTCCTCGTCCCGTCCGTCCCGGCGCAGCGCCGCCGCCAGCTGCTCGTACGGCTCCGGCTGGTACTCGCCGAGCGCGTCCTCCAGCCAGGCGATCCGCTCCTGCACCGTGAAGGGCCGCTCGGGCCGGAGCGATTCGTACGTGAAACCGGTGAGCCCGACATGGCCGTCCCTGGGCCAGCTGTGCGGGGCGTCGACCAGATTGCCCACCTTGGCGCGGGAGAGCGAGACCTTGCCGCCCGGCGGCTTGTGGCAGGTGAAGCGGAGTTCGGGGGTCTGGACGCGGCGGAGCGAGAGTTCCTGGAGGGGGGAGAGGTGGAACTCGGCGTGGGTGATCAGGCAGGCGTTCTCGAACTTGCCGTCGACCATCCGGACCCCGCCGTAGGCCCGGAACGGCGTGCTCGGGGTCTCGGCCAGGACCGGCGCGGCGCCGTAGCCGTCGCCGTAGATGGTCCGCGAGTCGGTCCAGCCGCCGTCGAGGGAGCCGCCCAGGTAGAGCGTGTTGCCGACGCTGATGTGGGCCATGTTGAGGCAGTAGCGGTCGGGCCCGGCGGCGCGCAGCTGGGCGCCGCGCAGCGAGAACCGCCCGCCGATCCGGCTGGTGCGCAGGCTGATCTCGCCGAAGACGTGGATGCGCTCGGCCTCCAGATCCTGGTGGATGGTGATCCCGTCGGCGGCCAGCGCGCGACCGTACTGGTCGCCGCCGATGGTGGCCTGGTTGAGCAGCAGATCGGTGCCGATCTTGGCGTCGGTGAGCCGGATACCGTGCGGGACGACGCAGCGGGCCAGATGCAGATCACCCTCGGTGGCCAGCCGGGACGCCTCGATCCGGGGTATCAGGCAGCGGATCAGCCGCAGGGTCTGGGCCCGCGCCTCGGAGATCAGCACCTTCTTCTCGAACCGGCAGTCGGTCAGCTCGACGTACTGCGTGATGGTGGCGCCGGCCAGCCTGAGCGAGCCCGCGATGTACGCGCCGGTGAGCTTGAGGCTCGTCACCCTGGCGGGCGCCGGGCCGGGGCCGTTGAGCAGCAGCGTGGCCAGCACCTCGGCGCGAATCGTCCGCTCGGCGGGCCAGTCGGGGCCGGCGACGACGTCGTCCACGGCGTCGTCACCCGTGCGCAGGTCGTAGTAGCGGCCCTCCCGAAAAGCCTCCCAGAGCCCCCGCTCGGTCGCCGTCCAGTCCGCGGGCGCCTGCTCCACCCGTTCCTCCCCCAAGATCCGTAACTGTCTCGCCTTTCGTATCACGGACTGAAATGCGCGGCTGTTGATTCCGGCCACTCCCTACACTGGGCTCTGTGATCTCTCGAATCGACCTGCGCGGCTCGACCTCCGACCCGCGCGACGTGCTGCCCCGTGCCGAGTTCGACGTGGAAACCGCCCTGGAGAAGGTGCGGCCGATCTGCGAGGACGTACGCCATCGCGGTGTCGCGGCGCTGATCGAGATCACCGAACGCTTCGACGGCGTCACGCTGACGAGTACGCGGGTCCCCGAGGAGCGGATCACCGCCGCCCTGGAGACCCTCGACCCGAAGGTGCGCGCCGCGCTGGAGGAGTCGATCCGCCGCGCCCGGCTCGTTCACCGCGAGCAGCGCCGCACCGACCACACCACCCAGGTGGTGCCGGGCGGCACGGTCTCCGAGCGCTGGGTGCCGGTCGACCGGGTCGGCCTGTACGTGCCGGGCGGCCTGGCCGTCTACCCGTCCTCCGTGGTGATGAACGTCGTCCCGGCCCAGGAGGCCGGCGTGGCGGGCATCGCGGTGTCCTCCCCGCCGCAGAAGGAGTTCGGCGGGTCCGTCCACCCGACGATCCTGGCCGCCTGCGGCCTGCTCGGCGTCACGGAGGTGTACGCCGCCGGTGGTGCCCAGGCGATCGCGATGTTCGCGTACGGCACCGAGGAGTGCGCCCCGGTCAACCTGGTGACCGGCCCGGGCAACATCTACGTGGCCGCCGCCAAGCGCCTGCTCAAGGGCCGGATCGGCATCGACGCCGAGGCCGGGCCGACCGAGATCGCCGTCCTCGCGGACGACAGCGCCTCGGCGCGCGACGTCGCGGCCGACCTGATCAGCCAGGCCGAGCACGACCCGATGGCCGCCTCCGTCCTGGTCACCGACTCGCCCGAGCTCGCCGACGCGGTCGAGGTGGAGCTGGCCGAGCAGGTCGCGAACACCAAGCACCGCGAGCGCGTCACCGAGGCGCTCAGCGGCAAGCAGTCCGGCATCGTCCTGGTCTCCGACATCGAGCAGGGCCTCGCGGTCGTCAACGCCTACGCGGCCGAGCACCTGGAGATCCAGACCCGGGACGCGCGTGCCGTGGCCGCCCGGGTGCGCAACGCGGGCGCCATCTTCATCGGCCCGTACGCTCCGGTCTCGCTCGGCGACTACGCGGCCGGCTCCAACCACGTGCTGCCGACCGGCGGTTGCGCCTGCCACTCGTCCGGCCTGTCGGTGCAGTCCTTCCTCCGCGGCATCCACGTCGTCGACTACTCGCGCGAGGCCCTCGCCGACGTCGCCGCGCACGTGGTCAACCTCGCCAACGCCGAGGACCTGCCCGGCCACGGTGACGCCATCCGCGCCCGCTTCGAGTGGACGGTACCCGGCGCATGAAGATCGACGACCTCCCCATCCGCGACGAGCTGCGCGGCCAGTCCCCTTACGGTGCACCGCAGTTGGACGTCCCCGTCCAGCTGAACACCAACGAGAACCCGTACCAGCTGCCCGAGCCGCTGGTCGCCCGGATCGCCGAGCGCGTCGCCGAGGCGGCCCGCAACCTCAACCGCTACCCCGACCGGGACGCGGTCGAGCTGCGCGAGGGCCTGGCGGCGTACCTGACCCGGACCACCGGCTTCGCCGTCGCCCGGCAGCAGGTCTGGGCGGCGAACGGGTCCAACGAGGTGCTCCAGCAGCTGCTGCAGACCTTCGGCGGGCCCGGCCGCAGCGCGCTCGGCTTCGAGCCCTCGTACTCGATGCACGCGCTCATCTCCCGTGGCACCGGCACCGCCTGGATCTCGGGGCCGCGCAACGAGGACTTCACCATCGACCTCGACGCGGCGCTGGCCGCGCTGGCGGAGCACCGCCCGAACGTGGTCTTCATCTGCTCGCCCAACAACCCGACCGGCACCGCCGTCGGCGCCGACACCGTGCTGGCGCTGTACGAGGCCGCGCAGGCGGCCCGGCCCTCGCTGGTCATCGTCGACGAGGCGTACGTCGAGTTCTCGCACCGCGCCTCGCTGCTGCCCATGCTCGAGGGCCGGCCGAACCTGGTGATCACCCGCACCATGTCCAAGGCCTTCGGCGCCGCCGGGCTGCGCCTCGGCTACCTGGCCGCCGACCCCGCCGTGGTCGACGCCGTGCAGCTGGTCCGCCTGCCGTACCACCTGTCGGCCGTCACCCAGGCGACGGCGCTGGCCTGCCTGGAGCACACCGACACCCTGCTCGGCTACGTCGAGCGGCTCAAGGCCGAGCGGGACCGGCTGGTCGACTCGCTGCGCGGCCTCGGGCTCGAAGTCACCGACTCGGACGCCAACTTCGTCCAGTTCGGCCGCTTCGAGGACACCCACGCCGTCTGGCAGGCCATCCTCGACCAGGGCGTCCTGGTCCGCGACAACGGTGTCCCCGGATGGCTGCGCGTCACGGCCGGCACCCCGGCCGAGAACGACGCCTTCCTCGACGCCGTCCGTACCGCCATCAAGGAGCTGTAGACCCGCTATGTCCCGTATCGGCCGCGTTGAGCGCACCACCAAGGAGACCTCGGTCCTCGTCGAGATCGACCTCGACGGCACCGGCAAGACCGACATCTCCACGGGCGTCGGGTTCTACGACCACATGCTCGACCAGCTGGGCCGCCACGGTCTCTTCGACCTCACCGTGAAGACCGACGGCGACCTGCACATCGACACCCACCACACCATCGAGGACACCGCCCTCGCCCTCGGCGCCGCCTTCAAGCAGGCGCTCGGCGACAAGGTCGGCATCTACCGCTTCGGCAACTGCACCGTGCCGCTGGACGAGTCGCTCGCCCAGGTCACCGTGGACCTCTCCGGCCGCCCCTACCTGGTGCACACCGAGCCCGAGAACATGGCCCCCATGATCGGCTCGTACGACACCACGATGACCCGGCACATCCTGGAGTCCTTCGTCGCCCAGGCCGCCATCGCGCTGCACGTGCACGTACCGTACGGTCGCAACGCGCACCACATCGTCGAGTGCCAGTTCAAGGCCCTCGCGCGTGCTCTGCGCTACGCCTCCGAGCGCGACCCGCGCGCGGCGGGCATCCTCCCCTCGACCAAGGGTGCACTGTGAGCAAGTCCGCGACACTGCTGATCATTGCCGGGCTCTTCCTGTCCGGCGGCGTGTACTCGTTCTGGAAGCAGAAGCAGTCGAAGAGCCTGATCGCGGTACTCGCGATCGGTGCGGTGCTGTGCCTGTCCTCCGGCATCATGCGCCTCTAGAGACTGGAACTCGAATACCCATGGCCAAGAACGTCGTAGTCCTGGACTACGGGTCGGGCAACCTCCGCTCCGCCCAGCGCGCCGTCGAGCGCACCGGCGCGAACGTCACCGTGACCTCCGACTTCCAGGCCGCGCTCGACGCGGACGGCCTGCTCGTCCCCGGGGTCGGCGCCTTCGAGGCGTGCATGCGCGGCCTGAAGGCGGTGCGCGGCGACATGATCATCGGCCGTCGGCTGGCCGGCGGCCGCCCGGTGCTGGGCATCTGCGTCGGGATGCAGATCCTCTTCGAGCGCGGCGTCGAGCACGGCGTCGAGACCGCCGGCTGCGACGAGTGGCCCGGCACGGTCGAGCCGCTGGACGCGCCGATCGTCCCGCACATGGGCTGGAACACCGTCGACGCGCCGGAGGGGAGCCGTCTGTTCGCCGGGCTCCCCGACGACGCGCGCTTCTACTTCGTCCACTCCTACGGCGTGCGCCGCTGGGAGCTCGAGGTGACCAACGAGAAGATCCACGCGCCGCTGGTCACCTGGGCCACCCACGGGCACCCGTTCGTCGCCGCCGTGGAGAACGGCCCGCTCTGGGCCACCCAGTTCCACCCCGAGAAGTCCGGCGACGCCGGCGCCGCCCTGCTGACCAACTGGGTCAACACCCTCTGATACCTGGAGAGCCGTACTCCATGAGCGAACGAAGTGAGCGAATCGTGGGAGCTGTGCCTGGCGAAGCCACCACCGAGCGAAGCGAGGGTGGGGGTATGAGCCGCCTCGAACTCCTCCCCGCCGTCGACGTCCGGGACGGCCAGGCCGTCCGCCTGGTCAAGGGCGCCTCCGGCACCGAGACCTCCTTCGGCGAGCCGCTCGCCGCCGCGCTGGCCTGGCAGAACGCCGGCGCCGAGTGGCTGCACCTGGTCGACCTGGACGCCGCCTTCGGCACCGGCTCCAACCGCGAGCTGCTCCGCGAGGTCACCGGCCGCCTGGACATCAAGGTCGAGCTCTCCGGCGGCATCCGCGACGACGAGTCGCTCGCCGCCGCCCTCGCCACCGGCTGCACCCGGGTCAACCTCGGCACGGCGGCCCTGGAGACCCCCGAGTGGGTCGCCAAGGTCATCGCCGAGCACGGCGACAAGATCGCCGTCGGCCTGGACGTGGTCGGCACCACCCTGCGCGGCCGCGGCTGGACCCGCGACGGCGGCGACCTCTACGAGGTCCTCGCCCGCCTGGACTCCGAGGGCTGCGCCCGTTACGTCGTCACCGACGTGAACCGCGACGGCACCCTCACCGGCCCCAACCTCCAGCTGCTGCGCGACGTCTGCGCCGCCACCGACAAGCCCGTCGTCGCCTCCGGCGGCGTCTCCTCCCTCGACGACCTGCGGGCCATCGCCACCCTCGTGCCCGAAGGTGTCGAGGGCTCCATCGTGGGCAAGGCACTCTACGAGCAGAAGTTCACCCTCGAAGAGGCCCTGGAGGCCGTGTCATGACAGATCGTCAGATCGTACGCGGCAGGGTCGCCGGATTCTCCCCCTGGGAGGACGACTTCGGCTTCGCACGGGCGGTGGCCGCGGGGGACCACGTCCATGTGGCCGGCTCCACGGCGTGGGTGGACGGGAAGATCGAGCACGAGGGCGACCCGTACAACCAGACGCTGGCGGCCTTCGGCGTCGGCCTCAAGGCCCTTGCCGCGTACGGTCTGACGGCGGACGACGTGATCCGCACCCGGATGTACATCACCCACGTCCGGGACGCCGACGAGGTGGGCCGGGCACACAAGAAGCTCTTCGACGCGGCCCGTCCGGTCTCCACCATGGTCGTGGTGGAAGGCCTGATCGACTCCCGGATGATGGTCGAGATCGAACTCGACGCCTACCGCGCCGGGCTCGCGAACTCCCTGGAAGGCAACGCACCATGACCCTCGCAGTACGAGTCATCCCCTGTCTGGACGTCGACGCGGGCCGAGTCGTCAAGGGCGTCAACTTCCAGAACCTGCGTGACGCCGGTGACCCGGTCGAGATGGCCAAGCTCTACGACGCCGAGGGCGCCGACGAGTTGACCTTCCTCGACATCACCGCCTCCTCGGGTGACCGCGAGACCACCTATGACGTGGTCCGCCGCACCGCCGAGCAGGTCTTCATCCCGCTCACCGTCGGCGGCGGCATCCGCACCGTCGAGGACGTCAACAAGCTGCTGCGGGCCGGCGCGGACAAGATCGGCGTCAACACCGCCGCCATCGCCCGCCCCGAGCTGATCCGCGAGATCGCCCAGCGCTTCGGCCGGCAGGTGCTGGTCCTCTCCGTCGACGCCCGCCGCTGCCCGCCCGGCACCGAGACCGCGTCCGGCTACGAGGTCACCACCCACGGCGGCCGCCAGGGCACCGGGCTCGACGCCGTCGAATGGGCAGGGCGCGCGGCCGAGTTGGGTGCGGGCGAGATCCTGCTCAACTCGATGGACGCCGACGGCACCAAGGACGGCTACGACCTGGAGATGATCCGCGCCGTCCGCAAGGCCGTCTCCATCCCGGTCATCGCCTCCGGTGGCGCCGGCAAGCTCGCCGACTTCGCCCCGGCCGTGGAGGCCGGCGCCGACGCGGTGCTGGCGGCTTCCGTCTTCCACTTCGGCGACCTGCGCATCGGCCAGGTCAAGGAGGCCCTGCGCGAGGCGGGGCACCCCGTCCGCTAGGTGCACCATCAGGGGCTCGGGGAACGGGCTCCTGTACAGATGCCCGATTGCGTGGATACCCGCGCCGTTCCCCGCGCCCCTGATGTAGCTGATCGCCTGCCTCAGGCGTTCTGCGGCGGCACGCTCTTGATCACCGCGAACGGTGCGCCGAACGGGTCCGTCAGCCAGGCCATCCGGCCGATGTCCGGCGCGTCCATGGCGGGCATCATCACGCTGCCGCCGGCCGCCTCCGCGCGGGCGACCACCGCGTCGGCGTCCGTCACCTCGAAGTACGGGATCCAGGCCGTCGGCTGGTGCTCGTCCTGCAGTGGAGCGAGGCCGCCGAACATGGCCGAGTGGTCGTCCGGGGCGCCGCCGGCCGGGGTGACGATGGTGTACGTCATCCCCGGCACCTCCATCTCCATGGACTTCCAGTCGAACAGCGCCTTGTAGAAGCCCAGCGCCTTCGGCACGTCGCTGGTGTGCAGCTCGATCCAGACCAGCGTGTCCGGATCGGTGACGGCGTCGAGGCCCTTCGTCGTGCCGGGCTGCCAGACCGAGAACTGGGCGCCCGTCGGGTCGGTGAGACACGCCATCCGCCCGGCCTCCATGACGTCGAAGGCCTCGACCCGGACGGTGCCGCCGGCCTGCTCCGTCGCCTTGGTGGTGGCGTCGGCGTCCGGCGTCTGGAAGTAGATCGTCCAGGCGGAGCTAGCACCCTCCTCGGTCAGCGGACCGAGCGCGGCGACGGTCCTGCCGTCCTTCTGGAAGAAGCCGTACCCGCCCGCCTCGGGGCCGAGCGACTGGAACGACCAGCCGAAGACCGCGCCGTAGAACGTGGCGGCAGCCTCCGTGTCCGGGCTGCCGAGGTCGATCCAGCTGGGTGAGCCGGGCTTGAAGTCGGTGGTGATCATGATCTGTTCCCCTTCGACATGTCGACGAACCAGTGACCGGGGCTGCACGCGACAGGCTGTGACGCACGGCACTTCCCGGCCATCCCTCAGGCTGGCACACCCCACTGACAACCGGGCGCGGCCTCGCCGCGGTCAGTCGATCGGGCCGATCGGAAGCCTGCCGCGCAGTGCTGCCACCGCCTCCGGCGGTCCCTCCACCTGGAGCACGGCGTTCGCCCCGCGCCCGTACGCGAACAGCATCAGCTCGCCCGGCTCGCCGATGATCCGGACCGTGTCGGCGCTCCGGCGCGCCACCGTCACGGTCCGCCCGTCGGGGTGCTGCAGAACGAGCCGGACCGGTGTCTTCGCCCCGGCCTCCAGCCGCGCCAGCATCGGCAGCCGCCGCCACAGCGTCTCCGCCAGCCCTTCCGGCACGGTCAGCGGCTGCCACTCACCCGCCCGGCGGACGTCCTCCGCGTGCACGAAGTACTCGACCACATTGGCCGCCTCGTCCGCCCCGGGCAGGGCGAACGGCGACAGCACGGGCGGCCCGGTGCGGAACAGCCGCAGCAGCTCCTCGTACGGGCGTTCCGCGTACTGCTCCTGCACCCTGGCGGTCCAGCCGGCCAGCGGCTTCACCCGGATCCCGGCGGCCGCGTCGGGCCGTCGTTCCCGCAGCACCAGGTGCGCGGCGAGATCGCCGGTGGTCCAGCCGGAGCACAGCGTCGGCGCCTGCGGGCCGGCCGCGGCCAGCAGTTCGGCGAGGCGGTGGCGCTCGGCGCGGGCATGGTTCGACATAGGGCCACGATAGGCCCTTGCCGGGCACGGGCCGGGACTGCCCTTGCCGGGTCTGGGGCCCCGGAGGACAGTGGGAGCTGGGGGCGGGCACGGCGCGCGGACGATCGAGGCCGGGGGGTACCCGGAGGTACGCCATGACGTTCGTCCAGATCATCGACTGCAAGACCGACAAGGTCGACGACCTCAACCGCCTGATGGACACCTGGGTCGAACAGACCCAAGGTAAGAGGACGGCCACCCACTCCGTCGTCGCGGCCGACCGCGCAGACTCCAAGCACATCGTCGAGATCGTGGAGTTCCCCTCGTACGAGGAGGCGATGAAGAACTCCCACCTCCCCGAGACCGACCGGATATTCCGCGAGATGGTGGCGCTCTGCGACGAGCCGCCGACCTTCACCGACCTCGACGTGATCCGCGACGAGCAGCTCAACAAGTCGGCCGCGCGCCGCTTCTTCGAGGAGGTCGGCAAGGGCAACGTGGACGTGGTCGACGAACTGTTCGCGCTCGACTACCACGACCACGACCAGGCGAACGAGGTCGACACGATGGGGGCGGCGGGCATGAAGCAGAAGGCCGCCGGGTACCTGGCGGGCTTCGACTCCATCACCTTCACCCTCGGGAGCCAGCTGGCCGACGGCGACGAGGTCGCCACCCGGTGGAGCTGGAGCGGCGTCCACAGCGGCGAGTTCATGGGCCTGCCGGCCACCAACAAGCGGGTGGAGATGACCGGCACCACGACCTTCCGGTTCCGCAACGGCAAGATCCAGGAAGGCTGGTGGAACTGGGACAACCTCGGCATGATGCGCCAGCTCGGCCTGCTCCCGCGGTGACCGGGCCCGACCGGGTGCGACGGGCCCTTGACCGGACTGCACGGGCGTCCTAGTGCAGATGACCCGTCAACTTCCGGCCGCCCTGCCGGTTGCTGACCGTCATGGTGCACGTGGCCTCGCGCATCCCCTGCTGGTAGTACTGCAGATACGGCCCCAACGGGAAGCCGTAGTACGGCCCCCCGCCGCCCTGCCGCTTGTCCCACTCCGCGAGCGGCGCCTTGCAGGCCTCGCGCAGCGCGCGCCCGATCTGCGCGTCGTCGGTCAGCCCCTCCGGCAGCAGCACATTGGCGATGGCCTCCCCGTCGTGCTCCGCCTCGCACGGCCGGGCCTCCGCCTTGGTGATGACCGTGCTCAACTGCGGGTGGTCGAAGCACGTCCCCGGCAGGAAGTAGGGGTACGGCAGCACCTTCGACGGACTCGGCGCTGGGCTGCTGCTCACACTCGGCTGCGGAGGCGGCGACAACGCCGCCTTCTTCTCCTCCGGCCACAGCAGCACCCCGCCCCCGACGAGCAGCGCCACCAGCACGACCACCGCCACCACCCACCGACGGCGCGAACGCTCCCTCTGCTCCAACCCGGCCCCCTAGCCTCGCAGCCATTCTGTCCGCAGCCCCCGGGCGCTGCCACGGGTTTGGAGCCATTGGTCGAAGGCCGATCAACTCGGTACCGCACGGTGCGTTATACGCTGTCGGCGGCACGGCCCGGATCAAGAGGAATCTGATGCGAGTCGGAATCATCGGGCACGAGGGGCTCTCGGATCTCACCGAGATGCTCGTACGTGGCGAACTGTGGCAGTTGGTGACGACGTTCGGCAGCTACGAGCTGGTCGGGGTGACCTGTCTGGCCGAGGGGCCGGAGACGTGGTTCGCCCAGTCGGTGCTCGATCACGGGGGCAAGGTCGAGGTCATCGTCTCGGCGAGTGCGGGGCGGGCCGGGGCGTTCGCCGGCAAGGGGAGCAAGGCCCGCCAGCGCCTGCTGAACGAGGCCAACGCCGTGCACCGGCTGGCCCCCGTCGAGGTGGGCGGGCTCGGGGACGACACCTGCCGGGCGCTGGTCGGCATGATCGACGAGCTGATCGCGGTCTGGGACGGCCGCCCCGGCAGCGAAGCGGCCAAGGTCGTCGAGGCGGCGCAGCGGGCCGGCCTCTACGTGCAGGTGGTCTGGCCGGACGGCTGCGAGAGCCCGGCCGAGTGAGTGGCGCCACCTGCAAGAATGGCTCCATGTCCACCACACCCGCCGCCCCCGGCAGCACCGCCCTCGATCCCGCCGTCGCCGCTCGCCTCAAGCGCACCGAGGACGGCCTGCTCCCCGCGATCGCGCAGCAGTACGACACCGGCGAGGTACTGATGCTCGGCTGGATGGACGACGAGGCGCTGCACCGCACCCTCACCACCGGCCGCTGCACCTACTGGAGCCGCAGCCGCCGCGAGTACTGGGTCAAGGGCGACACCTCCGGCCACTTCCAGCACGTCAAGGCGGTCGCCCTGGACTGCGACGGTGACACGCTGCTCGTCCAGGTCGACCAGGTCGGCGCGGCCTGCCACACCGGCGCGCGGACCTGCTTCGACGAGGACGTCCTGCCGGTCGCTCGCTAACCTTTCCCCACCCGTCCCTGCTCACGAACGGTGCCGTCACCCATGGATCTTGAGGCCTTCCGCAAGCTCGCCGTAGACACCCGGGTCATCCCGGTCACCCGCCGGCTCCTCGCGGACGGCCTCACGCCCATCGGCCTGTACCGAAGCCTGGCGGCCGAGCGCCCCGGCACCTTCCTGCTGGAGTCGGCCGAGCAGGGCAGCTGGTCCCGCTACTCCTTCGTCGGCGTCCGCAGCGCGGCCACCCTCACCGCCGACCCCGAGGGCAACGCCCGCTGGCACGGCGCCCCGCCGGTCGGCATCCCCACCTCCGGCGACCCCCTGCAGGTCCTGCGCGCCGCGCTGGAGACCCTGCACACCCCCCGCCACACCGACGACGGCCTCCCGCCGCTCACCGGCGGCCTGGTCGGCTACCTCGGCTACGACATCGTCCGCCGCCTGGAGAAGCTGCCCGACCTCACGCCGGACGACCTGAAGCTCCCCGAGCTCACCATGCTGCTCGCCACCGACCTGGCCGTCCTCGACCATGCCGACGGCTCGGTGGTGCTGATCGCCAACGCCGTCAACCACAACGACCTGGCCAGCGGCGTCGACGAGGCGTACGCGGACGCCGTCGCCCGCCTGGACACCATGGAGGCCGACCTGCGCCGCCCGGTCGATCCGGGCCTGGCCACCTTCACCCCCACCGCCGTTGACGCCCACTCACCCTTCGGCGGAGCTCCGTACCGGGCCGCCGTGGAGGAGATCAAGGAGCGCATCAGGGCCGGCGAGGCCTTCCAGGTCGTCCCGTCCCAGCGCTTCGAGGCGCCGTGCCCGGCCAGCGCTCTGGACGTCTACCGGGTGCTGCGGACCACCAACCCCAGCCCGTACATGTACCTGTTCCGCTTCCCCGGCCCGGATGGCACGGCGGAGGGCGGCTTCGACGTGGTGGGCTCCAGCCCCGAGGCGCTGGTGAAGGTGACGGACGGTCAGGCGATGGTCCACCCGATCGCCGGTACCCGGCACCGGGGGACCACCCCGCACGAGGACGCCGAGCTGGCCGCCGAACTGCTCGCCGACCCCAAGGAGCGGGCCGAGCACCTGATGCTGGTCGACCTCGGCCGCAACGACCTGGGCCGGGTCTGCCGTCCGGGCAGCGTCGAGGTGGTCGACTTCATGTCGATCGAGCGCTACAGCCACGTGATGCACATCGTCTCGACCGTGACCGGCCAGGTCGCCGAGGGCAGGACCGCCTTCGACGTGCTCACCGCCTGCTTCCCGGCCGGCACCCTCTCCGGTGCGCCCAAGCCGCGCGCGATGCAGATCATCGAGGAGCTGGAGCCCACCCGCCGCGGCCTCTACGGCGGCTGCGTCGGCTACCTCGACTTCGCCGGCGACTCCGACACGGCCATCGCCATCCGTACCGCCGTCCTGCGCGACGGCACCGCGTACGTCCAGGCCGGTGCGGGCGTGGTCGCCGACTCCGACCCGGAGAGCGAGGACACCGAGTGCCGTAACAAGGCCGCCGCCGTCCTCCGGGCCGTCGCCACCGCCAACACCCTGCGGTAGCGGCAGACCCCGGCTCGGCGGTCCGGGACACCCGTCATGGATAGTGGACGGGTGACCGGACTGCCTTCGCCCCGTAACGCCGAGCCCGCGACCGCCGGACCGAACGGCGGTCGGCGCAGCCTCGGCGTGATGCTGCTGCTCACCGCGCTCGGCGCCGTGCTGGTGCTGACCGCCGTCGGGCGGACCTGGGCCGAGGGGCGGGTCGGCGAACAGCTGGAGATCAGCGTCACCGGCAGCACGATCTCCGGTCTGCCGGGCGGGCTCGCCCTGGTCGCCCTGGCGGCGGCCGTGGCCGTGTTCGCGGTACGGGGCGCGGGGCGGATCGCCGTCGGCGTTCTGGTGGTGCTGGCCGGGCTCGGCGTGGCCGCCGGGGCCGTGCTCGGTGCGTACGACAACGGGGCGCTGGACGCCGAGGCGGGGCGCAAGCTCGCGCTGGTCAGTGCGCAGGCCGAGCAGATCACTCACAGCGCCTGGCCCTGGGTGGCCCTGGCGGGCGGGCTGCTGCTCGCGGGGGCCGGGCTGCTCACCGTCCGGTACGGGAGCGGCTGGCCCGCGATGGGCGCCCGCTACGACGCCCCCGCACGCAAGGCTCCGGCCCGCAAGCCGTCGGCCGGGCCCGCCGGGACGCCCGCCGACCTGTGGCAGGCACTCGACCGTGGCGAAGATCCCACCCACTGACCCCGGACCCCGCTTTGGGTCGGTCGTCACCGCCCGGCACAATGGAACACGTCAACCCGCCGAGCGCCCCGCGCAGCCCGGCCGGGACCCGGAGAACCAAGGAGCACCCTCAGATGTCGGCAAATGCGCACGGCAACACTCCCGCCGCCTGGACCGGCGTGACCATCGCCTTCGTCGGTTTCACGGTCAGCGGCGTCGCCATGATCATTCCCGCGGTGTGGCTCTTCTGGGTCGGTCTGGCCGTCGTCCTGGTCGCCGGCGTGGTCGGCAAGGCGATGTCGATGGCGGGCCTCGGCAAGCAGCCCAGCCCCCACTACGCGACCACGACGGCCGCCGTCGAGGAGCCTGCCGCGGTCTCCGCGGCCTGATATTCGAGATCCCGGCCCCACCGGGCCGAACTCTCGAGGGTCGAACAGCTGTAGGTCGAACGGCGGGCGCCACGCCCGCCGTTTCGCATGTGGGTGTCCGGCGGCCCCGGCGGGGGCAGAATCGGCAGGGTGAACGCCGTCGCCCCGCAGTCCGCCGCACCCACCCCGCAGCCGTCCGTGCTGCGCCGGCTCAGCCGCCCGCTGGCCGCGCTGGCGGCCGTCGGCATCCCGACCCTGTACGTGGCCGCCGTCGACCCCAACACCCCCGGCCACTACCCGACCTGCCCGGTCCTGCAGGCCACCGGCTGGTGGTGCCCGGGCTGTGGCGGCCTGCGCTGCGTCCACGCGCTGGCCCACGGCGACCTCACCACGGCCGGCCACGACAACCTGCTGGTGCTCGTCCTGGCGGCGGTGCTGGGGGTGCTCTGGCTGCGCTGGCTCTGGGCCGCGCTCACCGGCGGCCAGGCACCCCGGTTCAGCATCGGGCTCAGGCAGACCGTGCTGCTGACCCTGGTCCTGGCGCTCTTCATGATCTTCCGCAATCTCCCGGCGGGAGCCGGCCTGGCGCCGCCGCTCGTGTGACCCGGAGCGTGATGCCACGGGTGACCCCTAGGGGGTGACCCAGCGGAGCGAACAGCGCACGCACCGGTCCGCTCCGCGAGACGCGCGCCGGGCGGATGCGCTTCGCGCCCCCTGCGCCCGATACCATCGAAGTGCAGACGGGGGCGTACGAGCACAGGATCCTCACCGTTCCGTGCGATTCGCACCCGTTCGCCTTGACCGAACTGCCGGTCCGGGAGGACAACCCGTCCCCCGGCGGCTGGCTGGCTGAATGCCCAGCTGAATGCCTAGCAGAATGATGGGGGCGCCCGCGTGAGTGTGCTCGACGAGATCATCGACGGGGTCCGTGAGGACCTCGCCGAGCGACAGGCCCGGGTCTCCCTTGACGAGCTCAAGGAGCTGGCCGCCAAGGCACCCGACGCCAAGGACGGCGTGGCCGCGCTGCGCGGTGACGGTGTCCGGGTGATCTGCGAGGTCAAGCGCTCCAGCCCCTCCAAGGGCGCGCTGGCGGCGATCGCCGACCCGGCCGCCCTGGCGCTTGACTACGCGGCCGGCGGTGCCGCCGCAATCAGCGTACTGACCGAGCAGCGCCGCTTCGGCGGTTCGCTCGCCGACCTCGACGCCGTCCGCGCCGCAGTGGACACCCCGCTGCTGCGCAAGGACTTCATCGTGACCGCGTACCAGCTCTGGGAGGCCCGCGCCCACGGCGCCGACCTCGCCCTGCTGATCGTCGCGGCGCTCGACCAGCCGGCTCTGGTCTCGCTCATCGAGCGGGCCGAGTCGATCGGGCTCACCCCGCTGGTCGAGGTGCACGACGAGGAGGAGATCGCACGCGCCGTCGACGCCGGCGCGAAGATCATCGGCGTCAACGCCCGCAACCTCAAGACCCTTGAGGTGGACCGCAACACCTTCGGCAACGTGGTGGACGCCATCCCGGCGCACATCGTCAAGGTCGCCGAGTCCGGTGTGCGCGGCCCGCACGACCTGATCGCGTACGCCAACCTGGGAGCCGACGCCGTCCTGGTCGGCGAGTCCCTGGTCACCGGCAAGGACCCGAAGGCCGCCGTGGCCGACCTGGTCGCCGCCGGTGCCCACCCGGCCCTGCGCAACACCGGGCGGGGCTGACCCGAAGATGGCCCGTCGCCTCGCTCCCGGCTGCCGCCCGCGCGGCTGTCGCGCGCCCGCACGCCGGGTGCTCGGGCGACGGGTGCGGTACGTGATCGGCTGCGAGCCCGGCCAGGTGCAGGGTCGTCGATGGCGAAGGACGCACGGCTGAGCACAGCCGTTCCACGTCACTGAAAGCCATCTATCCACAAGGACTTTCGCCATGTCCGAGAACGACTACCTGCCAGGCACCCAAGTCCCCGACGCACGGGGCTACTTCGGGGCGTACGGCGGCCGGTTCATCCCCGAGGCGCTGGTCGCCGCCGTCGAGCAGGTCGCCGAGGAGTACGAGAAGGCCAAGGCCGACCCGGCCTTCGCCGCCGAGCTGGACGCCCTGCTCAAGGACTACACCGGCCGGCCCAGCCCGCTGACCGATGTGCACCGCTTCTCCGCCGAGGCGGGCGGCGCCCGCATCCTGCTCAAGCGCGAGGACCTGAACCACACCGGTTCACACAAGATCAACAACGTGCTGGGCCAGGCGCTGCTCACCCGCCGGATGGGCAAGACCCGGATCATCGCCGAGACCGGCGCCGGCCAGCACGGCGTGGCCACCGCCACCGCCTGCGCGCTGTTCGGCTTCGACTGCACCATCTACATGGGCGAGGTCGACACCGAGCGCCAGGCGCTCAACGTCGCCCGGATGCGCATGCTCGGTGCCGAGGTGGTGGCCGTGAAGTCCGGCAGCCGCACCCTCAAGGACGCCATCAACGAGGCGTTCCGCGACTGGGTCGCCAACGTCGACTCCACGCACTACCTGTTCGGCACCGTGGCAGGACCGCACCCCTTCCCGATGATGGTCCGCGACTTCCACCGGGTGATCGGCATCGAGGCCCGGCAGCAGGTCCTGGACCGCACCGGCCGGCTGCCGGACGCGGTCGTCGCCTGCGTCGGCGGCGGCTCCAACGCGATGGGCATCTTCCACGAGTTCATCCCCGACGCGGGCGTCCGCCTGATCGGCTGCGAGGCGGCCGGCGACGGCGCCGACACCCCGCGCCACGCCGCCACCCTCACCAAGGGCGACCCCGGCGTGCTGCACGGCTCCCGCACCTACGTCCTCCAGGACGAGGACGGCCAGACCATCGAGAGCCACTCCATCTCGGCCGGTCTGGACTACCCCGGCGTCGGCCCCGAGCACGCCTGGCTGAAGGACTCGGGCCGCGCCGAGTACCGCCCGGTGACCGACGACCAGGCCATGCAGGCCCTGCGCCTGCTGTCCCGCACCGAGGGCATCATCCCGGCCATCGAGAGCGCCCACGCGCTGGCCGGCGCCCTGGAGCTGGGCCGCGAGCTCGGCCCGGAGGCGACCATCCTGGTCAGCCTCTCCGGCCGCGGCGACAAGGACATGCACACGGCCGCCCAGTACTTCGGCCTCTACGACAGCGAGGGCAAGTGACCATGAGCTCGAAGCTGAGCAAGGCCCTCGCCGCCGCCAAGGCGGAGAACCGGGCCGCCCTGATCGGCTACCTCCCGGCCGGCTTCCCGACCGTCGACGGCGGCATCAAGGCGGTCCGCGCCCTGATCGAGGGCGGCTGCGACATCGTCGAGGTCGGCCTGCCGCACTCCGACCCGGTCCTGGACGGCCCGACCATCCAGACCGCCGACGACATCGCCCTGCGCGGCGGGGTCAGGATCAAGGACGTGCTGCGCACCGTCGCCGAGGTGGCCGCCGCCACCGACGCACCGGTGCTGGTCATGACGTACTGGAACCCGGTCGACCGCTACGGCGTCGCCCGGTTCGCCGCCGACCTGGCTGCCGCCGGGGGCGCGGGCTGCATCCTGCCCGACCTGCCGGTCGAGGAGTCGGACGAGTGGCGCAAGGCCGCCGGGGAGCACGGTCTCGACACCGTGTTCGTCGTCGCCCCGAGCAGCAAGGGCCCGCGCCTGGCCGAGGTCACCGCGGCCGGCAGCGGCTTCGTGTACGCGGCCGCCGTGATGGGCGTGACGGGTACCCGGGCCGCCGTCGGCAACCTGGCCGAGGACCTGGTCGCGCGTACCCGGGCCACCACCGACCTGCCGGTCTGCGTCGGCCTCGGGGTCTCCACGGCTGCCCAGGCGGCCGAGGTGGCGGCCTTCGCGGACGGTGTGATCGTCGGCTCGGCCTTCGTCCAGCGCATCCTGGACGCCGACGGTGACGAGGCGGCCGCCCTGGACGCCGTCCGGACGCTGGCCGGCGAGCTCGCCGAGGGCGTCCGGCGCCGGTAGCTCTCTCCGACAGCCCGTCACCTCTCCCGAGTCCTGGGAGAGGTGACGGGCTGTCGCGCATCCGCAAGCCGGTGAACCCGTACGGGTGAAGAGTGGCCACCTGACGCATCGGCGGGGGTTGACCGGCGTTGAGTGGAGGGACGAGTTGGGGATCCTTCCACCCAACGTGGTTCGTGCACTGTTCGACCGTCGCGGACCGGACCGGAAGACCGCCGAGAGCTATCGAAGGAGCCGCCCGTGCCGTGCCTCCAGCGCGCCGTACTCCTGCGGGCGGCCGCCGCCGCCCTCGCCCTCGGGGTGGCGATCGGAGCCGAGGCCACGGTCGGACATGCGCTGGCCAAGCGGGGTGCGGAGCGCGCCGAGCGCGACGCGTACGTGTGCAGCGAGGCCGCCAGGGTGGAATCGGTGGTCCGCGCAAGCCGCTCGCAGAGCGACGGCCGGCCGGTGCTGACGGGGGTGGTCACGCCCGGGCGCTGCGGCTCGGGCGGCCGCTAGAGCGGTTCGGATCCGGGGCCGAACAGACCGGACAACTACCTGAATCCATCACTCATTCGGCTTAATGCGCGAATGTGGAGGAACCCTCACTCATCCCCTACGGTTCATCGGGAAGCGTGGGTGACACCGCGTCAGGGCGCCGCGCCCGGTCGGCAGCGGCGGTGACCAACCGAGGGGATTCCCGATGGCCAGTCAGCAGACCGCGGAGCCGCGGGCCGGCTCCGCGCTGCGCCGCGCGGTGGACGGGCAGGCGGGGGAGTGGTTCGGCCTCGTCGTCCGGATCGCCCTCGCGCTGGTCTGGGGCTGGGCCGGGCTGGCCAAGATCTCCGACCCGGCCGAGGCCGCGCAGGCCGTCCGGGCCTACGAGATCCTCCCTGAGTCCCTGGTCAAGCCGGTCGGTTACGGGCTGCCGTTCCTGGAGCTGGCGCTCGCCCTGCTGCTGCTGATCGGCCTGGGCGTGCGGATCGACGCCGTCATCTCCGCCGTGCTGCTGCTCACCTTCATCGCCGGGATCAGCTCCGCCTGGGCCCGCGGCATCTCGATCGACTGCGGCTGCTTCGGCGGCGGCGGGGCGGTCGACTCCTCGAAGACGGAGTACCTGCAGGAGATCCTGCGCGACTGCGGCTTCCTGCTGCTCGCGGCCTGGCTGATCTTCCGGCCCCGGACGAAGTTCTCGGCCGACGCCTGGCTCGCCGCCTAGCGGAACGCTGTTCAGAGCCGCTGTCCGAACAATCCATCGGCCCCCACCTTGGACGTACCGAGTGATGAGTGAGAAGAACCGAGAAGGCAAGCGCACCGCCCGCGAGCGGATGCAGCAGGAGCGGGCGGCGGAGGAGGCTCGGGCCAAGCGCAACAAGAAGATGATCATCATCGGCGTGGTGGTGGCGGTCATCGCCGTCGCCACCGCGGTGGGCGTCGTGGTGCAGAACCAGCGCTCCAAGCCGGAGACCCCGGTCTCCGCGCCCGCGGGCGCGATCGGGGACAAGAACCTGGTGATCCCGGCCGGCCCGGCCAACGCGCCGTCCGTCCTCACCGTCTACGAGGACCCGCGCTGCCCGGCCTGCGGCTCCTTCGAGCGCCAGTTCTCGCCGACCGTGGACCAGCTCGAGGACCAGGGCAAGGTCTACCTCAACTACCACATCGTGTCGTTCATCGACCGCTCGCTCGGCGGCAAGGGCTCCAAGTACGGCGCCAACGCGCTGGCCTGCGCGCAGGACGCGGGCAAGTTCCGCGACTACCACGACGTGCTGTACAAGAATCAGCCGGACGAGACCGCGGACTCCTTCGGCAGCACCACCACGCTGATCAACCTGGCCAAGCAGGTCCCCGGGCTGGTCACCCCGACCTTCGAGGCCTGCGTCAAGGACAACAAGTACGGCGGCTGGGTCTCGGCCGTCCAGCAGGACTTCGACAAGTCCAGCTTCAAGTCGACCCCCACGATCCTGCTCAACGGCACCCCGGTCTATCCGAAGAAGGGCGAGGAGCAGATCAGCCCGGAGAACCTGGTGAAGTGGGTCGACGAGGCCAACCAGGGCAAGCCGCTGGGCACCACCGGCGCCGCCTCCGCCAGCCCGGCCCCGACCAGCACCGCCGCCGAGACCAACACCCCGCCGTCCCCCTGATCCACCGCACCGACGCGCCGCCGTGCCCCCGCTCGGGGCACGGCGGTGTCGCGTACGGGAGAACAGTTCGGAAGCTGTGACCCATGCCGGTGCCCGTTTGGGTGCGCGAACACGGTAGCGTCGACATCGCCATGGATATCGCTTACATTCCGAGCCCGTCGCGGGGCGTCCTCTATCTGGGCCCCATCCCGCTGCGCGCGTACGCCTTCTGCATCATCATCGGTGTCGTCGTGGCCGTCTGGCTCGGCAGCAAGCGCTGGGTCGCCCGGGGCGGCGCCAAGCACACGGTCGGCGACATCGCCGTCTGGGCCGTGCCGTTCGGCCTGGTCGGCGGCCGCCTCTACCACGTGATCACCGATCACCAGCTGTACTTCGGCGACGGCAAGAACCCCTGGAAGGCCTTCGCCATCTGGGAGGGCGGCCTCGGCATCTGGGGTGCGATCGCGTTCGGCGCGGTCGGTGCCTGGATCGGCTGCCGCCGCCGGGGCGTCCCGCTGCCGGCGTACGCCGACGCCATCGCGCCCGGCATCGCGCTCGCCCAGGCCTGCGGCCGCTGGGGCAACTGGTTCAACCAGGAGCTCTACGGCAAGCCGACCACCCTCCCGTGGGGGCTGGAGATCCACAAGGTCGAGTCCGACGGCACCGTCATCGACGGCGTCTTCCACCCGACCTTCCTGTACGAGTCGCTCTGGTGCATCGGCGTCGCCCTGCTGGTGATCTGGGCCGACCGCCGCTTCACCCTGGGTCACGGCCGCGCCTTCGCGGTGTACGTGGCGGCCTACACGGTGGGCCGCTTCTGGATCGAGTACCTGCGGATCGACGAGGCGCACCACATCCTCGGTCTGCGGCTCAACGACTGGACCTCGATCCTGGTCTTCATCGGCGCGGTCGTCTACCTGGTGATCGTCGGGAAGAAGCACCCCGGCCGGGAGGCTCCCGACTCGATCGACCCGGCCGCCCACGGCGACGAGGTGACTCAGTCCGTGGACGACAAGGTGGACACCCCGGTCGCGGACGCGACCCCCGAGAGGACCGACAACGGCTCGGGAACCCCTGCCTGACCTGCGCAAACGCAGCGCCCCGGCCGCTCCCACCGCTTCGGTGGCGGGCGGCCGGAGCGCTGTTCGGACAGCCTTACTTTGCTGGAATCTGTCTAATCTTCGGACTAGTTTCGACTGTGTGAGAGCCCTGCGGGCAGCCACCCTCACGGCCTTTCGCCGTGCCCGGCTGCGTCCGAGGGGGGTACCCCGGCCGGCGGCCGGGGTGGACGTTCGAAGAAAGGCCGAGACCGTGACCGTAACCATTGCCGAGCCGATCGCCGAGGAGCACCCCATGCCCCGCATTCCGGCGGAGGGGCACCACCGTGACGTCAACGGCGGCTGGCTGCGGCCGGCCGTCTTCGGTGCGATGGACGGTCTGGTCTCCAACTTCGCCCTGATGGCCGGTGTGGTCGGCGGCGCGGTCAGCAGCAGCACGGTGATCCTGACCGGGTTGGCCGGCCTGGCCGCGGGCGCGTGCTCGATGGCGGCGGGGGAGTACACCTCGGTGGCCTCCCAGCGTGAGCTGGTGGAGGCCGAGATCGAGGCCGAGCGCCTGGAGCTGCACCGGAACCCGCACGGCGAGCTGGCCGAGCTGGCGCAGCTGTACGTGTCGCGAGGCGTGGATCCCAAGCTCGCCCGCGAGGTGGCCAGGCAGCTGTCCGCCGACCCCGACCAGACCCTGGAGATCCACGCGCGCGAGGAACTGGGCATCGACCCGCACGACCTCCCGTCGCCGCTGGTGGCCGCCGCCTCCTCGTTCGCCTGCTTCGCGCTGGGCGCGCTGCTGCCGCTGCTGCCGTACCTGCTGGGTGCGACCTCGCTGCTGCCGGCCCTGGTGCTCTCGCTGCTCGGTCTCTTCCTATGCGGTGCGGTGGTCTCCCGGGTGACGGCCAGGGCCTGGTGGTTCAGCGGCCTGCGTCAGCTGGTGCTGGGCGGCGCGGCGGCCGGCGTCACGTACCTGCTGGGCATGCTGATCGGCGGGCACGTCGGCTGACGCGGGCGGGGCACCCTACCCGAAGGCTTCGTGCGATGGCACAGGGTCTTGCATGGATATGCCGTCAGCTGCGTGACGTTCCACACATGGGTTCGCCCCGGTGACCTGGCCTAACCTCACCAGCGGACGTGCCGACCCGAAGATTCGTGCCTGTCGGTCGGCTGTCGATGATGGATTCGCAGGTAGTGCCGTTCTCGCCATGTGGACGGAGGATTTCGCCCCTGTTTCAGTCCGGGTGCGTCCGGGCACACTGGTGAGAGCGTGCGGACCGGCGTCCGCTTCTCATCGCTCCGGTTACCAGCCGGTAATAGCTCCTGAGCTGGGGCTGCGTCCGCCATGTGGACGCGATATTCCACTTCTCGGGATATCCGGCATCATGTAACCTGCACGAAATCGCAGAGGGCCAACGTCGTCCCTATTGCACTTGCACTTTGCCAAAGACGACGACGGGAGAGCCGATGCTGTCTGCATCCATGCACTCCGCCAACGAGCCCCAGCAGGCCGGCGCCCCCCGCCGGCCCTACGCGCTCGTTCCGGATGCGCGACCTGCTGCTCAGGGCCTGTACGACCCGCGAAACGAGCACGACGCCTGTGGCGTCGGTTTCGTCGCCACGCTGACCGGCATCGCCGACCACAAGATCGTCGAGCAGGCGCTGACCGTCCTGCGCAACCTGGAGCACCGCGGTGCCACCGGCGCCGAGCCGGACTCCGGTGACGGCGCGGGCATCCTGACCCAGGTCCCGGACGCATTCCTGCGTTCCAAGGTCTCCTTCGAGCTTCCGGCCGCCGGCTCCTACGCCGTCGGTATCGCGTTCCTCCCCCAGGAGGACGCCGCCGACGCCGCCGCGGTTGCCCAGATCGAGGCGATCGCCGCCGAGGAGGGCGTCACCGTCCTCGGCTGGCGCGACGTCCCGGTCACCCCCGACCTGCTCGGTGCCACCGCCCGCTCGGTCATGCCCCGCTTCCGCCAGATCTTCCTGGCCGGTGGCGAGAAGGCGGGCCTGGAGCTGGACCGCACCGCCTTCGTCGTGCGCAAGCGCGCCGAGCGCGAGGCCGGCGTGTACTTCCCGTCGCTCTCCGCCCGCACCATCGTCTACAAGGGCATGCTGACCACCGGCCAGCTGGAGCCCTTCTTCCCCGACCTGTCGGACCGGCTCTACGCCTCCGCGCTCGGCCTGGTGCACTCCCGCTTCTCCACCAACACCTTCCCGAGCTGGCCGCTCGCCCACCCGTACCGCTTCGTCGCGCACAACGGCGAGATCAACACGGTCAAGGGCAACCGGAACTGGATGACGGCCCGCGAGTCCCAGCTCGCCACCGACCTCATCCCCGGCGACCTCAGCCGGATCTTCCCGATCTGTACCCCGGACCACTCCGACTCCGCGTCCTTCGACGAGGTCCTGGAGCTGCTCCACCTCGGCGGCCGCTCGCTGCCGCACTCGGTGCTGATGATGATCCCGGAGGCGTGGGAGAACCACGCCACCATGGAGACGGCCCGCCGCGCCTTCTACCAGTACCACTCCAACCTGATGGAGCCCTGGGACGGCCCGGCCTGCGTCACCTTCACCGACGGCACCCAGATCGGCGCGGTCCTGGACCGCAACGGCCTGCGCCCGGCCCGCTACTGGGTCACCGAGGACGGCCTGGTCGTCCTCTCCTCCGAGGTCGGCGTGCTCGACATCGCTTCGGAGAACATCATCAAGAAGGGCCGCCTGCAGCCCGGCAAGATGTTCCTGATCGACACCGCCGAGCACCGCATCGTCGAGGACGAGGAGCTCAAGGCGCAGCTCGCCTCCGAGCACCCGTACGAGGAGTGGGTGGCCGCCGGGCAGATCCAGCTGGCCAAGCTCCCCGAGCGCGAGCACATCCACCACACCCACGCCTCGGTCACCCGCCGCCAGCAGACCTTCGGTTACACCGAGGAGGAGCTGCGGGTCATCCTCGCCCCGATGGCGAAGACCGGCGGCGAGGCGCTCGGCTCGATGGGCACCGACAGCCCGATCGCCGCGCTCTCCGAGAAGCCGCGCCTGCTCTTCGACTACTTCATCCAGCTCTTCGCGCAGGTCACCAACCCGCCGCTGGACGCCATCCGCGAGGAGCTCGTCACCTCGCTGCTCAGCAACCTCGGCCCCGAGGGCAACCTGCTGGCCGCCGAGGCCGCGCACTGCCGCTCCGTCGGCATCACCTTCCCGGTGATCGACAACGACGAGCTCGCCAAGCTGATCCACATCAACGCGGACGGCGACCAGCCCGGCCTCAAGGCCGTCACGCTGTCGGGCCTCTACAAGGTCTCCGGCGGCGGCGAGGCCCTGGCCAACCGCCTGCAGGCGATCGCGGCCGAGGCCGACGCGGCGATCGCCGACGGCGCCCGCATCATCGTCCTCTCGGACCGCCACTCGGACGCCGAGCACGCGCCGATCCCGTCGCTGCTGCTCACCTCCGCCGTGCACCACCACCTGATCCGCACCAAGCAGCGCACCCAGGTGTCGCTGCTGGTCGAGGCCGGTGACGTCCGCGAGGTGCACCACGTCGCGCTGCTGATCGGCTACGGCGCCGGCGCGGTCAACCCGTACCTGGCCATGGAGTCCGTCGAGGACCTCGTCGAGCAGGGCACCTTCCTGACCGGCGTCGAGTCCGAGAAGGCCATCAAGAACCTGATCAAGGCGCTCGGCAAGGGCGTTCTCAAGGTCATGTCGAAGATGGGCATCTCCACCGTCGCCTCGTACCGCGGTGCCCAGGTCTTCGAGTCCATCGGCCTCTCCCAGGAGCTGGTCGACACCTACTTCTCCGGTACCACCACCAAGCTCGGCGGCATCGGCCTGGAGGAGATCGCCAAGGAGGTGGCCGCCCGCCACGCCAAGGCGTACCCCGCCTCCGGCATCACCGCCGCGCACCGCGCGCTGGACATCGGCGGCGAGTACCAGTGGCGCCGCGAGGGCGAGCCGCACCTGTTCGACCCGGACACGGTCTTCCGCCTGCAGCACTCCACGCGCAGCCGCCGGTACGACATCTTCAAGCAGTACACCGAGCGCGTGAACGAGCAGTCCGAGCGCCTGATGACGCTGCGCGGCCTGTTCAAGCTGGACGGCAAGGGCCGGGCCGCGATCTCCGTCGACGAGGTCGAGCCGGTCTCCGAGATCGTCAAGCGCTTCTCCACCGGCGCCATGTCGTACGGCTCCATCTCGATGGAGGCGCACGAGACCCTCGCCATCGCCATGAACCAGCTGGGCGGCAAGTCCAACACCGGTGAGGGCGGCGAGGACCCGGAGCGCCTGTACGACCCGGCGCGCCGCTCGGCGATCAAGCAGGTGGCCTCCGGCCGCTTCGGCGTCACCAGCGAGTACCTGGTCAACGCGGACGACATCCAGATCAAGATGGCCCAGGGCGCCAAGCCCGGCGAGGGCGGCCAACTGCCCGGCCACAAGGTCTACCCGTGGGTCGCCAAGACCCGGCACTCCACCCCGGGTGTCGGCCTGATCTCCCCGCCGCCGCACCACGACATCTACTCCATCGAGGACCTGGCTCAGCTGATCCACGACCTCAAGAACGCCAACCCGGCCGCGCGTATCCACGTGAAGCTGGTGTCGGAGGTCGGTGTCGGCACGGTCGCCGCGGGTGTCTCCAAGGCGCACGCGGACGTCGTCCTGGTCTCCGGCCACGACGGTGGCACCGGTGCCTCCCCGCTGACCTCGCTGAAGCACGCGGGTGGCCCCTGGGAGCTCGGCCTCGCCGAGACCCAGCAGACCCTGCTGCTCAACGGCCTGCGCGACCGCATCGTCGTCCAGACCGACGGCCAGCTGAAGACCGGCCGTGACGTGGTCATCGCCGCTCTGCTGGGCGCCGAGGAGTTCGGTTTCGCGACCGCGCCGCTCGTCGTCTCCGGCTGCATCATGATGCGCGTCTGCCACCTGGACACCTGCCCGGTCGGCGTCGCCACCCAGAACCCGGTGCTGCGCGAGCGCTTCTCCGGCAAGCCCGAGTTCGTGGTGAACTTCTTCGAGTTCATCGCGGAGGAGGTCCGCGAGATCCTCGCCGAGCTGGGCTTCCGCTCCATCGAGGAGGCCGTCGGCCACGCCGAGCACATCGACGCGGCCGCCGCGATCACCCACTGGAAGGCCGCCGGTCTCGACCTGGCCCCGCTCTTCCACGTGCCCGAGCTCCCCGAGGGCGCGGCCCTGCACAACACCACCACGCAGGACCACTCGCTCGACAAGGCGCTGGACAACGAGCTGATCGAGCTCTCGGCCGAGGCCCTGGAGCACGGCGAGACCGTCCGCATCCAGCTGCCGATCCGCAACGTCAACCGCACCGTCGGCACCATGCTCGGCCACGAGGTGACCAAGCGGTACCGCGGCGAGGGCCTGCCCGAGGGCACGATCGACGTCACCTTCACCGGTAGCGCCGGCCAGTCCTTCGGAGCCTTCGTCCCGCGCGGCATCACGCTGCGGCTGGAGGGCGACGCCAACGACTACGTCGGCAAGGGCCTCTCCGGCGGTGTGGTGATCGTCCGCCCGGCGCGCGAGGCGGCCGCCATCGGCGCCGACGCCCAGCACCACGTCATCGCGGGCAACACCATCGGGTACGGCGCCACCAGCGGCCGGATCCACCTGCGCGGCAAGGCCGGCGAGCGCTTCGCCGTCCGCAACTCCGGTGCCACCCTGGTCGTCGAGGGCGTGGGCGACCACGGCCTGGAGTACATGACCGGCGGCCGGGTCGTCATCCTGGGTGAGACCGGCCGTAACCTGGCAGCGGGTATGTCCGGCGGTATCGCGTACGTCCTGGACCTGCGTCCGGCGAACGTGAACGACGGCATGGTGGGCATCGAGGCCCCGACCGCCGCCGACCGCGACTGGCTGCGCGAGACCGTGCAGCAGCACTACGAGGAGACCGGCTCCACCGTGGCCGCCGAGCTCCTGGCCGACTGGGGCAGCGGGGTCTCCCGCTTCTCCAAGATCATGCCGACCGACTACAAGGCAGTGCTCGCCGCCAAGGATGCCGCTGAGCGCGATGGACTCTCCGAGTCCGAGACCACTCGCAAGATGATGGAGGCGGCACATGGCTGACCCCAAGGGCTTCCTGACCACCGGAAAGCAGTTGGCCGAGCGCAGGCCCGTGGACGTCCGTCTGCGGGACTGGAACGAGGTCTACGTCGAGCGCAGCCTCCTGCCGATCATCACCAAGCAGGCCGGCCGCTGCATGGACTGCGGCATCCCGTTCTGTCACAACGGCTGCCCGCTCGGGAACCTCATCCCCGAGTGGAACGACCTCTCGTACCGGGAGGACTGGACCGGTGCGATCGAGCGGCTGCACGCGACCAACAACTTCCCGGAGTTCACCGGCCGCCTCTGCCCGGCGCCCTGTGAGTCGGCGTGTGTGCTGGGGATCAACCAGGACGCGGTGACCATCAAGAACGTCGAGGTCACCATCATCGACAAGGCCTGGGACCGCGGCGGGGTCACCCCGCAGATCCCGGAGCGCCTGTCCGGCAAGACCGTGGCCGTGGTCGGCTCGGGCCCGGCCGGCCTGGCCGTCGCCCAGCAGCTCACCCGGGCCGGGCACACCGTGGTGGTGTACGAGCGCGCCGACCGCATCGGCGGCCTGCTGCGCTACGGCATCCCCGAGTTCAAGATGGAGAAGCGCCACATCAACCGCCGCATCGAGCAGATGCGCGCGGAGGGCACCCGGTTCCGTACCGGCGTCCACGTGGGCGAGGACATCACCGGCCAGCAGCTGCGCGAGCGCTTCGACGCGGTCGTCGTGGCGGCGGGTGCGACCACCGCCCGCGACCTGCCCGTCCCCGGCCGGGAGCTCAAGGGCATCCACCAGGCGATGGAGTACCTGCCGCTGGCCAACAAGGTGCAGGAGGGCGACTTCGTCGAGCCCCCCATCACCGCCAAGGGCAAGCACGTCATCGTGATCGGCGGCGGCGACACCGGTGCGGACTGCCTGGGCACCGCCCTGCGCCAGGGCGCGGCCTCGGTCACCCAGCTGGAGATCATGCCCCGGCCGAGCGACGAGCGCCCGGGCCACCAGCCCTGGCCGACCATGCCGATGACCTACAAGGTCACCTCCGCGCACGAGGAGGGCGGTGAGCGGATCTACTCCGTCAACACCACCCACTTCAGCGGCGACGAGGACGGCAACGTCCAGGAACTCCACCTGGTCGAGGTCGAGTTCAAGGACGGCCGGTTCGAGCCGGTCCCCGGCACCGAGCGTTCCATCCCGGCGCAGCTGGTCACCCTGGCCATGGGCTTCACCGGCACGGACGTCCAGAACGGCCTGGTCGAGCAGCTCGGCGTCGACCTCGACGCCCGCGGCAACATCAACCGCGACTCCAAGTTCGCGACCAACGTGGACGGCGTGTACGTCTGCGGTGACGCGGGCCGAGGCCAGTCGCTGATCGTCTGGGCCATCGCCGAGGGCCGTTCCGCCGCAGCCGCGGTGGACAAGTACCTCGGCGGCAAGACCGCCCTCCCCGCTCCGATCCGCCCGACCGACCGCCCCCTGGTGGTCTGACGGCCCGGGCGGTCGAAAAACCCTCACCGCAATCCGCCGGATGCTCCCCATCCGGCTGCACCAAACCGCGACCCGTCAGAGCCGCCGGGCCAATGCGGTCACAACGGCACCTGCTCCCTCCCCGACCAAGTTGGGGGCAGGTGCCGTTTTCATGTCCCGGCGCTCGCCGCCAGCAGTGCCTCAGCCACCGCTGAGCGTACGTACAGCACGCTACGGCCCGCACGATGGCGCGTCACCAGGCCGGCGCCGCTGAGGGCGGAGAGGTGGTGGGAGACGTTGGGGGTGGAGAGGCCGGTGCGCAGGGCGAGTTCGGTGGTGGAGGCCGGGGCGTCGAGTTCGGTGAGCAGCAGGGCGCGGGCACGGCCGAGGACGGCGGTCAGGCCGTCGGGGACCGGGGTGGAGTGTTCCCAGAGCGTGGCGACGCCGGGTGGGGCGTAGACCAGGCCGGGCTGGTGCGGGGGGTTGGTCTGGGAGTAGATGCCGGGCCAGGCGAAGGAGGAGGGGACCAGCACGAGACCGCGTTCGCCGTCCAGTTGACGTTCGGCGCGGAACCAGCGGTGGGCCACCCGGAGGGTGCCGCGTTCCCAGCTCACCGCCGGGTGCAGGTCGGCGAAGAGGGCCGCCGGCCCGCCGGTGGACATCTGCCGTGCGCGGCGCAGTACTTCGCCCTCGGCAAGCCGTTGGATGCGCGGCCAGAACGGTGCGATCGCGGCATTCCAGTACGCCAGCACCTCCGCCGCCAGCCGGTCCAGCCCGGCCGCCGGTCTGTTCCTGAACTCGGCGACCAGCGGCGGGAGTTCGCCGCTGATCCGGTCGAGGTCGGCCCGCACCTGGTGGTGGCCGGTGGCCAGCAGCCGCTCCAGCTCCTCCTCCACGGTCGGCGCGAAGTTCAGCGGGATCGGCGTGAGGAAGTCCGGGGTGTAGACGGTGGGCACCGGGACCAACTGCGCCAGCAGCTCGATGCCCACCCCTTCGAGCCGGGCCCGCGCCTGCCGCACCCACGGCAGGTGCACCGCATGCTCGCCCGGCTCCTTCAACACCTGGACGCTGTTGGTGACTTCCCACAGCGGCGAGCAGGCGAAGCGCGTCATCGCCAGGTCCTGGGCGGAGAACTCCAGCGTCAGCACGTACGCGCCACCCTCCGAGGATTCCAGCAGGACGAAATCTCTGGGCCCCGGTGATCACCGGCCCGAGGATCGAGCCCATGACCTCCGCGACCATTGCCCGGCCCCTGCGGGCCGTCGGCCAGCAGCGTAACCTCCTCGGCGCACACCTGATCGACAGCCTCGGCAGCGGGCTGCTGCTCGCCTTCACCGTCGTCTACTTCGTCCGCACCACCACGCTCGGCCTGACTGCGATCGGCGCAGCGATCACCCTGGCCCGGCTGCTCGCGATGCCGACCGCGCTGCTCACCGGGCCGCTCATCGACCGGCTCGGCGCCCGCACGGTGGCCGCCGCCGCGAACCTGCTCTCGGCTCTCGCCTACACCGGAATGCTGGCGGCGGGCCGGGTCTGGCAGATCATCGCCGTCGTCTGGCTCGCGCAGGTCGGCACCGCCGCCTACTGGACCTCCAGCACCGGCCTGGTCGTGCTCGCCGCGGAGGAGGCGGACCGCCCGCGCTGGTTCGCGCTGATCGGATCGCTCCGCAATGGCGGCCTCGCCGTCGGCGCGGCAATCGGCGCACTGCTGCTGGGCGTTGGCGGCACCGGCGGGCTGCGCGCGATCGTGCTGCTCAACGCCGTCAGCTTCGCGGTCGCGGCAGCTCTGCTGGCCACCTGGCGACCCGCCCGCGCGGCCGCCGTCGCCCGGGAAGCGGTCCGGGGCAGCTACCGCACGGTGTTGCGGGACCGGCGCTACCTGCTGCTGGTCGCCATCAATCTGAGTTTCGTCTTCGCCTCGCTGATCCTCAGCCTGCTGCTCGCCGTCTACCTCACCGAGGACCTGCACCGGCAGGCCTGGGTGGCGGGCTCGCTGCTGGTGCTCAACAGCGCGCAGGTGGTGCTCACCCAGACCACCGTCACCCGCCGCCTGGCCCGCTTCCGCCCGATCCGGGTCATCGCCGCAGGTTCGCTGCTCAATGCCCTCGCCTTCGGTCTGTTCGCGCTGCTCTCGGCGGCCCCCGGCTGGGCGGTCATGGCGGGCCTCTACACCGCGATGCTGATCTACAACGCCGCCGAGACGGTGGCCACGCCGTACCGCGAGGACCTCAGCGTGAGCCTGGCCGACCCCGGTATGCGCGGCCGCTACCTTGCCGTGTACCAGCTCTCCTGGACGGTCGGCCAGGCCGTCGCACCCGGCCTGCTGACCCTTCTGCTCGGGTACGGCGGCGCCTGCCCGTGGCTCTTCCTCGGCGCGCTGAGCCTGGCCGCCGTACCCGCGCTGCTGCTTCTCGAACGGTCGGTCACTCGGCCGTCACTGCTGTCAGCCCCGGCCGCTGCACCTGCGGGGCGCCCGTGATGAGGTCGAGGACGACCCTGTTGCCGAGCGGGTGCGCGAGGTGGAAGGTCGCCGGGCCGGAGCGCAGCGCCGCACCGCCTGCCCATCCCTGACCCCTTGGTCGGGTTGGTCGGGTGGAGGTACGCGATCAGCACGACCACCGCGTCCGTCTCGTAGGCCTCGGTCCGCTGAATCTCGTCGCAGTCCCCGTGCCCCACGGTGCCGGTCAGCGTGAGCCCGTCCGCCGAGGTGCCGGTCCAACCGGCTCCCGCCACATCGGGGAACAACTGCCCGCTCAGGTAGGCGAACTTGTCGTTCCCGCCGTGAAAGGCGTCCTTCGGCAGCCACTCCGGTCCGGCGTTCACCGGGTAGTAGCCCGTCGCCCAGGCCCGCTCCTCCGCCGAGCTCGGCCAGGCCTTGGCCACTACGTCGGCGCGCTGGTGCGCCTCCGGGATCGGCCCTCTCGCCAGGCCGCCGCTCGACTTCGGAATGTCCCCGTTCGAGCCGCAGGCGGTGGTCAGCGTGAGCAGCAGTGCGAGTGCGGCGAGCTTCTTGGTCATGGCAGTTCCCCCGTAACGACGAATCGGCGGCACTGTGACGTACAGTGCCGCCGACCGGTTCCTCAGGGATCAGAACAGCGGCATGCCCGCGCGCACCAGGCGCCAGGTCACCCCGCCGAAGTCCGCCGGGTCGATGACACCCTTGGCCTTCACCCACGCGATCATCGTGTTGCGGATCTCGTCCGAGTTGGCCCACACCTTGGTCGCCGACGCGACGTGCGGGAAGTTACCGCCGCCGTTGGCCCGGTAGTTGTTCACCGCCAGCACGAACTGCGCCGCCGGGTCCACCGCCTTGCCCTCGTACGACAGGTTCACGATCCGCGAGCCCACCGGCCGGGTGAGGTCGATGTCGTACGAGACGCCGTACACCGAGTCGAAGTTGTAGTCCGGCGTGTTCTGCTGGTTGGTCAGCGTGTCCAGGTTGATCGGGTCGCCGACGGCCAGCTGCGCGAAGTACTTCGCCGAGAACTCCAGGTAGTCCTTGATCTGAGCACCCGTCAGGATCCGGGCCTCCAGCGTGTTCTCGTAGATGTACAGCCCCGCTGCGTCCCGCAGCTTCACCGTCCCCGCCGGGATCAGCGCCGTGCGGTTGAACGGCGCGGCCTGCGCCAGCACCGGCAGGTTGGCGTACGAGGTCGAGGCCAGCGCCGCCTTGACGGTGTCCGCCTGCACCCGGCCGATGAGGTCGATGATCGGCGCGTCCTTGAAACGGGCCTCGGCGATCGACAGCTCCGCCTTGCAGGTGCCGATCACCTGGTTGACGTACTCCACGACCTTCTTGTGCTGGGCGCTGATCAGCTCGACGATCTCCGGGTCCTCGGGCACCGTGTTGGAGTTCAGCACCCGCGAGGTCAGCGAGGTGACGTGCCACTGGCCCCGGCTGAACTCCACCTCGAAGTCGAAGCAGGAGAGCCGCTGCGCCCAGCAGAGCGGCTCGGAGAGCACGACGGTCTTCCCGGTCTCCTTGTTGACGATCAGCCGCTGCGGCACCTCCTTGTGGGTGTGGCCCACCAGCACCGCGTCGATCCCCGGCACCGTCTCCGCCATCTCGCCCGAGGCGTCCTCGGGCCAGGGCAGCTGGTCGCCGTAGGTCGTCGGCTCGTCGATGCCCGAGTGGGCCGACACCACGATGATGTCCGCACCCGCCGCCTTCATCCGCGGCACGTACTTCTTCGCCATCTCCACGATGCCGGGGAAGACCATCTGGCCCGAGACGTTGGCCTTGTCCCAGATCGCGATACCGGGGTTGGTCAGGCCCAGGATGCCCACCCGCAGCGGGCGGCCGTGCCCGAGGTGCAGCTCCTTGATGACGTACGGCTGGAAGGCCGGGCGCTCGTTCTTGGCGAACAGCGCGTTCGCCCCCAGCAGCGGGAAGTCCAGCTGCTCCTCGAAGGCGCGCACCGTCGGGATGCCGTAGTTGAACTCGTGGTTGCCGAGGGCGGCGGCGTCGTAGCCTATGGCGTTCATCGCCTCGGCCATCGGGTGCCGGGGCGGGCGCTTGCCGGCGATCGGCTCCACGCGGGCGTAGTAGTAGGTCAGCTGGGTGCCCTGGATGATGTCGCCGGCGTCGATGAGCAGGGTGCGGTGACAGCCCTTCTCCTCGCGGATCCGGTTCACCAGGGTGGAGATCTTGGCCAGGCCGACGTCGTTGTGCGCCTTGTCGTCGTACTCGGCGTCGGTGAAGTAGTCCCAGTTCAGCACCCGGCCGTGCAGGTCGGTGGTGCCCATCACGGTGAAGGACTGCTTCAGCGGGGCCTTCTTGAGCCCCTCCGCCTCGCCCGCCGTGGCCGGGGTCGCGGCGGCGGCCGGGGTGGCGGCGGCGACCGGAAGGCCGCCGACCAGGGCCGCACCGGCGGCGGTGGCGGCCGAGCGGGTGACGAAGTCACGACGATTCAGGGGCATGGACGACTCCAACGGGGGCAGACGGACCGTCAGCAGCTGTGACGCGCGTAGAGGAACGCGCGTAGAAGTCTGCCGGGGAATCCGCCCGGCGAACAGACCCCGGCACGTTTCCAGCAGGTGAGAAGTTGAACACCTTTACGTGACCAGCCGGGCCACCACCCCCGTCAGCCGGTCCACCTCCGCCCTCAACACCGCCGCCGCGTCCACCCCGCCCGGCTCCAGGCCCTCCCACACCCGAGCCCGGACATAGCCGTCCAGCGCCACCGGCAGCTCCCAGCCGACGATCCGCTCCACCCCCGGCGCACCGGCCAGCGCCGCCAACAGCCCGTCCAACCCCACCGACCCGGGCACCCCGACCAGCTCCGCCCGCTCCGCCAGCTCCCGCAGCGGCTGCGCCTCCGGCTGCCGCCGACCCGGCACCAGCAGCGCCCCCGCCCCGTACAGGCCGGCCACCACGCCCGGCCACCACGGCCCGGCCAACCCCGCGAAATGCAGCCCCAGCCCCACCGCACCCGCCGCGCAACCCACCAGGTTGCGCGGCGACTCCAGGTACTCCAGCGCCCTACTGGTAGCCACGGATCTCCTCGAAGGCCCCGTCGAGCGACCCCGTCCCGTCGAACAGCTTCCCGCCCGTCAGCTCCGCGATCCCCTGCAACTGCCCCTTCGCCGCATCCCCGAAGAGGATCGGGAACACCGGCACCGCTCTCCCGCCCTCCGGCAACTGCTGGAAGAACGACCGGAACTCCGCGTCCGACGCCCCCTCGTTGCTCTCCCCGTCCGTCATCAGCACGATCGAGGTGAACCGGTCGTCGCGCGCGGCGCCCTGCTGCCGCGCCACCACCCGGTACGCCTCCTCCAGCGAGCTGTACACCGCCGTACCGCCGTCCGCCTCCAGCGCCTGCACGTCCGCGTTGATCGACGCCAGCTCCGCCGCCGACGAGGACTGCGGCACCACATGCACCTTCTCCGACTTCACCGACGAGGCGAACGAGATCAGCGTCACCTCCTCCCGGTCCCGGAAGCGCCGCACACCCCGGGTGTCCTCCGCCCCCGTCAGCCGTGCCATCGCCGCCTTCAACGACCGCAGCCGCTCACCCTTCATCGACCCCGAGGTGTCCAGCACGTACACCGTCCGCGACGGCCGCCGCAGCTCGTTCTGGTACGAGGACAGCAGCCCGTCCGCCACCGCCCGGCTCCCCGGGAACGGCAGCTCCCGCCGCCGGTCCGCCGGCAGCCCCGCCGCCGGCGCCACCTCCGCCGTCACCGGACGGCGCAGCGTCTGCTCCGAGATCCGCTGCTGCACATCACTGCGCAGCAGGTACTTCGTCAGCCGCTGGAACGACTCCCGGGCCGGCTGCCCCGCCGAGGCCAGCAGGGACAGCGGATAGTCCGCCGACACCACCCCGTCCACCGGCCGCACCACCGTCAGACGGTCGTCCGCCGGCAGCGTCCGGTTCAACGACAGCAGCACCGACTCGTAGTTCACCAGCGCACCGACCTTCGCCCCCCGGCCCGCCTTCTGGTACGCCTGCGCCAGCCACCCCGACGAGCCCGAGGTCAGCTTCTGCCCCGAGAAGAACCGCTGCAGCTGCGGCGTCGCCTTCCTCACGTCCGCGTCCGTCAGCGCCGACCCCGCCCCCGAGAACGCCGAGGCCACCGCCACCAGCGCCGAGAACCCCGAGTTGGACCGCGACGGATCTGCCATCCCGTACGACAGCCGCCCGGCAGAAGCCGCATCTCCCAGCTGACCCCAGGTCACCTTCGAGCCGTCACCCCAGCCCAGCTCGCTCAGAATGCCGCTGCGCACGCCCACCGCCACCGGTGACACCATCACCGGGGTCTCCGAGATCAGCTTCGCCTTCCCGCCGTCGTCGAGGCGCAGGTAGTGGTTCGACGGGAACCAGACCGCGTCGTACTTGCCGTCCGCCCGGCCGGCGGCGACGGCGTCCGCGCCGTCCAGCGAACCGGTCCAGGCGAACTGCACGGTGACACCCGTCGCCTTCCTGGCCTCCTCCAGGACCGGCGCCATGTCCTGCAGTTCACTTCCCGCCAGGACGCGCAGCACGCCCTCCTTGGGCGTCGGCGACAGGTCGTCGGGTCTCGGATTCGGGTCGCTCGTACATGCCGTGAGCAGCAGGACCAGAACGGCCGGCACGAGCCGCCGCAGTACCTGGGTCGCCTGGGTCGCCAGGGTCACCTTGGTCATCGCCTTCATCCCCCTACCGGCCCTTGGCCGCGTCGACCAGCCTGGACAGCACCGCGACCGCCGGCACCGGTGCCTGCCGGACTCCCGCCGCCGACAGGTCCGGCGCGAAGGCCGCTCCCGGACGCCCGGCCAGCGCGGCGGCGAAGGCGGCGGCGTCGCCCTGCGGACGGAAGCCGAACTTCGCCTCCAGGGCCCGCAGCTTCTCGTCGTCGCGCAGCAGTCTGGCCAGACGGTCGCCCTCGGGTGTCAAGGCAACCGCGGTGTGGTCACTCGAAACGGTGGTGTCCGGATAGAGCACCACCAGGTCCCCCGTCGAACGCCCCTGCGCCGCCAGTGACGCCACCTGCGACTCGTACACCAGCACCAGCGGATTGCCCACGCCGGACAGGAAGTCCTTGAAGGGGCCGTCGCTGCTGGTCTTCTGGTCTCCCTGCATCGCCGTCAACTGCCTTACCAGTGGCGCCGTCCGGGCCACTCCGGCATCGTCCGACACCACCCGGCCGCCGTTCGCCAGGTACGAGACCGCGGCCAGGTGCAGCGCGCCCGAGGAGGATGTCGCCGGGTCCGTCGTCGTCACGTACAGCGCACCGGAGAGCTCGGCGTGACCGGCGCTGCCCTTGAGGCTCTGCCAGGTGCGGTCGGCGCGCACGGCGGCCAGGTAGGCGTCCATCCGGAACGTCCACAGGCCCGATTCGGACTTCACCGCAAGGCCGTTGTCGCGCAGGACCTCGGCCACCGGGGCGTGCGCGATGACCACCAGCGGGGAGTAGAAGGGCCGCACCGGCTCGGTGGAGATGTGCCGGGCCGAGCGGATCTCCTCGGCGGGCGGCAGACTGGACGGGAAGGCGAAGTCGTAGCCGTCCAGGCTCGTACTGGTCATCGACCACGAACCGGTGGTCTGCACATCGACCCTGAAGCCCTTCGCCTTCAGTTCGCGGACCACCGCCGGGTCGGCGAAGAACTCGGCCTTCTCGGAACCGATCAGCCCCCGGACGGCAGTGGTCCCACCCGATCCGATCCGGTCGTGGAACACCGCGAAGGCCACCCCCGCCAGCAGCAACAGCGCTGCCAGCACGCCCCCCACACGTCTCATCGCCAACCCTTCCCCCAGGCCCGGCAGTTCCGGACCATGAGCGTCCCGCCGACTCCGTAGCGCCGGCCGAAGGGCGGATGAACCAGGGGTGAACAGGCCTTCACGGAACGGCATCGAGGTGTCGGTCCTGTGCTCGTCCTGCTCTCAACTCCACCTGTCAGCAAGTGAAGTCACGGCGTGTCAGTTCGTTAACCCAATCGTTCGCCAACCGCCACCGTGCGGCCCGTAGGAACTTCGCTGTTACGCGCCGGTAATGCCTACGCTCTTCAGTCATGCGCCGAGCAAAAATCGTCTGCACCCTCGGGCCCGCCGCCGACTCGTACGACCAGATCAAGGCCTTGGTCGACGCCGGTATGGACATCGCCCGATTCAACCTCAGCCACGGCTCCCAACTGGAGCACGAAGAACGCTACCGCCGCGTCCGCAAGGCCTCCGACGAGACCGGCCGCAGCGTCGGCATCCTCGTCGACCTCCAAGGCCCGAAGATCCGGCTCGACCGCTTCGCCGAAGGTCCTGTACTCCTTGAACGCGGCGACGAGTTCACCATCTCCGTCGAGGACGGCATCGAGGGCGACCGCGAGATCTGCGGCACCACCTACAAGGGCCTCGCCGCCGACGTCTCGCGCGGCGAGCGCATCCTCGTCGACGACGGCCGGGTCACCCTCGAGGTCACCCACGTCGAGGGCCCCCGCGTCCACTGCATCGTCATCGAAGGCGGCCTGGTCTCCGACCACAAGGGCCTCAACCTGCCCGGAGTCGCCGTCTCCGTGCCCGCGCTCAGCGACAAGGACGTCGCCGACCTGCGCTGGGCCCTGCGGACCGGCGCCGACCTGATCGCCCTCTCCTTCGTCCGCAGCGGCAAGGACATCGAGGACGTCCACCGCATCATGGCCGAAGAAGGCCGCCACCTCCCCGTCATCGCCAAGATCGAGAAGCCCCAGGCCGTCGACAACCTCGAATCCATCGTCGACGCCTTCGACGGCATCATGGTCGCCCGCGGCGACCTCGGCGTCGAAATGCCGCTGGAGCAGGTGCCGCTCGTCCAGAAGCGCGCCATCAAACTCGCCAAGCGCAACGCCAAGCCGGTCATCGTCGCCACCCAGATGCTCGACTCGATGATCAACGCCTCCCGGCCCACCCGCGCCGAGGCCTCCGACGTCGCCAACGCCGTCCTCGACGGCACCGACGCCGTGATGCTCTCCGGCGAGACCTCCGTCGGCAAGTACCCCGTCGAGACCGTCAAGACCATGGGCCGCATCATCGAAGCCGCCGAGGACGACATCCTCGCCGCCGGCCTCCCGCCCCTCACCGAACGCAACAAGCCCCGTACCCAGGGCGGCGCCGTCGCCCGCGCCGCCGCCGAGATCGGCGACTTCCTCGGCGCCAAGTACCTCGTCGCCTTCACCCAGAGCGGCGACACCGCCCGGCG
Source organism: Kitasatospora atroaurantiaca (assembly GCF_007828955.1). Classification (NCBI taxonomy): domain Bacteria; kingdom Bacillati; phylum Actinomycetota; class Actinomycetes; order Kitasatosporales; family Streptomycetaceae; genus Kitasatospora; species Kitasatospora atroaurantiaca. The sequence continues at coordinate 1,637,919 of NZ_VIVR01000001.1, read as the reverse complement.
CCTCACCCGCTACCGCTCGCCCATCCCCGTCCTCGCCTTCACCTACGAACCCGCCGTCCGCAGCCAACTCGCCGTCACCTGGGGCTGCGAGACCTTCCTCGGGCCCTTCGCACCCACGACCGACGAGATGGTCGCCCAGGTCGACGCCCAGCTGATCGGCCTCGGCCGCTGTCAGAAGGGCGACATCGTCGTCATCACCGCCGGCTCACCCCCCGGCCTGGCCGGCTCCACCAACCTCGTCCGCGTCCACCACGTCGGCGAACTCGACAACTGAACACGCCTCGCGCGTACGGGCGGCGCCCCTTCCGGATCCCGGGGGAGCGCCGCCCGTACGCGCATCAGCGCTGGGCGGCACGGATGTGCTTGACGATCTGGCCGAGATCCTCCGACGCGGCGGAGGGGAAGGCGGTGAGACGCCCGTGCACCGCCCGCGACAGCGGCAGGTCCGCCCCGGAGACCGCCAACGCGACATCCTTGGCGGCCAGCCACACCGGGAAGTGACTCCCCTGACCGAAGGCACGGCCCGCCACACCGGCGAGGGGCCCGTGAGCCATCGCCCCCGTCACCAGCTCCTCCGGCAGGCCGAAAGCATCAGCAAGGGCCATCGCCTCCCCGATCGCGGTGACGCCGGTGATCACCGCATTGATCAGTACGACCTTGAGGGCCGCGCCCGTGCCGGTCGCACCGCAGAGAGTCAGCGTGCCGAACACCTCCAACACGTCCCTGACCTCGGTCACGTCCCCGCCGACCAGCAGCGAGAGCTCACCGCCGGCCGCGCGGTCGACACTGCCCATGACCGGCGCATCCACCAGAGCAACACCCTCCGGGAGCATTCCCGCCACCTCCCGCACCCCCTGCGGGCCGATCGAGGACGCCTCGATCAGAGTGACGCCGGGCCGCAGCGCCGAGGCAAAGGCCCCCACCACCTCCCGCACGGCAGCCGGGTCGGCCAGCATCGTGATGACGACATCGGCCTCCCGGACGGCCTCGGCCGGAGTCGCCGCCACTCCGGCTCCCGCCGCCGCGAGTTGAGCCGCCCGCGAGGCCGTCCGGTTCCACACCGTCAGCGGATAGCCCGCCGCGAGCAGGCGTCGGGCCATCGGCGTACCCATGCCTCCGAGCCCCAGAAACGCGATCTTCTTCTCCATGGCCTCCACGGTAGGCACCGCGATGACATGCCACCAGCGAATGTCTAGCATGGCAGCCATGCCCGAAACGCATGACTTCTCCACCTCCTCGCTGCGCGTGTTCGTCGAGGTGGCCAGGCTCGGCTCCTTCACCGCCGCCGCTCAGACCATGGGTTACACGCAGTCGGCGATCTCGCGGCAGATCTCCGCCCTGGAGAACGAAGCCGGCACCGCACTGTTCGACCGCCTCCCGCGAGGCGTCCGCCCGACCGAACCCGGCCGCCGGCTGCTCGGACACGCGGAAGCCGTACTCGAACGCCTCGACGCGGCCCGCCGCGAGCTGACCGACCTACGAGACCTGGCCACCGGCCGACTTCGCGTCGGCACCTTCGCCACCGCCGCAGCCGCGCTCGTACCCAAGGCCATAGCCGCCTTCCGCACGACCTACCCCGACATCGCCGTCACACTCGAAGAAGGGCTCACCCCCCGACTCCTGACGAAGCTGACAGCCGGCGAAGCCGACGTGGCCGTCATCAGCACCACCTACGACCAGCCACTGCTCGGCGTCGAACTACGCAAGCTGTGCGACGACTTCATGATGGTCGCGCTTCCTCCCGGCCACCGGCTCGCCGGCCGCCGCCAGGTCAGACTCGCCGACCTCGCCGACGAGGAATGGATCGCCGGCAGCTCCCGCCCCGAGGACACCCTCATCAGCTCATGCCTACGCACCGGATTCAGCCCCAGAATCGGCTTCGTCGCACGCGACTGGATCGCCAAACAGGGCTGCGTCGCAGCCGGACTCGGCATCACCCTCATCCCCTCCGTGGCCGCGGACGCCATCCGCCCCGACATCACCCTCGTCTCCCTGCACCCCAAGGACATCCCCGTACGACAGGTCTACGCCGCCACCCCGGACGGCGTCACCCCCTCACCCGCCGCGCGCGCCTTCCTCGACCTGCTGTGCCCGCAGTGAAGCTCATCACCGTCCCACCCCGATCTCGGCCACTCGGCACCAGGAGCGTCGCAGCACCGTCACAACCCGATCGGCAGCCTCCGACCATGGGTACCTTCACCGCAGACGGCGTCTCGGACGAGCAGACGCCGCAGGGAGGGACACAGACCATGAGCAGAACACTCAGAACCGCCGGCGCCGCCCTGGCCGCAGCCGTACTCACCGCCGCCCTCGCCACCGGCTGCGGACCGGACACCACCACCGGCGGAGACGGACAGAAGGCCACCAACGCCGCACCCTCGTCCGTAAGTTCGTCAGCCCTGGGAACCTCTCGGCCCACCACCGTCCAGATCGGCAGGACCGCCTACTGGGGCGGCCTGAAGATCGACGTGAAGTCCGCCACCTACAAGCCCGCCACCGAAGGCGGCTACGGCTACAAGGTCGTCCTCGACACCACCGTCACCAACACCTTCAGAACCACCGCCGTCAGAAACTGGCCCGACTTCGCCATCGACATCGCCGGCACCCCACTCGGTGGCGACTACGGCTCCGCCGTCCCGCCCACCCCCGGCGCCTCCAACCCGCTCACGCTCACCTTCAACGGCTCAGCCGACGCCGACCACGCCTTCACCTTCGACGGCGCCTCCCTCGTCCTCGGCGACGCAAGCGAAGCCCAGGCCGTCGTACCGCTCGGCAAGGGCGGCCGCGAAGCCATCTCCCTCAAGCCGATCGACCTCAAGCTCCCCGCCAACACCGTCCTCACCTCCGGCCGGCTCAGCCTCAGCCTCAAGACTGCACAACTGCGCGCCGACGTCGGCAACAACAACGGCCTCAAGCGCGGCCAGCGAGCCCTGCTCGTCGTCTTCGACATGACCGGACACGTCGGCCCCGCCGGCATGGCCGTCGACGGCGGGATCCTCCGCCTCAAGCTCCCGAACGGCCAGGTCGTCGGCCCCATCGCCGCCCCCATCGAGGCCATCTACCCCGACCGCCCCACCCGCCAGGACCAGGCCGCCTGGTTCGTCTTCGAAGGCGCCACCGACGGCGACTACACCCTCTCCGTCACCGACACCGACACACCCCCGGCTTCCGTCCCCCTCCCCGCCACCGGCCTCAAGGACAGCGGCCCGGTCAGCTGACACACCCTCCACCCAACGGCGCAGCCCCCCGGGGGAGGGGCTGCGCCGTCAGTACTTCGGCCCGATGTGCTCGTCCATCAACGCGACGGATGCGCGGCGGGCGACGGAGACGTCGACGGCCCGGCTCGGCCGCTGCGTGACCTTCCACTGCACACCCACCGCGTCGAGGGTGTCGGTGAAGATGTGGACGATGTCGGCCGAGGTGTTGGTGAAGAAGTACCGCGGGTACTCGTAGCGCTTGATTTGGCCACCAACCGTTCTGGTAGTCCAGTTGGTGATCCGACAGCCATCGGAGTGGATGAGGCCGCGGAGCAGTGCCCACGGGTGCTCGGCGACAATGCGTTGCTGCCAAGGCATCAGAGAGATGCGACGTAGGTGCTTGGGGCCGGCGCCGTGCTGAGGAAAGAGGCAGGGCCAGTGCTTGCTGTTGCTGACCACGCTTGTGCAGCCTGGCGCTCGTATGCTGACCACGCTTGTGCAGCCTGGCGCTCGTACGCGGTGGACCTTATTGCTCGGCATCACGGCGCCGACGGCATGTACGCAGGCATCGATCAAGCCGGGCCAGGTATCGCCGCAGGCTATTCGGAGTGCGTAGACCTCTCGGCGGCCTCGGCTGATGCAGCCATCGCCCAGATAGAGGCCGAGGAGGTAGGCGTAGTCGGCACGTGGGCGACCGGACTCAAGTTCGCCGCATTGGACTGGGCACTCCGCAGTCATCGAGGGGCTCGGCGTAATGCGTGTCGTCCATTGGCGGATGGAGTATCGAGAGATGCCCATGGCGCGGCTTACCTGGCTGAAGGTCAGGCCAGCCTCGTGCAGGGCGACTGCGCGCTGCCGCGTTGCAATGTCGTACATGCTCGCGAGGCTGAGCCACGGCTACGTCTCAGATCGCGGATACCGGAGGATCTTCACCCGGAACGATGAAGATCTCCAACGGTCGACTGTCCTTCAAATCGAAGGAAAAGTACCCCGAGTGGGATTCGAACCCACGCTGGATGGTGTTTGAGACCATTGCCTCTACCGCTGGGCTACCGGGGCTCCCATGGAATCGAAGGTTTCCCTCGATACCGCGTGACTCAAACATACAGGGTCTAGGTAGGCTCGTGCATGCAGCACCCCGCCGGAACGAGGAGCCCCGTGAGCACCGCCGACGAGCAGCCCCAGCCGCTTGAGACCGACTCGCCCCAGATCACCCGAATTGTCATCGCCGAGGACGAGACGTTGATCCGTCTCGACCTGAAGGAGATGCTCGAGGAGGAGGGTTACACCGTCGTAGGCGAGGCCGGAGACGGTGCGACGGCGGTGAAGCTGGTGGAGGAGCTCCGTCCCGATCTGGCGATCCTGGACGTGAAGATGCCGATCCTGGACGGGCTGTCCGCCGCCGAGCAGATCCACCACGCGCACCTGGCCCCCGTCCTGATGCTCACTGCGTTCTCGCAGCGTGAGCTGGTCGACCGGGCCCGTGACGCGGGCGCGATGGCGTACATCGTGAAGCCGTTCAGCAAGAGCGACCTCGTCCCCGCGATCGAGATGGCCGTCTCCCGGTACACGGAGATGCGCACGCTCGAGGAGGAGATCGCCGACCTCACGCAGCGCCTGGAGACCCGCAAGCTGGTCGACCGCGCGAAGAGCGTGCTGCAGACGAAGTTCGGGCTGACCGAGCCGGCTGCCTTCCGCTGGATCCAGAAGACCTCGATGGACCGTCGGATGACGATGGCCGCCGTTGCCGAGGCCGTGATCGAGGAGGGTGTGGCCCAGGACAAGAAGAAGTCCGACGAGGCCAAGCCCGAGAGCTGAGCAGTAATAACGAGGAAGGGCCCGGCCGCAGTGGCCGGGCCCTTCCTTGTTACGTGACTACGTGGTCAGTCCTCGCCGAGGTACGCCTTGCGCACCGACTCGTCGTGCAGCAGGTCCGCACCCGTGCCGGTGAGCACGATGCGGCCGATCTCCATGACGTAGCCCTGGTCGGAGAGCGAGAGCGCGGCCTGGGCGTTCTGCTCGACCAGCAGCACCGTGGTGCCGGCGGCCTTGAGTTCGATGATGGTCGCCATGATCTTCTGCATCATGAGCGGCGAGAGGCCCATCGAGGGCTCGTCGAGCATGAGCAGCTTCGGACGGGACATCAGCGCGCGCCCCATGGCGAGCATCTGCTGCTCACCACCCGACAGGGTGCCTGCGGCCTGCTTTCGACGCTCGCCCAGAATCGGGAAGAGCGTGTAGGCGCGCTCGATGTCCTCGGTGATGCCGGGGGTGTCCTTGCGGAGGAAGGCGCCGAGGAGGAGGTTCTCCTCGATGGTCATCCGCGGGAAGATGTGGCGTCCCTCGGGGGAGTGGGCCAGCCCCAGCGAGACGATCTTGTGCGCGGGCACCGCGTTGAGCGGCTGGCCGTCGAAGGTGATCTTCCCGGCGGTCGGCTTGAGCAGACCCGACAGGGTGCGCAGCGTGGTGGTCTTGCCGGCGCCGTTGGTGCCGATGAGGGTGGTGACCTCACCTTGGTTGACGGTGAAGCTGATGCCCTTGACGGCTTCGATCTTGCCGTAGGAGACGCGGAGGTCCTCGACCTCGAGCAGAGCGGTCACTGGTCGGCCTCCGTGCTGTTCGTGCTGTCCGTGCCGTCGGCAGTGGCGGTGCCGGGGGCTGCCTCGGTGGCTCCTTCGAGGGGGGCGCCGAGGTAGGCGGTGATGACGCGTTCGTCGTTCTGGACGGTTTCGCGGTCGCCTTCGACGATCTTCTGGCCCTGGACGAGGACGGCGGTGCGGTCGCAGAGGTTGAAGATGAACCGCATGTCGTGCTCGATGACCAGGATCGCGATGCCCTTGTCCCGGATGGCGAAGACCAACTCCTCGGCGGCGCGGGTCTCCTGGGGGTTCATGCCGGCGGTGGGCTCGTCGAGGAGCAGCAGGCCGGGGTCGCTCGCGAGGGCGCGGGCGATCTCGAGCTTGCGCTGTTCGCCGTAGGGGAGGTTGCGGGCGAGGTGGTCGGCCTTGGCGGCGAGGCCGGTGAACTCCAGGAGTTCCATGGCCTTTTCGCGGCTCTCGGCTTCTGCGCGGCGGTAGCCGGGGCCGCGGAGGATGGCGGAGAAGAGGCCTTCCTTGGTGCGGCTGTGCCGGCCGACGAGGACGTTCTCCAGGACGGTCATGTTGGCGAAGAGCCGGATGTTCTGGAAGGTGCGGGCGATGCCGGCCTGGGTGACGAGGTGGGGCTTGGGCGGCAGGACGGTGCCCTTGTAGCTGACGGTGCCTTCGGTGGGCACGTACAGGCCGGTGAGGCAGTTGAAGAAGGTGGTCTTGCCGGCGCCGTTGGGGCCGATCAGGCCGACGATCTCGCCGCTGTTGACGGTGAGGTCGACGTTGTTGACGGCGGTGAGGCCGCCGAAGCGCATGATGACGCCGCGGGCTTCGAGCACGGGGGTCGCTGCGGTGTTGTCGGCGGGGCGGGGGGCGGGGACGGTGCTGGTGGTCATGGTGCGGGTCACGCCCCTGCCTTGGTGAGTACGGGCTCGCCGGGCTCGGCCGGCTCCTGGCTCTCGTCGTCCTCGTGGAACTCGAGCTGCTGGCGTCGGCCGGCGATGAGGCCTTCGGGGCGCAGGCGCATGAGGAGGACGAGGGCGATGCCGAAGAAGAGCAGCTGGTAGTTCTTGAGGAAGACCAGCTTCTCGGGGATCAGGTAGAGCAGGGTGGCGCCGACGAGCGGGCCGCTGATGGTGCCCATGCCGCCGAGGACGACGGCGGCGACCAGGAAGGCGCTGTTGGGCGGCACGGAGGCGGCGAACTGGTAGGGGTCGGGCACGACGCTGTAGCTGACGTGGGCCATGACGGTGCCGGCGAGGCCGGCGAGGGAGGCGCCGAGGGCGAAGGCGAGCAGCTTGAGCTTGAAGCCGTTGATGCCCATGGCCTGGGCGGCGGTCTCGTCCTCGCGGATGGCGACCCAGGCGCGGCCGATTCGGGAGTCGTTGGCGCGGCTGAAGACGACGACGACGATGCCGGTGAAGAGGAGCATCAGCAGGAAGTAGTTGGCGAAGCGGCCGAGCGTGAAGCTGCCGAAGGTGTGCTCGATCCCGAAGTTGAACCCGAGGATGTCGAGGTCGGGGATGTTGCGGATGCCGTTGGGGCCGTTGGTGACCTTGGGGCCGGAGATGCCGTCGAGGCTGTTGACGGCGATGCGGAAGATCTCTCCGAAGCCGAGGGTGACGATGGCGAGGTAGTCGCCGCGCAGCCGCAGGGTGGGGGCGCCGATGACGACGCCGAAGACCAGGGCTGCGGCCATGCCGGTGAGTGCGGCGGCCCAGAAGGGGAAGTGCAGGCCGACGGGGGAGGAGCTGGAGCCGGAGACCAGGGCGGCGGCGTAGGCGCCGACGCCGAGGAAGGCGACGTAGCCGAGGTCGAGGAGGCCGGCGAGGCCGACGACGACGTTCAGGCCGAGGGCGACGGTGGCGAAGATGAGGATGTTGACGCCGACGGTCGCGAAGTGGTCGTCGCTCTGGGTGAAGGGGAAGGCGGCGGCTGCGGCGAAGGCGGCGGCCGTGGAGGTGCCGCGGTGGCGCGCTGTGATGGCGGTGAGCCGGCCGGCCAGGCCGGACCGGACGAGGGTCCAGGCGCCGAGTGCGGTCAGGATGAGGAAGCCGGAGAACAGCTCGCCGTACTCGGTGGTGATGCCGTAGGTGAAGACGGTGAGGCCGACGGCGGCGGCGCCGATGATGATCAGCACCTCCACCCAGCGGTTCAGCGGCTTGACGGCGGGTACGTCGGGGCGCGGGCCGACGAGGCGGTTCAGCGCGGTCAGGCCGTAGCGGATCTGGCTGACGACGCCGCCGAGCCGGGGGAAGCCGATGGCGGCGGAGCGGTGCGGCAGGCCGAGTGCGCCGATCAGCGGCAGCAGGGAGGCCAGGCCGGCGACGTAGCCGCCGGGTTCGAGGTTGGCGACGCCGCCGAGCTCGGCGCTGATGGCGATCAGCGTGTACCAGGTGGTGGCGAGGGTGGCGGTGGCCATCAGCAGGGCTGCGGCCTCGGGGCCGGCGGGGCTGAGCCAGCGGGTGCCCTTGACGCCGTAGAGCGGGAGGGCGAAGAGGGTGGTGAGCAGGCCTGCGACCAGGGTGAGGACCTGCAGGCCGCCGGGGTAGCCGTCGACGGTGAGGTCGCCGGGGAACTCGGAGGTCCAGGTCCAGTGGATGAAGGTGCTGGCGGCGGCGGCGAGGCCGCCTCCGGCGACCAGGGCCTTGGCGGCTGCCGGGGGCATCGGGATGACGCGGCGCGTGATGGTGCTCATGGTGTGGTCTCCCGCTTCCTCAGGCTCGGTCCGTGACGCGTTCCCCGAGTAGGCCTTGTGGCCTGACGAGGAGGACGACGATGAGGAGGGCGAAGGCCCAGACGTTGGCCCAGGAGCCGCCGCCGAGCTGGTGCATGCCGGGGACGTCCTGGATGTACGCGGTGGCGAGGGACTCCGCGACGCCGAGGACGAGGCCGCCGAGCATGGCGCCGTAGATGTTGCCGATGCCGCCGAGGACGGCCGCGGTGAAGGCCTTGAGGCCGGCGAGGAAGCCCATGGTGGGGCTGACCTGGCCGTAGCGCAGGCCCCAGCCGATGGCGGCGATGGCGGCGAAGGCGGCACCGAGGGCGAAGGCGATCACGATGATGCGGTCGGTGTTGATGCCCATGAGCTTGGCGGTGTCGGGGTCCTGCGCGGTGGCCTGCATGCCGCGGCCGGTGCGGGTCTTGCCGACGAAGGCGGCGAGTGCGCCCATGCACAGGGGGGCCGCGATGAAGAGGTAGAAGTCCGCGGGCTGCAGGGTGACGCTGCCGAGGTGGTAGGGGCCGCCGGGCAGCTGCGGGAAGCTGCGGCCTGCCTTGGCACCCGGGTAGAGCTGCTCGACGAGCTGCTGCAGGGTGATGGAGAGGCCGATGGCGGTGATCAGCGGGGCGAGCTTGGGTGCCCCGCGCAGCGGCCGGTAGGCGAAGCGCTCTGCGGCGACGGCGACCACGACGGAGACGATCACACCGCCGAGCAGCATGAGTGGCAGGGCCAGCCACAGACTGGTGCCTGACGGGAGGACGAGGTAGGTGGTGAGAGCACCGAACCCACCCGTCATGAAGATCTCGCCGTGGGCGAAGTTGATGAGCTGGACAATGCCGTAGACCATTGTGTAGCCGATCGCGATCAGCCCGTAAAGGGAGCCGAGGATCAGGCCGTTGGCCAGCTGCTGCGGCAGTTCGTGCACCGCTGGGCCTCCGAGGGGGTTCGGTTGGGGGTTCGCTGTGTGGGGTTGCTCGAACCGGTGGCGCACGACGGGGGCGCTGGTTCGCAGCGCCCCCGCCGGGTGGTTCGTGGTGTTGCCGGTACTGCTGCTGGGTCAGCCGCCGTAGGTGCCGGTCTTGGCGACCGTCCAGGCGCCGTCCTTGACGGCGTACACGGTGAGCTGCTTGTTGACGGCGTCGCCGTACTCGTCGAAGGCGACCTTGCCGGTGACGCCGTTGAAGCTGACCTTGCTCATGGCCTCGACGACCTTGCCGCGGGCGTCGGCGGGCAGCTTGCCGTTGTTGGCGGCGGCGACGGCCTTGACGCCCTGGATGATGGCCCAGGCGGCGTCGTAGGAGTAGCCACCGTAGGCGGCGTACGGGTCGGAGTAGTTGGCGGCCTTGTAGTCGGCCACGAACTTCTTGGCGGAGTCGAGCTGCTCGACCGGCGCGCCGACCGAGGTGGCCAGGTCGCCGTTGGCGTTGTTGTTGGCCTTCTTGATGTACTCGGGGTCGTACATTCCGTCGCCGCCCATGACCGGGACGGTGACGCCGGCCTTCTTGAGCTGGTCGGTCAGCGGGCCGGACTGCGGGTACTCGCCGCCGTAGTAGATGATGTCGGCGCCGGCGGCCTTGGCCTTGGTGGCGACGGCCGAGAAGTCGAGGTTGTTCTCGTCGATGTGGTCCGAGCCGGCGATGGAGCCGCCGAGCTTGGTGAACTCCTTCTGGAAGGCCGCGACCAGGCCGACGCCGTAGGTCTTCTTGTCGTCGATCAGGTAGGCCTTCTTCTTGCTCAGGTCCGTGTAGGCGTACTGAGCGGCGAAGGGGCCCTGGATCGCGTCGGTGGTGGCGGTCCGGAAGTAGGTCTTGAACTGGCGCTTCTTCTCGGTGTCGTACTTTTCGCCCTGGGTCAGCGCCGGGTTGGTGTTGGCGGGGGAGATCTCGACCAGGTTGGCGGACTCGAAGACCTGCTGCATGGACTGGGCGACGCCCGAGTTCAGCGGGCCGACCACGCCGAGGACGGTCTTGTCGGCGACCAGGGCGGTGGCGTTCTGCTGGCCTTCCTGGGGGGACTTCTTGTCGTCCAGGGCCTTCACCTTGAAGGTGACGCCGGGAACCTCTTTGGTGTCGTTGGCGATCTTCGCCGCGAGCTCGGTGGAGTGCTGGATGCCCAGGCCGAGCGCGGAGAGCGGGCCGGTGAGCGGGGCGTCGACGCCGATGGTGACGACGGTGCCGCCGGCGTCCTCGGAGCCGCTCTTGTTCTCACCGCGCGAGCCGCAGGCCGACAGGGTGAGCGCTCCGGCGACTGCGATGCTCACGACAAGGAGTGAACGATTACGCACGAGGGTTCCCTTTCTGAGGAAAAGCACCGGGCCGGAACTGGCGGGGTGCCGGGTCGCGCGCTGGGGCCAGGCCCAATCCATTTGGCGCGGTGACTGGCCGTGACTCTAGAACGCGTTCGGCGACTCGGGCAGGGGTGTGGGCAGGCTGTGATTCTCTTGTTATGCGAGCATGCCGCCGTAATCTCACATGCTGATCGTTTCAGCCTTACCGGACACCGGGTGCTACGGGCGGTCTCGGGTCACGGAAGGGTGGAGGTGGCAGAAAGCCTGGTAACACCGGGCATGTCCGGATAGCGGACACAGGTGTCCGGGAGCGGTGAAACGGGCGGTTACGTCCGGATACCGGAATCCGGGCAGGTGATATGCAGGTTTCTGGACAGGTCACGGGCGTAGCCGTCTCCCAGAATCTGACTCACTGTCTGGATTGCGCGCGTGTTACGTAGCGTTACATCGAGAAAGGGCAGGCCCGCGTCGCGTGGTGCGGCCGCACAGTCGGTGACGAGGTACACGACGTCGAACTCGACCTGGCGGCCGGGTTCCACCGTCCGCGGCAGGGCCGTGCCGACCACCGTGGTGGTGATCCCCCGGTAGCTCTGGTGCGCCTCGACGATCTCGTACGGGAAGGGCCCGGTGGCCGTGGCCAGCACCCGGAGCGTGAACTCGTGGCCGCCGGGGGCGGCTTCGCGCAGCTGGCCGCCGTAGCTGAAGCCGGACACCTGAACGGGGTACGGGGGAGGGGAGTTGGCCGCCTGGGCCGGGCGGTCGGCGGCGTGCCGGGCCACCAGCAGCGTGCCGCCGGCCAGCAGCAGGGCGGCGAGCGCGTACCACTGACGGCGGGTCAGCCCGCGGCGCGGAAGGGGGGCGTGCGGCACGACCTTCGCGCCCTCGGCCGCCTCGACTGGGCCGAGGGCGCCGTAGGACCCGCCGGGCTGTTCGCTCCCGTGCCCAGTACCGGACATGCCGCCCCCTCGTCTGGCCACTGCCTGCCCAGACATGGCGGTGGCCAAACAGAAGGACGGCCGGAGGCTCCGCGGGTAGGCAGCTGGGCAACCTCTAGGGGCGCGAGGAACTGCGCGAGACCGGAAGGCACCGGCCTGTGCCCTACCGCTGCGCGCCGTTCCCCGCGCCCCTGTGGTTACCCGCTGCCATGAGAGGCGGACGTTCTTACAGATCCCGCAGCATGCAGGTCAGCCGGCAGCTGGTGATCCGCTTACCGGTGTCGTCGGTGATCGCGATCTCGTACGTGGCGGCGGTGCGCCCCTTGAAGACGGCGGTGGCCACCCCGGTGACCAGGCCGGAGGTGGCCGAGCGGTGGTGGGTCGCGTTCAGGTCGACGCCGACCGCGTACCGCCCGGGCCCGGCGTGCAGCATCGCGCCGATCGATCCGAGCGTCTCCGCCAGCGCGGCGGACGCCCCGCCGTGCAGCAGCCCGTACGGCTGCTGGTTGCCCTCGACCGGCATGGTGCCGACCACGCGGTCCCCGGACGCCTCGACGATCCGGATGCCGAGCCGGTCGCCCAGGTGTCCGCCCGAGAAGGTCGACGGGTCGACGCCGAGCTTCGCGAAGTGGTCGATGACGTCCTGCGGGACTTTCAGAACCGGGGCCGCGTCGGTCATGGTGCTCCTGCCGTTTCTAGGGTCACGTCGTTGTGCCTTCTGGTTGTGCCTGTGATCGTACGACCGGCCCGGGCGGGTGCGGACGGGCCCTGCCCGGCGTCGTCTGCGGCGTTGTCGGTGGCGGGCCATAGGATCGGTGTCCGGCAGTGGAATCGGCAGGAACGGACGTTGACGTGGCTACGCAGAGTGCAGCTAAGAGTGCGGCGGGTGGCGCGGGCTCGGGGCAGCGCCCCCGGCTGATGCTGCTCGACGGGCATTCCATGGCCTACCGGGCATGGTTCGCCCTGCCCGTGGAGAACTTCAACACCACCACCGGCCAGACCACCAACGCGATCTACGGCTTCGCCTCGATGCTCGCCAACACCGTGCGGGACGAGCAGCCCACCCACCTCGCCGTGGCCTTCGACCTCTCCCGCAAGACCTTCCGCTCCGAGGAGTTCCCCGACTACAAGGCGAACCGCGCCAAGACGCCCGACGAGTTCAAGAGCCAGGTCGGCCTGATCGGCGAACTGCTGGACGCCATGCGGATCCCGCGGATGACCGTCGAGGGCTTCGAGGCCGACGACATCATCGCCACCCTGGCCACGGCCGCCGCCGCCGACGGTTTCGAGGTCCTCATCGTCACGGGCGACCGCGACGCGCTCCAGCTGGTCAGCGACCACGTCACCGTGCTCTACCCCACCAAGGGCGTCTCCGAGCTCACCCGCTACACCCCGGAGAAGGTCTCCGAGAAGTACGGCGTGACGCCGAACCAGTACCCCGACCTGGCCGCCCTGCGCGGTGACCCGTCCGACAACCTGCCCGGTATCCCCGGCGTCGGCGAGAAGACGGCCGCGAAGTGGGTCAACCAGTTCGGCTCCTTCGACGAGCTGGTCGCCCGCGCCGACGAGGTCAAGGGCAAGATCGGCGAGAAGCTCCGCGAGCACCTCGACTCCGTCAAGCGCAACCGCGTGCTCACCGAGCTGGTCCGGGACGTCCAACTCCCGCTCGGCGTCGGCGACCTGGCCCGCACCCCGTTCGACCGGGAGGCCGTCGGCCAGCTGCTGGAGGCGCTGGAGTTCCGCAACCCCAACTTCCGCGAGCGCGTCTACGGCGTCGACCCGGCCGGCGCCGAGCTCGCCGCCGAGGTGGAGACCGCCCCCGGCGTCGCCGTCGAGGGCGAGCTGCTCACCGAGGCCGGCGCACTCGCCGCCTGGCTCGACGAGCACGCCCAGGGCATGGTCGCCGTCGCCGCGGTCTACGAGTGGGCGCTCGGCTCCGGCCGCGTCCAGGAGATCGCCCTCGCCACGGGGGAGACGGCCGCCTGGTTCGACCCGGCCGAGCTCGCCGAGGCCGACGAGCGCGCCTTCGCCGCCTGGCTCGCCGACGCCAAGCGCCCCAAGGCCCTGCACATCGCCAAGCAGGTGATGCGCGCCTTCGCCGAGCAGGGCTGGCAGATCGCCGGCGTCACCGCCGACACCGCCCTCGCCGCCTACCTCGAGAAGCCCGGCCGGCGCACCTTCACCCTGGACGTCCTCGCCGAGGAGTACCTCGCCCGCTCGCTGGCCCCCGCCGCTGCCGCCGAGAGCGGCCAGCTCTCCTTCGACGCACCCGAGCACGACGCCACCGCCGGTGCCCAGGCCCTGATGACCCAGGCCCGCGCCGTCCTCGACCTCGCCGCGTACTTCGAGACCCGGCTCGCCGAGGTCGGCGCCACCGAGCTGCTGCAGGAGATGGAGCTGCCCATCGCCGAGCTGCTCGCCCGGATGGAGCGCACCGGCATCGCCGCCGACCGCGAGTGGCTCACCACCATCGAGTCCCAGTTCGCCGCCGAGATCCAGCGGGTCGTCGAGGAGGCGCACGCCGCCGTCGGCCACCCCTTCAACCTGGGCTCGCCCAAGCAGCTGCAGGAGATCCTCTTCGGCGAGCTCGGGCTGCCCAAGACCAAGAAGATCAAGACCGGCTACACCACCGACGCGGACTCCCTCACCTGGCTGGCCACCCAGACCACCAACGAGCTGCCCGTCATCCTGCTCCGCCACCGGGACCAGGCCAAGCTGCGCACCACCGTCGAGGGCCTGCTCAAGACGGTCTCCCCGCAGGGCCGCATCCACACCACCTTCAACCAGATGGTCGCCGCCACCGGCCGCCTCTCCTCGCAGGACCCGAACCTGCAGAACATCCCCGTCCGCACCGAGGAGGGCCGGATGATCCGCCGCGCCTTCGTCGTCGGCGAGGGCTACGAGTCGCTGCTCACGGCCGACTACTCCCAGATCGAGCTGCGCATCATGGCGCACCTCTCCGAGGACGAGGCCCTGACCGAGGCCTTCGCCAGCGGCGAGGACCTGCACACCACCGTCGCCTCCCAGGTCTTCAACGTCTCCAACGGTGCGGTCGACGCCGAGATGCGCCGCAAGATCAAGGCGATGTCCTACGGCCTCGCGTACGGGCTCTCCGCGTACGGGCTCTCCCAGCAGCTCGGCATCAAGCCGGCCGAGGCCCAGGGTCTGATGGACACCTACTTCGAGCGCTTCGGCGGCGTCCGCGAGTACCTGCAGCGCGTGGTCGAGGAGGCCCGCGCGACCGGGTACACCGAGACCCTGCTCGGCCGCCGCCGCTACCTGCCCGACCTGACCAGCGACAACCGCCAGCGCCGCGAGATGGCCGAGCGGATGGCCCTCAACGCCCCCATCCAGGGCTCGGCCGCCGACATCGTCAAGATCGCCATGCTGCACGTCGACCGCGCCCTGACGGAGGCTCAGCTCCGCTCCCGGATGCTGCTCCAGGTGCACGACGAAATCGTCCTGGAGCTCGCCCCGGGTGAGCGCGAGCAGGTCGAGTCCATCGTCCGCGAGCAGATGGCCGGCGCCTACCCGCTCCGCGCCCCCCTCGACGTCTCCGTAGGCGTCGGCCCCAACTGGGAGGTGGCGGCGCACTGACGCGCCGTCAGACCACCGGCACGGGGGCACCCGCTGTGCTCCCGTGCCGGGCCCGGCCGCTAGGATCCGCGCGGCCTGAGCCGCGCAGTCAGCGCGGCGGGCACCGCGTGGGGTGAGGGCATGTCGCAGAGCGAGAACGAGCAGCCGGGTCCGGCCGAGGTGACCAAGGACCGAGCGGGCCGGATACGTCTGGCGGCGGCCGCCGCGGTAGGGGCGCTGGTGCTCGTAGCTGTTGCCGGTTGGGCCACGGCCGGGCAGGGGCCGACCCTCCGGAATCTGCCCGCCGTGGTGCAGGCAGCGCCGTCGGCCGCTTCGGCCACCCCTGATCCGGCGCCCAGCCCGTCGCCGTCTCCCTCGCTCAGCCTGTCGCCGTCTCCCGGCGCCGAGCCGACCACCGAGGCACCGGCTCCCGCTGCGGCGACGACCACACGCCGGGCCACGAAGAAACCGGCCACCGAAATCAGTCCGGGCACCGACAACTGCAACTGCAACGGCGTCAAGGTCGCGCCCGGCCCTTCGTGTGCGAGGAACGCGGCCGGGGAGATCATGACCTGCGACCCGGTCAGGAGCCTCACGCCCATGCCCCGCCCGTCCCCGTCCGGTTCCACCGTCCGCTAGACGGTCACCGCCGTGGGTTGGCCCGCCTGGTCGGCTCCGCCGTGGTGGGGTCCTCGGGCCAGGGGTGGCGGGGGTAGCGGCCGCGGAGGTCGGCGCGGACGGCGCGGTAGCCGTCGCGCCAGAAGGAGGCCAGGTCGCCCGTCACCGCGGCCGGGCGGCCGGCGGGGGAGAGCAGATGGACCGTCAGCGGCACCCGGCCGCCCGCCAGGGCGGGCGCCGCCTGCCAGCCGAACAGCTCCTGCAGCTTGACCGCGAGCACGGGCCGGTCCCCGGAGTAGTCCACCCGGATCCGGGAACCGCTGGGTACGGTGATCCGCTCGGGCGCCAGCTCGTCCAGCCGACCGGCCTCACCCGTCGCCCACGGCAGCAGCCGCTGAAGCGCGGCGGCCGTGTCGATGCGCTCCAGGTCGCTGCGGCGCCGGGCCCTCGACAGCTCCGGCTCCAGCCAGTCGGCGGTCAGCAGCGCCCCCTCGCTCACGTCCGGCCACGGCGCGCCGAGCGTCCGGTGCAGGAAGGCCAGCCGCTCCCGCAGGCCCACCGCCTCCGCCGGCCACCGGAGCACCGAGCCCACCCCCTCGCGAGCCAGCCCGTCGAGCAGCGCGTCCCGCACCAGCGCCGGATCCGGGTCGGCCAGCGGTATCGAGGTGAGCTCGACCGCGCCCAGCGCCTCCACCCGTCGGGCTACCAGATCGCCGCGCCGCCCGCCCGCCCAGCTGACCTCCTCGCGGGTCGCCAGCAGCGAGGCGCCGGCCAGCCGCGCGGTGTCCTCGTCCATGGCCACGGCCCGCAGGATGCGCGCCGACGGCGATCCCGCCGGCCGGTCCGCGACGGCCACCGCCAGCCACTCGACCCCGGCGAGCGCCGAGCCGGGCCCGGCCTCGGCCGCCGTCCCGGAGGCCATCAGATACGGGCCTTCCGCCGACCGCGCCCGCGCGATCCGCTCCGGGTGGGCCAGCGCGACCACCAGGCCTGCCGCGACCCGGTCCGACAGTGCGGTCTCCGGGGTGTCCCCGGCGCGCAGCCGTCGCACCTCCTCGCGCCAGCGCCCCGCGTAGGGGTCGCGTCCCCCGCGCACAGCGCGCCAGACGGCGTGCAGATCGTCGCCGAGCGCCCGGGGCGGCTCCTCCGAGAGCAGCGCCACCAGCTCCGCCGCGCGCCGTGAGCCCACCAGCTCCGCGCCGTCCAGCAGCGCACGGGCGAGTCGGGGGTGCAGCCCGGTGCGCGCGATCCGTACGCCGCGCTCTGTGGCGCGGCCGTCAGCGTCGACCGCGCCGAGGGCGAGGAGGGTCCGGTGGGCCGCCGCCATCGCACCCGCCGGCGGCCGGTCGGGCAGCGCCAGCCCGCGCGCGTCCGGATCGCCCCAGCAGGCGGCCTGGAGCGCGAACGAGGTGAGGTCGGCCAGTGCGATCTCCGGGGTCGGGAAGGGCACCGCCCGGGCGTCCTCCACCTCGGCCCAGCAGCGGTAGACGGTGCCCGGAGCCTCCCGCCCGGCCCGCCCCGCCCGCTGGCGCCCGGCCGCGAGCGAGGACCGTACGGTGACCAGCCCGGCGAGGCCGCGCGCGTGGTCGGTACGGGGCTCGCGGGCCAGCCCGCAGTCCACCACCACCCGCACGCCCGGCACGGTCAACGAGGACTCGGCCACCGAGGTGGCCAGGATGACCCGCCGCCCCTCCGAGACCGCCAGCGCCGCGTCCTGGACCGCCTGCGGAGCCTGCCCGTGCAGCTGCAGTACCGCCACGCCCGGGACGGACAGCATCCCGGCGACCCGGGCGATCTCGCCGACACCCGGCAGGAAGCAGAGGACGTCCCCCTCCCGCTCCGCGAGCGCCCGCCGGACCGTCGCCGCCACGTGCTCCAGCAGCAGCGGGTCGGTCCGCGTCCCCTGCGGCGGGCGAACGGGGCGCGGCGGGGGCGCCCAGACCACCTCGACGGCGTGCGAGACGCCGTGTGCTTCGATCACCGGTGCCGGCCCGTCCTCGCCACCGAGCAGCTCGGCCCAGGCCTCGGTGTCCGAGGTGGCGGAGGCGCAGACCACCTGCAGCTCGGGCCGCAGCGCCGCCCGGACGTCCAGCAGGAAGGCGAGCGCGGTGTCGGCGTCCAGGTGCCGCTCGTGGCACTCGTCCAGGACCACCACGTCGACGCCGCCCAGCTCCGGATCACGTTGCAGCCGCTGCAGCAGCACCCCGGTGGTGACCACCTCCACCACGGTCTGCGGCCCCGTCCGCCGCTCCCCGCGCACGGTGAAGCCGACCTCCGTACCGACCGGCGAGCCCAGCAGCCAGGCCATCCGCCGCGCCGCCGCCCGGACGGCCAGCCGACGCGGCTCGGCCACCAGCACCCGGCGCGAGGGCCCCGGCAGGGCGTCGACCAGCCCGGCCAGCGCCAGTGGCACCAGCGTGGTCTTGCCCGTTCCGGGCGGCGCCGCCAGCACGGCCACCCCGCGCGAGGCCAGCGCGGCGTGCAGCGGCGGCACGGCGGTACGGACCGGCAGTTCGAGCCCGACGGAACGCACCGTCAGCCCCGGCGCGCCACGAAGATCGCCGTCCCGGGGATCAGCCGGCCGCGCAGCGGCGACCAGCCGCCCCACTCCTGCTCAAGGCCCTCGGGCCACTCCGGCTCCACCAGGTCCAGCAGCTGGAACCCGGCCGCCGTCAGCTCCCGTACGCGGTCGCCGATGGTCCGGTGGTGCTCGACGTACGTCGCCTGCCCGTGCTCGTCCTGTTCCACGTACGGCGTGCGGTCGAAGTAGGAGGCGGTCGCCGTCAGCCCCTCCACCCCGGGCTCGTCGGGGAAGGCCCAGCGGATCGGGTGGGTGACCGAGAAGACCCAGCGCGCCCCCGGCCGCAGCACCCGGTGCACCTCGCGCATCAGGGCGGCGGTGTCCGCGCTGAACGGCACCGCGCCGTACGCCGAGCAGGCCAGGTCGAAGGCGCCGTCCGCGAACGGCAGCACGGCGGCGTCGGCCTGCACCACCGCCACCGGCTCGGCCCCGCGCCCGAGGTCGATCCGCCGCGAGTGCTGGAGCTGCCGGAACGAGATGTCCAGCGCCACCGGCCTGGCCCCCTGCGCGGCCAGCCAGCGCGAGCACTGCGCCGCGCCGGCGCCGATCTCCAGCACGCTCAGGCCCTTGACCTCGCCCAGCAGGTGCGCCTCGGCCTCGTCCAGGCCCTCGGGGCACCAGGTGAAGCGGTCGTCGCCGAGGAACTCGCCGTGCTCGTCCTGGTACTCGTCCGCGTTGCGGTCCCACCAGTGCCGCGAAGCCCGGCTGCTCTCCTCGGGCGCGGCCTCGCGCCGGACGGCGTCGTCGTCCTCACCCGGAGCGGAGTCCTCTCCCGGGGCGGAGTCCGCTCGTGATCCGGAGACCTCCTCCGGATCAAAAGAGTCGGGCAGGTCGAAGGGGGTGGTGGCCAAGGTGATAGAGCCCGTCGCGTAGGGTGGTGGCTGCGGAAGCGCTGCTGTCGTGAACCGGCCCTGTCAAAAGGGGTGGCTCCCGGCGGTGGCATCCGGGGAACGGGCCCCTGTGGCTGCCAACCCCGCACCCGACGATCACGGGTGCGAGGTGCGCAATCGGAGGATATGGCCTGATCCATCCCGGTCTCCACCGTCTCGCCCCCTCCGGCGTTGACCGTGCCCGGCTGTCCCCGTATGCTACAAGTTGCGCTGCGGGCCTGCGCGCCTCGGACGGAGCAGGTCGCGCTCGCATCTGTCGAAGACCCCACGGTCGCAAGACGGACACCCCCTGTTGATCAGGTTTTGGTGGGCCGTGCTCTTGGCTGTCCGGCTTTCGGTGGGAGCGATACGGGCCCTCCGCGTGGCATTACCTACGACTTCATGTCCGTACCGGAGCCCTTTTCCTAATGACGAGCCCCACCGACACCTCTGTCAGCACCACCCCGCAGGTTGCGGTCAACGACATCGGCGATGCCGAGGCTTTCCTCGCCGCCATTGACGAGACCATCAAGTACTTCAACGATGGCGACATCGTTGAGGGCGTCATCGTGAAGGTCGACCGTGACGAGGTGCTCCTCGACATCGGTTACAAGACCGAGGGTGTCATCCCGTCTCGCGAGCTCTCGATCAAGCACGACGTCGACCCCCACGAGGTTGTCTCCGTTGGCGACAACATCGAGGCCCTGGTTCTCCAGAAGGAGGACAAGGAGGGTCGTCTGATCCTGTCCAAGAAGCGCGCTCAGTACGAGCGTGCCTGGGGCACGATCGAGAAGATCAAGGAAGAGGACGGGATCGTCACCGGTACCGTCATCGAGGTCGTCAAGGGTGGTCTCATCCTCGACATCGGCCTCCGTGGCTTCCTCCCGGCGTCGCTCGTCGAGATGCGCCGCGTCCGCGACCTCCAGCCCTACGTGGGCAAGGAGCTCGAGGCCAAGATCATCGAGCTGGACAAGAACCGCAACAACGTGGTCCTGTCCCGCCGTGCCTGGCTGGAGCAGACCCAGAGCGAGGTCCGCCAGACCTTCCTCACCACCCTGCAGAAGGGCCAGGTGCGCTCCGGCGTCGTCTCCTCGATCGTCAACTTCGGTGCCTTCGTGGACCTGGGCGGCGTCGACGGTCTCGTTCACGTCTCCGAGCTGTCCTGGAAGCACATCGACCACCCGTCCGAGGTTGTCGAGGTCGGCCAGGAGGTCACCGTCGAGGTTCTCGACGTTGACATGGACCGCGAGCGCGTCTCCCTGTCGCTGAAGGCGACCCAGGAGGACCCGTGGCAGCAGTTCGCCCGTACGCACCAGATCGGCCAGGTCGTCCCGGGTAAGGTCACCAAGCTGGTTCCGTTCGGTGCGTTCGTCCGCGTGGACGAGGGCATCGAGGGTCTGGTCCACATCTCCGAGCTGGCCGAGCGCCACGTGGAGATCCCGGAGCAGGTCGTCCAGGTCGGCGACGAGATCTTCGTCAAGGTCATCGACATCGACCTCGAGCGTCGCCGCATCAGCCTCTCGCTGAAGCAGGCCAACGAGGCCCTGGGTGCCAACCCGGCCGAGGTCGAGTTCGACCCGACCCTGTACGGCATGGCTGCCTCGTACGACGACGCCGGCAACTACATCTACCCGGAGGGCTTCGACCCCGAGGCGAACGACTGGCTGCCCGGCTTCGAGAAGCAGCGTGAGGAGTGGGAGCGCCAGTACGCCGAGGCGCAGGCCCGCTTCGAGCAGCACCAGGCTCAGGTCATCAAGAGCCGTGAGGCCGACGCCGAGGCCGCTGCCGAGGGTGGCGACGCTGTTGCCGCCGCCGCCGGTGGCTCGTACTCCTCCAGCAGCGACGAGGGCTCCGGCGCTCTCGCTTCGGACGAGGCGCTCGCCGCGCTGCGCGAGAAGCTGGCCGGTGGCCAGAGCTGAACCCAGCTGTGAGGCGTTCGCGCTGATCGGTTGAGAGCTTGTCAGGCAGTGGGCCCCATCCGGGTAACCGGGTGGGGCCCACTGTTTTGCTGCTTATGTGTCTTTTATGTGAAGGAAGTTTTGTGAGATGGCGCTCACACGAATGCTATGGGCCTTTTAGGGCCTAGCGCATACCTTGGGATGAGTTGCCCGATTGGGCCCCCATCCGGCCCCCCACGTAAGGCACCCGGTATATGCGCCGAACCCCCGCAGTGACCGCCGAGTCCCATGCGCCCGCCGACCGCAAGGTCGACGGGCGGCTCGCAGCCCTCGGGCGGTTCTGCTTCCGGCATCGGCGCTGGGTGCTGGGGTTCTGGGTGGCGGTCCTGGCCGTGGGCGTGCTGATCGGCGGGCGGGTCTTCGAGGGCACCGTCGCCGGCACCTCGGCGGGCACCTCCGAGGCGGCCAAGGGCACCGCCGTCGTCGCGGCCGCGGACCCGGCCAAGGGCAGCGTCACCGCCCTGGTGGACGGCGCACCGGTCGACGGCCAGGGCGTGAAGGCCGCGGTCACCGAGGCGACCGCGGAGATCGCCAAGCTTCCCGGAGTCGTCTCCGCCGCCGACACCTACAGCGCGGGTTCGTCCCTGCGCGCCACCGACGGCAACGCGAGCCTGGTCTCGGTCCGGATGGCGACCGACAGCACCGGCGCGCAGCTCGACGCCGTCACCCAGCGCCTCGAGTCCATCCACGCCGACGGCGCCCACGTCACCGTCGGCGGCGACCTCGTGCTCCAGCAGGAGGTCAAGGACCAGACCGAGAAGGACACCCGCTTCGGCGAGATCGTCACGCTGCCGCTGACCCTGATCGTGATGGTGCTGGTCTTCGGCGGCCTGGCGGCCGCCAGCCTGCCGGTGATCGGGGCGGTCGCCTCGGTCGGCGGGGCCCTGCTGGCCATGTTCGGCTTCAGCCAGATCATGGACATCGACACCAGCGTGCTGCCGATCGCGACCGTGCTGGGCCTCGGGCTCTCCATCGACTACGCGCTGCTGATGGTCAACCGCTTCCGCGAGGAACGCGGCCACGGCGCCGACATCGCTGCAGCCGTCGAGCGCACCGCCGCCACCGCAGGCCGTACGGTCGCCTTCTCCGGGCTGACCGTGGCGGTCGCCCTCTCCGGTCTCTTCGTCTTCACCAGCCCCGTCCTGCGCGCCGTCGCGGCGGCCGGGGTGAGCGTCGTGGTGATCGCGGTCGCGGCCGCGCTGACCCTGGTTCCCGCGCTGCTCGGCTTCGCCGGACGCCGGATCAAAGCGCCCACCGCGCCCGTCCCGGACGAGGGCTTCTTCGCCCGAACGGTACGCCGGGTCCGTAAGCGGGCGGTGCCGGTCGCGCTGGTCTGCACCGCGCTGCTGGTGGCGGCCGGGGCTCCGTTCGCGGGCGCCCAGATGCGTGACTCCGGCGCCTCCGTGCTGCCGGCCACCTCGGCCGGACGGCAGGTGGCGGACACCGTCGATCAGCGGTTCCCGCAGGCCGCGGCCGCGCCGATCACCGTGGTGGTCCAGGCCGGCCAGGGTGCGGCGCAGTCGTACGCGGACTCCGTGGTGGCCAAGCTGCCGGGCGTCAGCGGCGTCCGGGCGGTCACCCCGGTGAGCGACCAGGTCAGCACCATCGACGTCCTGGTGGACGGCGATCCGCAGGGCGACCGCGCGAAGACGGTGGTCGACGAGCTGCGCGCGGACCGCGGCGGCCTGAAGACCGAGGTGACCGGCGGGGCGGCCTCCGTGGTCGACTTCAAGCAGGAACTCATGAGCCGCGGCCCCTGGGCACTCGGCCTGGTCGCCGCGGGCACGCTGCTGCTGCTCTTCCTGATGACCGGCTCGGTGGTGATGCCGGTCAAGGCCCTGCTGATGAACCTGCTCTCGCTCGGCGCCTCACTGGGCGCCCTGACGCTGGTCTTCCAGGACGGCTGGTTCAGCGGGTTCCTCGGGTTCAGCCCGAACGGCGGCCTGGAGACCTTCATCCCGGTGCTGGTCTTCGCCTTCGCCTTCGGCCTCTCGATGGACTACGAGGTCTTCCTGCTCTCGCGGATCAAGGAGCTACGGGACCAGGGGTACAGCTCCGCCCGCTCCGTGGAGCTGGGGCTCCAACGCAGCGGTCGGATCATCACCTCGGCGGCCCTGCTGATGGTGATCGTCTTCGCCGGATTCGCCGCCGGGGACATGCTGATGGTCAAGCAGATGGGGATCGCGCTGGCCGTCGCGGTGGCGGTGGACGCCACGCTCGTACGGTGTCTGCTGGTTCCGGCCGCGATGACGCTCTTCGGTGACTTCAACTGGTGGGCGCCGGCGCCGCTGCGCCGACTGCACCAGCGGTTCGGGCTGAGCGAGCACGTGGAGCTGCCGCCGATCCCGGTCACCGCGACCGTTCCGGCTCCGCGGGCCGACCTGGACCACGAGCTGGGCGAGGAGCACGGCCGGGGCCGGGGCCAGGAGCAGGTCCGGGAGCTGGCGGCCGTCAGCGGCTGACGCAGGAGTTCCCGAACCCGGGCGCCAGCCCGCCGACGACGTCCAGCGCGCTGCAGGTGGCAGCGGCGCTGCCGGCCGTGCCGAACATCAGGCCGCACACGGCGGCGGCGAGGAGCAGGCCGTTACGGGCGGTCAGGGCCTTGCGGACGGTGGTCACGGGGATTCCCTTCGAGGGCGATGCGGAACGCTCTGCTCAACGCTCGCGCGACCGGGAGGGCATGGCCCGTTCACCCGTCCGGCTCAGGCCAGCCGCCGTAGCAGGGCGACGCCGTCCCGTAGCTGACGCTGCTCCTGCGGGGTGAGACGTTCCGAGATGGCCGCCGCGATGCTTCCTTCGCGGCGGCTTCGCTGTGCCTGGAGTGCGGCGATGCCGGTCCCCGTGGCGGCGACCAGCAGCTTGCGGCCGTCGGTGGCGTGCCGCTGCTGCTCGACCAGCCCGGCTTCGGTGAGCAGCGACACCGTACGGGCCATCGACTGGTGGCGGACGCGCTGCAGAGCAGCCAGCTCGCTGGTGGTGCGCGGGCCCTCGCGGACCAGCCAGCCGAGTACGGCGGCCTGGTTCTGCGGCAGCTCGTCGTCCACCCGCAGCCGGCGTACCAGGGTGCCGATGGCGAGGCGCAGCTCGGCGGCGAGTTCCAGTGGGTCGACGGTCTCCATGGGCATCAGCGTACCCGGTGTTTCTCCAGCAAAACTGTACAGCCTTGCTGTAGTGTTCCGGGTATGCGACTCACCAAGTTCGGACATGCCTGCGTACGTGTCGAGCACGCCGACGCCACCGTCGTGATCGACCCCGGGGTGTTCACCTCGGCCGATGCCCTGGACGGCGCCGACGCCGTGCTGATCACCCATGAGCACTTCGACCACTTCGTGGAGGACAGGCTGCGCGCGGCCGCCGAGGCCGATCCCGGTCTGCGGATCTGGGCCAACCGCTCGGTGGCCGGGCAGCTGGACGGCCTCGGCGCCCGGGTGACGGTGGTGGGCGAGGGCGACGCCTTCGACATCAACGGGCTCGAGGTGAGCGTCCACGGCGAATGGCACGCCGTCATCCATCCCGAGATCCCCCGGGTCGGCAACATCGGCTTCCTGCTGGGCGGGAAGCTCTTCCATCCGGGCGACGCGCTCACCCTGCCCCCGCACCCCGTGGAGACGCTGCTGCTGCCGATCGCCGCCCCGTGGGCCAAGGTCTCGGAGCTGATCGACTACGTCCGCGAGGTCAGGCCGCGGCGCGCCGTTGCGGTCCACGAGGCCGTGCTGAGCGAGGCCGGCCAGCTGGTGCACGGCCGGCTGCTGGGTGAGGGCGGTCCGGGTACGGGCGCCGAGTTCAGCCAGCCGGCCGCGGGCGAGCAGCTCGACCTGGGCCGGTAGCGCCGGAGCTCTCCTTGGACGGTACCTGTGCGATGCCTCAGGTGCGGCGCTGGACCTGCGCGATCGAAGCGTGACCGAAGTGGGCGGTTGCTCGCGCAGTTCTCCCCCAGCCTTCGGCCGGGAGGTGCCCCCACGCGCCCCTGGAGAGTGCATGGCTGACGTCGTGCCCATGATCTGCCGGAGGGCCTAGCCCACCAGGGCGGGTTCGGCGGCCGGGGTGAAGGGGCGGCCGTCGAGTGTCCAGTGGGGGTCGGGGGTGATCTCCAGGGCCGCGTAGACGTGGGCGGCGACGTCGGTGTGGTGGAGCGGGGCCACGGGCGCGCCCGGGGTGATGCCGGGCCCGCTCGCCGCGATCCAGGCGGTGCGCTCCAGCTCCGTACGCCCGCCGTGGCCGCCCTGGTCGAGGTGCCCGTGGTCGGTGACCACGATGACGGTCCACTCCTGTCCGGGGCGGTCGGCGACGGCGGCCAGCAGCCGGCCCAGGCGCCGGTCGGCGGCCTCGACCGCCCGACGGTACTCCTCGCCGCAGCCCAGGAAGTGCGCGGTCTCGTCCACGGCTCCCAGGTAGACGAAGGAGGCCTGCGGGTCGTCGTCGCTCCTGCCCAGCACGTACTCCGCCTCCGCGGTCACCCGCTCGTCGCAGACCTCCCAGGCCTCGGGGGTGTCCTCCAGCGGCGCGATGTACGAGAGCCGGCCCGGTGCGGCGAACAGCGGCCCGCCGCTGCGGGCCAGGAAGAGCGGCTCCCAGCCGCCGGCGGCGAAGGTCCGCCGGCGGTGCCCGGCGGCCAGTCGGGTGGTGAAGTCGGGGAAGACGTCCAGCCGGTTGCCGCCGAAGTGGTTGCCGAGCACGCCGTGCTTGGCGACGCCGACCCCGGTGACGATGGTGGCCCAGCAGGGGCCCGACATGGTCGGGGTGGCCTCGTCGACCTGGACCGGGGCGAGGAAGCCCGCGGCCGCGATGGAGTCCAGGTGCGGGGTGTGCAGCTCCGGCAACAGGTCGAGCCGGACGCCGTCGATGCCGACGACCAGGACACGGCGGGGGCCGGCGGGCCAGGAGGTGGACACGGGACTCCGATCGCTCAGGTGTGGGGGGCCTGACCGGCACCCTAACCGGGCCCGCCGGCCGGACGAAGCGGCGATTCCCGGGAATTCCGGGGGTCGGATCGCACTGTTCGTCCGACGGTGGCCGGATGTTCGTCTGCGTGACTCCCACCGGCCCCCGCTCAGGGCGGGGGAGGCTCGGCGGTAGCCTGACGCCATGCTGAGGATCGGACTGACGGGCGGGATCGGCGCGGGCAAGAGCGAGGTCTCGCGGCAACTCGCCGCGCTGGGCGCGGTGATCGTGGACTCCGACCTGATCGCCCGTGAGGTGGTGGCGCCCGGTACCGAGGGGCTGCAGGCCGTCGTGGCGGAGTTCGGCCCGGGGATCCTGCAGGCGGACGGCTCGCTGGACCGGCCCGCCCTGGGCGCGCTGGTCTTCGCGGACCCCGACCGGCTGGCGGCGCTGAACGCCATCGTCCACCCGCTGGTCCGTGCCCGGTCCGCCGAGCTGGAGGCCGCCGCCGGGCCGGACGACATCGTGGTGCACGACGTCCCGCTGCTCACCGAGAACGGGCTGGCGCCGCTGTACGACCTGGTGCTGGTGGTGGACGCCTCCGACGAGGTCCGCCTCGACCGGCTGGTCCGCCTGCGCGGCATGGCCGAGGCGGAGGCCAAGGCCCGGATGGCCGCCCAGGCCACCCGGGAGGCCCGGCTCGCGATCGCCGACCTCGTGATCGACAACAGCGGCCCGCTGGCGGACCTGGCCCCCCGCGTCCAGGAGGTCTGGGAGCAGCTCAGGGCCCGCCAGACCGGCTGAACGGGTGCCGTCCGATGCGGCCGGTGGTGGCTCACCTGGGTTGGATGAGGTCCCAGCGGTTGCCGTAGAGGTCCTGGAAGACGGCCACCGAGCCGTACTCCTCGTGCCGGGGCTCCTCCAGGAAGGTGACCCCGGCGGCGGTCATCCGGCGGTGGTCGCCCTCGAAGTCCTCGGTGTTGAGGAAGAGTCCGACCCGGCCGCCGGTCTGGTCGCCGATCCTGGCCTGCTGCTCCGGCTTGCTCGGGCGGGCGAGCAGCAGGCCGGTCTCGCGTGAGCCGCGCGGCGCGACCACGACCCAGCGGCCGCCGTCCTCGCGCGGACTGTCCTCGCGCAGCTCGAAACCGACGGCGTCCACGTAGAAGGCGATCGCCTCGTCGTAGTCGCGTACGAGCAGGGTGGTGAGTCCGATGTGTGCCATGCCGGACATGCTGCCAGCCGCGCATGGCGCGGAGCGCGTTCGGGGGAACCACGGGGTCCGGTTGGTCCGCCATCGGTGAACATCCTGGGCACCCGCGGCGGCATCGGGCGATGCTTGCGGAAACGACCGGAGGAGAAGACGGATGACCGAGCGTGCCGAAACCCTCTACGAGGCCGTCGGCGGGATCGACGGCCTCCGCAGGCTGAGCAACACCTTCTACGAGGGCGTCCTGGCGGATCCGCTGCTGGCGCCCGTCTTCGCGGACTTCACCCCGACACACATCGAGCACGTCGCCGTCTGGCTCGGCGAGATCTTCGGCGGCCCCGCTCGCTTCACCGCCGAACTCGGCGGCCACCAGGCCCTGCTGCGGGCCCATCTCGGCCTGTCGATCACCGAGGAGCACCGGACCCGCTGGCTGGAGCTGATGGCCGCCGCCGTCGACAAGGAGCTCCCCGACGACGAGCTGCTGCGCCGCCGGGTCATGGAGTACTTCGACTGGGGGACCAGGATCGCCCGCGACGTCTCGGCCGCGCCGGTCGGCGAGGAGCTCGGGGACCCGGGGCCGACGCCGCGCTGGGGCTGGGACGGCCTGGTCTAGAGGCTTCGCAAGCAGGTCAGGCAGATGGGCAATCACCACAGGGGCGCGTGGGGGTACCTCCCGGCCGAAGGCTGGGGGAGAACTGCGCGACATCGGAAGGCACCGGCCTGCGCCCTTCCGCCTCGCGCAGTTCCCCGCGCCCCTGGGATGCCCGATCCTGATCGGTGCACCTACGGGCGGAGCCTCAGGGCTTGCGGGCGACGCCTGCCCAGATGCCTGTCTCGGCGTCGGTGTCCTGCAGGGCCTGGTCGGGCCGCCAGAGCGGGGCGGTGACCAGGCCCGGCTCCTCCAGCTCCAGCCCGTCGAAGAAGCGCAGCACCTGCTCCCGGGTGCGCATCGTCAGCTGGGCGGTGGCGTTGCGGTAGATGGCCGGGCCCTTGCCCGCCTCCTCGGGGGAGATGAAGTCGGCCGTGCCGTGCGAGAGGGCGAGGTAGCTGCCCGAGGGGAGGGCGTCGACCAGGCGGCGGACGATGCCGTACGGGTCGTCGGCCTCGTCGATGAAGTGCAGCACCGCGAAGAGCAGCAGGGCCACCGGCTGCCCGAGGTCCAGGACCTTGCGGACCTCCGGGCTGTCCAGGATCGCCTCGGGGTCGCGCAGGTCGGCCTGCGCGACCGTCGCTCTGCCCTGGCTGGCGCCCGCGAGCAGGGCGCGGCTGTGCACCAGCACGATCGGGTCGTTGTCGAGGTACGCCACCCGGGCGTCCGGGTGCACCTGCTGAGCCGTCTCGTGGGTGTTCCCCGCGGTCGGGATGCCGGTGCCGATGTCCAGGAACTGCTTGATGCCCTGGTGGGCGAGGTGGCGGACGGCGCGCTGCAGGAAGGCCCGGTTGGCGAGCGCGCTGATCCGTACCAGCGGGCTGAGTGCCATCACCTTCTCGGCGGCCTCGCGGTCGGCGGGGAAGTTGTCCTTCCCGCCGAGGTAGTAGTCGTACATCCGGGCCGGGTGGGGTATCTCCGGGCGCAGGTCGGCCGGTGGGCGGAGCTCCTCGCCCTCGCCCGTCATCCAGTCCAGCGAGACGCCCTGATGCTCGGTCATGTCGGTGTTCCCCCGTGACTGTTCGACGGTTTCGCTTGGCATGATAGATCGGCCGGCCGTACTGCGGGACGGATCGCTCAGCAGGTCTGCGAGTGGGGCTCGGGCCCGGTGGACGGGTCCCGGGTGAAGAGGTAGCGGGCGCCGGGGCCCGCCGCACCGGCCCGGTCGCCGGCGTTGTAGAGCGCGCAGCGTGAGAGCGAGAGGCAGCCGCAGCCGATGCAGCCGGTCAACTTCCGCTTGAGGGTCTCGAGTTCGGCGATCTGCTGGTCGATCCTGGACTGCCAGGACTCGGCGACGCCGCTCCACTCGGTGACGCTGGGCGCACGGTCCTCCGGCAGCCGGTCGAGTGCGGTGCGTGCCTCGTCCAGCGAGAGCCCGACCCGCTGGGCGGCCCGGACGAAGGCCACCCGGCGCAGCGTGGCCCGTGCGTACCTGCGCTGGCCGCCGGCCGTGCGCTCGGCGTGGATCAGGCCGAGCTTCTCGTAGTAGCGCAGGGCGGAGGCGGCGAGGCCGCTGCGCTCGGAGAGCTGGCCGATGGTGAGGAGATCGTGCCGGGAGAGTGCCATGGGCGGCGAGAATACCGTGCTTGACTTGAAGTCGGCTTCAAGTTGCAACCTCTTCCCATGACCACCGCAGCGATCATTCCGCAGGAGTACGGCTTCCGGGACCTGCCGCATCTGATGGCCCTGATGACCGGCGACGAGAAGCACGGCCCGGCCGCCACCTCCACCCTCGACGCCCTCTGGGTCCTCTACGACCGGGTGCTCAGGGTCTCCCCGGCGATGGCCGGGGACCGCGACCGCTTCCTCCTCTCCAAGGGCCACGGCCCGATGGCCTACTACGCCGTCCTGGCGGCCAAGGGCTTCCTGGCGGCCGATGTCCTGCCGAGCTTCGGCTCGTACGACTCCCCGCTCGGCCACCACCCCGACCGGCTGCTCGTCCCCGGCGTCGAGATCGGCTCAGGCTCGCTCGGCCACGGCCTGCCGCTGGCCGTCGGCACCGCGCTCGGCCTGCGCGCCCAGGGGCTCACCAACCCGGCGGTCTGGGTGCTGATCGGCGACGCCGAGTTCGACGAGGGCAGCAACCACGAGGCGCTCGCCTTCGCCGGCGCCTACGGGCTGGACCGGCTGCACGTCGTCGCCATCGACAACTCCTCCGCCACGCACGGCTGGCGCGGCGGCATCGCCACGCGCTTCGAGGCCGAGGGCTGGTCCGCGGTGACCGTGGACGGCCGCGACCACGAGGCCCTGTACGAGGCGTACACCGCACCGCACCCGGGCCGGCCGCACGCCGTCGTCGCCCGGGTGGAGCCCAAGAACTCCTGAGAGGACCACCGATGGACACCATGCGCGAGCGTTTCTTCGCCGTCACCACCGAGCTGCTCGACCACGACCCCCGGCTCGCCGTCGTACTGGCCGACATCAGCACCGACGGCTTCGCCCCTGCCGCCCGGCGCCACCCCGACCGGGTCGTCAACGTCGGCATCCGCGAGCAGCTGCTGATCGGCGCGACCGGCGGCCTGGCACTGGCCGGGATGCGGCCGATCGCCCACACCTTCGCCAGCTTCCTCATCGAACGACCCTTCGAACAGGTCAAGTTGGACCTCGGCCACCAGGGCGTCGGGGCGGTGCTGGTGAGTGCCGCCGGCTCGTACGACTGGCCGGCCGGGGGCCGCACCCACATGGCACCCGGCGATGTCGCCCTGCTCGACACCCTGCCAGGCTGGACGGTGCACGTCCCCGGCCATCCCGACGAGGCCGAGACGCTGCTGCGCCACGCCGCGGCAGACGGCGACAGCAAGGTGTACGTCCGGCTCTCGGCGCACCGGAACGACGCCGCCCAGCCGGTCGAGCCGGGAAGGTTCGTGACGGTCCGTCAGGGTCGGCGCGGTGTCGTGCTGGCCGTCGGCCCGATGCTGGACGCCGTGCTGGCGGCCACCGAGGGCCTGGACGTCACCGTGCTGTACGCCGCCACCGTCCGCCCCTTCGATGCGGCGGGCCTGCGGGCCGCCGTGGGCGACCACGCCGACGTGGTGCTGGTCGAGCCCTACCTGGCGGGCACCTCCGGCAACGCCGCCCACGAGGCGCTGGCCGACCTCCCGCACCGCGTCCTCGGGCTCGGCGTCCCGCGCGAGGAGCACCGCCACTACGGCTCGATCGCCGAGCACCTGGCCGCGTACGGGCTGGACGCGAGCGGCCTGCACGAGCGGATCGCGTCCTACCTCTGGTGAGCCTGGGATCAGTCCACCCGCACCACGGCGGCCGAGTCGGGCGCGAGGAAGAGCGAGCCGTCCCCGGCCGGCCAGCAGTCGCCGTAGAGCGCGAGGGTCTCGGCGTACGGCCGGTCCAGCGGCACCGAGAGCGGCCCGTCGCCGCCGAGGTTGACCGCGACCCGGTACGGGCCCCGGTGCACCAGCAGCCAGCGCTGCTCGTCGTCGTAGGAGACCCGCACGGCCGACAGGTCCGGGTCGGACAGCTCCGGGTGGGTACGCCGCAGGCGGATCAGCCGCCGGTACCAGTCGAGCAGGCCGGCGTGCGGCTCACGGGCCGGTTCGGTCCAGTCCAGGGTGGAGGCCAGCACGGTGGCGGGTGCCTGTGGGTCGGGGATCTCCTCCTCGCGCCAGCCGTGCGAGGTGAACTCCCGGCGCCGGCCCTGCCGGACGGCCTCGGCGAGCTGCGGGTCGGTGTGGCTGGTGAAGTACTGCCAGGGCGTGCCCGCGGCCCACTCCTCGCCCATGAACAGCATCGGGGTGAACGGCGAGGTCAGCACCAGCGCGGCCCCGGCGGCGAGCCGGCCGGGGGAGAGGGCGGCGGAGAGCCGGTCCCCGGTGGCCCGGTTGCCGACCTGGTCGTGGGTCTGCAGATAGCCGAGCAGCCGGTGCCCGTACGCCTGCGGGAACGGCCGGCCGTGACTGCGGCCCCGGAACGAGGACCAGCTGCCGTCGTGGAAGAAGCCGTGGGTCAGGGTCTTCGCCACCGCCGCCAGCGGGCGCTGTGCGAAGTCCCCGTAGTAGCCCTGGGACTCACCGGTGAGCGTGGTGTGCAGTGCGTGGTGGAAGTCGTCGCTCCACTGCGCGGTCAGGCCCAGGCCGCCCGCCTGGCGGGGGTTGGTGGTGCGCGGGTCGTTGAGGTCGGACTCCGCGACCAGGAACAGCGGCCGGCCGGTCGCTTCGGCCAACTTCTCGACCGCGAGGGCGAGTTCCTCCAGGAAGGGGAGTGCCCGGTCGTCCGCGAGAGCGTGCACGGCGTCCAGCCGCAGCCCGTCGATCCGGTAGTCGCGCAGCCAGGCCAGCGCGCTGCCGATCAGATAGGCGCGCACCTCGTCCGAGCCGGGCGCGTCCAGGTTGACCGCGGTGCCCCAGGGCGTGTGGTGGCGGTCGGTGAAGTACGGGCCGAAGGCGGGCAGGTAGTTGCCGGACGGGCCGAGGTGGTTGTGCACCACGTCCAGCACCACGCCGAGCCCCTTGCGGTGGGCCGCGTCCACGAAGCGCTTCAGCCCGTCCGGACCGCCGTACGGCTCGTGCACCGCCCACAGCGACACTCCGTCGTAGCCCCAGCCGTGCCGTCCGGAGAACGGGCAGACCGGCATCAACTCCACGAAGTCCACACCGAGTTCGACCAGGTGGTCGAGGCGCTCGACTGCCCCGTCGAAGGTCCCCCCCGGCGTGAAGGTGCCGATGTGCAGCTCGTACACCACACCACCGGGCAGCGGCCGCCCCTGCCAGGGGATGTCCGACCAGCGGAACGCGGAGTGGTCGACGGGCCTGCTCAGGCCGTCAGGCCCGTACGGCTGGCGCGGCGAGCGCGGGTCCGGCAGTGGCCGGCCGCCGTCGAGCCGGAAGCCGTAGTCCCCCTCGGGCGCCTCGGCCTGCCACCAGCCGGGCCGGCCGCCGTCCGCCTGCATGGGGTACGACGTGCCGTCCACCTCGACCTCGACCAGGAGAGCGTCCGGCGCCCACACCTGATAGCCCGTCACGGACCCTCCGTCAGCAGCGCCACCGGGTAGTGGTCCAGCAGCCCGTCCAACGGTACCGGCCCGGCCGGGAACGTCCGCTGTGTCAGCTGCTCCGTCCACCGCCCGGCGGGCAGCTCCAGCACGGTGTCGCGCCAGCCGCCGGACCGGGCGAGACCGTACGGCAGCCTGGTCACGGCGCTGATCACCCGGGGACCGCGGCCGAAGGCCAGCAGGTGGTCGGCGGCGGGCCCCTCGGCGGCCAGCGGGCGGTAGGAGCCGAACTCGCGGCGCAGGTGCAGGGCCGTGGTGGTGAGGTGGAGCTTCTCGCGCGCGAAGTCACCCATCCGGTCCGTCGGCGAGTCGGTCAGTCGGACGGCGAGCGAGCCCAGCCCGACGGGCGCGCGGTTGTCCGGGTCGACCAGCGTGTACAGCGGCTCCTCGCTGCCCTGGTACACGTCCGGCACGCCCGGCACGGTGAGATGCAGCAGCGCCGCCGCGAGGCTGTTGCTGCGGGCGTACGGCGCCAGCAGCTGGACGAAGCCGGCGATCCTCGGGCAGAGGCCCGGATTGGCCAGCGCCCCGCGGGCGTAGTCGGTCAGGGCCCGCTCGAAGCGGGCGTCGGGGGCCGTCCAGGAGGTGTGCTGCTTGGCCTCGCGGGCGGACTTCAGCAGGGTGGCGACCAGTCGCTCGGCGCTGAGCGGCCAGGCCGCGATCAGCGTCTGCCAGAGCAGCCAGGCCGTGCTGCGGTCCGGGCACGGCCCGGCCGCCGTCGTCCAGGCGGCGCACTCGGCGGCCCAGGCCTCGGGCACCTCGGCCAGCACCGCGAGCCGGGCGCGGGCGTCGGCGCTGCGCTTGGTGTCGTGGGTGGAGAGCGCCGTCATCGAGTACGGCCAGTGCTCCTCCTGGTAGGTGCACCACCGGTGGAAGTCCTCGGGCTTGACGCCGGGGTGGGCCGGGTCGCCGCCTACCTCGTTCAGGCTGAGCAGCGCGTTCCAGCGGTAGAACGCGGTGTCCTCGACACCCTTGGCGGCAACGGCGGAGGCGGTCTGGGCGAAGCGGGTGCAGAACTCGTCCTTGGCCGGGCTGCGCCCGAGCCGGCCCAGCGCCAGGTCGCGGACCAGCTGGGCGGTGGCGTCGCCGTCCGCCACTGCCGCCTCGACGTCCGCGACCGCCCGGAGCGGGGCCGGCTCGCCGGGCCGGACGTACGGCCGGTACACCGGGTAGGCCGTCAGCAGCCGCTGCAGCGTCTGCCGCAGAGCCCACGGAGCGTGGTCGGCCAGCGCCGTCTCGGCGGCGCAGATGCCCTGGACCAGCCGGACCAGCCGGTCGACCTCGGCGGCCAGCTCCCCGTCGGGCCCGGTCAGGTCGGCCCGCCCGCGCCGGGCGGCCTCGTCCGCCCACTGCGGGTCGCCGACGTCGCGCCGGTACGCCAGGATCAGCCGCTCGGCGCCCACCTGGTCGAGGAGCACCCCGTCGATCCGGCGCAGCGCGTCGTACCCGGTGGTGCCCGCGCACGGCCAGTCGGCGGGCAGCTTCTCGGGGCCGGTGAGGATCTTCTCCACCACCGTGTAGGCCCCGCCGGTGGCCTCGGCCAGCCGCTCCAGGTAGCCGCGCGGGTCGGCCAGGCCGTCGGGGTGGTCGATCCGGAAGCCGTCCAGGATGCCGTCGGCGTGCAGCCGCAGCAGCGTGCGGTGCGTCGCCTCGAAGACCTCGGGCACCTCGACCCGGACGGCGATCAGCTCGTTGACGGTGAAGAAGCGGCGGTAGTTGAGCTCGGCACTGGCCAGCTGCCACCAGGCCAGCCGGTACCACTGGCGCTCCAGCAGCTCGGGCAGCGGCAGATCGGCGGTGCCGGGGCGCAGCGGGAAGGCGTGCTCGTGGTAGCGCAGCACCTCGCCGTCGACCGTCAGCTGGTCCAGCACCGCGCCGAGCCGGTCGCCGAGCAGCGGGAGCAGCAGGCGGCCCCGGCCGGGGGCGTCCGACGGCCCGGGCTGCGCCGTCCAGTCGATGTCGAACCAGTGGGCGTACGGCGAGTCCGGGCCGTCCCGCAGGACCTGCCAGAGCGGCTGGTTGAGCTGCTCGGGCACCGGCAGGGCCATGTGGTTGGGCACCACGTCGGCGATCAGCCGCAGGCCGTGCCGGTGTGCCTCGGCGGCCAGCGAGCGCAGGGCGGCCTCGCCGCCGAGCTGCTCGCTGATCCGGCCGTGGTCGACGGTGTCGTACCCGTGGGTGGAGCCGGGTACGGCCTCCAGCAGGGGCGACAGGTGCAGGTGGGAGACGCCGAGCGCGGCGAGGTACTGCACGGCCTGCTCGGCGTCGTGCAGGGTGAAGCCGGGCTGGAGCTGCAGGCGGTAGGTGGACAGCGGGGGAGGCGTGGCGCCCGCCGGGCGTGGCTGTGCGGAGGCTGCGGCGGAGGTCATGGGGTGATCCCTACCCGCGCCGCGCCGTCAGTATGGCCCTCCGGGTGCGAATGGTACGAACGGATGATCCGACCGGTCGTCTCAGGCCGGTCGTCTCAGGCCGGCCGCTGGAGCACCATCAGCGAGCGGTCGGTCAGCCAGAGGGTGTCGCCGGCCTTGACCCTGGCACCGGTGCCCGGGGTCGGCAGGACGGGCTGCGCGGTGTCCACCACCACCTGCCACTCCCTGCCGTGGTCGGCGGGCACGGTGAACTCCAGCGGCTCGAAGTGGGCGTTGAACATCAGCAGGAAGGAGTCGTCGATGATCTTGCCGCCGCGCCGGTCGGGCTCGGAGATGGCGTTGCCGTTCAGGAAGACCGTCATCGACTTGGCGTAGCTCGTGCTCCAGTCCCGCTTGGTCATCTCCTCCGCGGCGGGGGTGAACCAGGCGATGTCCGTCAGGTCGTCGTGGGTGCCGGAGACGGGGCGGCCGTGGAAGAAGCGGCGGCGGCGGAAGACCGGGTGGTCGCGGCGGAGCCAGATCATGCCCTGGGTGAACTCCAGCAACCGGGCCTCGGGCCCGTCCCCCTTCGGCCAGTGCACCCAGGAGAGCTCGTTGTCCTGGCAGTACGCGTTGTTGTTGCCGCCCTGGGTCCGGCCCAGTTCGTCGCCGTGCGAGAGCATCGGGACGCCCTGCGAGAGCAGCAGGGTGGCGATGAAGTTGCGCTGCTGGCGCGCTCTCAGCTCCAGCACCGCCTGGTCCGCGGTCTCGCCCTCCGCGCCGCAGTTCCAGGAGCGGTTGAAGCTCTCGCCGTCCCGGTTGTCCTCGCCGTTGGCCTGGTTGTGCTTGTCGTTGTACGAGACCAGGTCGCGGAGGGTGAAGCCGTCGTGGCAGGTGACGAAGTTGATCGAGGCGATGGGCCGTCGGCCGTCGTCCTGGTAGAGGTCGGAGGAGCCGGTCAGCCGGGAGCCGAACTCGGCGAGGCTGGCGTTCTCCCCGCGCCACAGGTCGCGGACGGTGTCCCGGTACATGCCGTTCCACTCCGTCCACAGCGGCGGGAAGTTGCCCACCTGGTAGCCGCCCTCGCCCAGGTCCCACGGCTCGGCGATCAGCTTGGCCTGGGAGACCACCGGGTCCTGCTGGACCAGGTCGAAGAACGAGGACAGCCGGTCCACCTCGTGGAACTGCCGCGCCAGCGTGGCGGCGAGGTCGAAGCGGAAGCCGTCCACGTGCATCTCGGTGACCCAGTAGCGCAGTGAGTCCATGATCATCTGAAGCACGTGCGGGCTGCGCATCAGCAGGCTGTTGCCGGTGCCGGTGGTGTCCTCGTAGAAGCGCTGGTCCTTGGCGAGCCGGTAGTACGAGACGTTGTCCAGGCCGCGGAAGGAGAGCGTCGGCCCCAGGTGGTTGCCCTCGGCGGTGTGGTTGTAGACGACGTCCAGGATCACCTCGATCCCGGCCGCGTGCAGCGCCTTCACCATCGACTTGAACTCCTGCACCTGCTGGCCCCGGTCGCCGCCGGAGGAGTAGGAGGAGTGCGGGGCGAAGAAGCCGATGGTGTTGTAGCCCCAGTAGTTGGACAGGCCAAGGTCCCTGAGCCGGTGGTCGCGGACGAACTGGTGCACCGGCATCAGCTCGATCGCGGTGACGCCCAGCTTGGCCAGGTGCTCGATCACCGCCGGGTGCCCCAGGCCCGCATAGGTGCCCCGGATCTCCTCGGGGATGCCCGGGTGCAGCTTGGTGAGGCCCTTCACATGGGCCTCGTAGAGCACGGTGCGGTGGTAGTCGGTGCGCGGTGGGCGATCGTTTCCCCAGTCGAAGTAGGGGTTGATCACCACCGAGTGCATGGTGTGCGGGGCGGAGTCCAGGTCGTTGCGGCGCTCGGGGGCGCCGAAGTGGTAGCCGTACACCGACTCGTCCCAGTCGATGTGGCCGCTCATCGCCTTGGCGTACGGGTCCAGCAGCAGTTTGGCGCTGTTGTGGCGCTGGCCCAGGCCCGGATTGTGCGGGCCGTGCACCCGGAAGCCGTAGCGCTGGCCGGGCTGGATGCCCGGGAGGTAGGCGTGCCGGACGAAGGCGTCCGTCTCGCGCAACTCGACGGCCGTCTCGGATCCGTCCTCGGCGAGCAGGCACAGCTCGATCCGGTCGGCGCTCTCGGAGAACACCGCGAAGTTGGTGCCGGCCCCGTCGTATGTGGCGCCGAGCGGGTACGGCTGCCCTGGCCAGACCTGCATATGTCCTCAACTTCCCTGTAGCCAACAGGAATTGGCTCTCGACCGGGCTTGCCCGGCCGAGTGTCCCGTATGTACGGCCCATGCGCACCGTGACGTACGGCACATGGGGCATCCTCCCCAACACCTGCCCGCAGACCGAGTTCATTGACCGCTTGTTCGCCCGAACGGGTGTCCGTGAGGCGGAAGCACCCCGCGCCCGAACGGATTGTTGTGCCGTCAACCGGCTGCGGCCCGCGTGGCGCGGCAGTACGCTTGATCGTCCGGCGCGCTCCGGACCCCATGCGGAAACAGGCTCTGCCAAGGCCGCCATGGTTGAGACTGTGTCAGTGGACGGTCCGTCACTCCATCAGGAGAAGAGGGGCCGAGAGGTGAGGTAGCGCATGGTGGTCCCCGCCGACGGCCGGGGTGGTCCCGAGGGCCCCGGGCGGAGCGAGGCGCCGACGGTGGTCATGCGCACGTCCGCGGCCGGCCGCGGCACCATCCCCGCGCAGCCGGGCCCGCCCGACGGCCTGCCGCTCGCCTGGTCCGACGGGCAGTGGGAGCTGGCCCACCACCGGGTACGGCTGGCGGGCCGGGCG
The DNA here is from genome assembly GCF_007828955.1 of Kitasatospora atroaurantiaca. NCBI lineage: Bacteria > Bacillati > Actinomycetota > Actinomycetes > Kitasatosporales > Streptomycetaceae > Kitasatospora > Kitasatospora atroaurantiaca. The sequence continues at coordinate 1,599,686 of NZ_VIVR01000001.1, read as the reverse complement.
TACGTCTGGCTCAACCTCGTGGAGCAGCGGCTGCGCGCCCTGGTGGACGAGGTGCTGCGCCCGGTCTACGCGCCGGCCCACGGCGAGGACTGGGTGACCGCCGCCGCCGGTCCGGCCGGCGAGGAGTGGGTGCACCGGGCCGGCGCCGTCCGCGAGGTCAGCCGCCGCAAGGGCTACCTGCTCGACCCGGCCGACGACGACCCACTGGTCTTCCTCACCCTGCCCCAGCTGCGCGAGCTGATGGTGCAGCACTGGCCCTGCTTCGAGCCGTACGTGATCGACCGCCGCGAGGTCGAGCTGGCGCTGGACGAGCTGGAGGTCGCCCGGCACGTCGTCTCGCGCAACCGCAGCCTCTCGCAGACCGTGCTGGCCCAGACCGAGCGGGCCGCCGCGCGGGTGCTCACCCTGCTGGACGGCGGTGCCGGCGGGGTGCCCGCCGACGTGGTCGAGGAGCTGGTCGCCGGGCGGTTCGCGGACGTGGTCGCGGTGCACCCGGACCGGGTCCGGCTGCAGCGCGACCTGCCGGTGGAGGACCTGCTGGACGGAGCGCGGCGCCTGGACGCCGTCGGCATCGGGCTGGGGATGCTCTGCCAGAACTACACCGGCAAGCGGCTGGTGCGGCTGGCCTCCGAGGGCTGCCGGGTACGGCTGCTCTTCCTCAACCCGGCCAGCAGCGCGGTGCGCCGCCGGGAGCGGGAGCTGGGCCTCGGGCGCGGTGAGCTGGCCCGCTCGATCGAGATGAACATCATGCACGTCCGCCGGGTGCGGGCCCGGCTGCGGGACCAGGGCGGCTTCGAGATCCGGGTCTTCGACGAGATGCCGAGGTTCACGGCCTACCTGGTGGAGGGCCCGCGGGTGGCGGGGCCGGCCGGCGGCCGCCGGCGCTCGGGGGACGTCGGGGTCGTCCAGCCGTACCTGCGCCGGGCCCGGGGGATCGAGTCGCCGGCGCTGGTGCTGCGCGGCGGTGCGGGCCAGGCTCCGGGCGGCCAGGAGCCCGGACTGCTGGAGGTCTACCGCGAGGAGTTCGAGGGAGTCTGGGCGGACTCGCGTGCCGTCTCCTGAGTGATGGTCGGAGTTTTTGCCGCCCCGGCGTGGACGCTCGGCCGCGCTGGCCCTAAGGTATGCCTAAGCTAAGCCACGCGCCCTGGACAGTTCCTGTCCGGGGCGTTGGGCTGCGCCGTCCCGGTTCCACTCGGTCCCGGGGCACGGGCACAGGACAGGTAAGGCCGGGCTGGTCCCGGGGAGGAGCCCTCGACATGTGGGACGACGCGTTTCCAAGCTTCTTGATCGGCCTACGTGAGGGCCTGGAGGCCGGGCTGATCGTGTCCATCCTGGTCGCCACCCTGGTGCGCTCCGACCAGAAGTCCCGTCTCCCCCAGGTGTGGACGGGCGTGCTGGCCGCGCTGGCGTTGGCCCTGAGCTTCGGCTCCGTGCTCACCTTCACCGCCGCCAAGCTCTCCGGCTCCGCGCAGGAGGCCTTCGGCGGCACGCTCAGCCTGGTCGCCGTCGCCTTCGTCACCGCAATGGTGTTCTGGATGCGCCGCTCGGCCCGCAACCTCTCCTCGGAGATCCGCGAGAAGGTCACCGCGGCGCTCGCCATGGGCGCCGGGACGCTGGTCCTGACCAGCTTCCTTGCCGTCGGCCGCGAGGGCCTGGAGACCTCCCTCTTCCTGTGGAGCACCATCCAGACCGCGAAGGACTCGACCGGCCCGCTGGTCGGCGCCGCCGTCGGCCTGCTGATCGCCACCGGCCTCTGCTGGGGCCTGTACCGCCGGGTGCTGAAGATCAACCTGACCCGCTTCTTCACCGTCACCGGCGCCGTCCTGATCGTGATCGCGGCGGGCGTGCTCAGCTACGGCCTGCGCGACCTGCAGGAGGCCGGTGCGCTGCCCGGCGGCCACGCGTACGCCTTCGACCTGAGCGGGAGCATCGACGCCGGTTCCTGGTACGCCACCCTGGTGCAGGGCGTGCTCAACCTGACCGTCACGATGACCTGGCTTCAGGTCGTCGCCTACGTCGCCTACCTGGCGGTCGTGATGACCCTGTTCGTCCACGGCGTCCGGGTACCCAAGCCCCAGCCCGAGCCCGCCGCTCCGGCCGCCGAGGCCGACCCCGCCGCAGACGCCTCGGCCGAGGAGCCCGCGAAGAGCGGCCGCCCGCGCTGGCTGGTCCCCGCCGTGCTGGTCGCCGTCCCCGCCGTGGTGGCGGGCACCGTCATCGCGGTGAGCGACGGCAAGCCCGCCGAGACCGCGACCGTGGCCGTCTCCGAGGACGAGTGCGGCAAGGGCTTCACCACCCCGCTGCCCGGCCAGCAGGTCTTCCAGATGCACAACACGGGTGACAAGACCTCAGAGGTCTACCTGGTCAACCCGGCCAGCGGCGCCGTCTACGGCGAGATCGAGGGCCTGGCCCCCGGTACCACCCGCGCGCTCACCGCCACCATCGGCACCGGCGACTACGCCTGGCGCTGCGTCCCCACCGGCGGCAAGAGCGTCACCTCGGCAGCCGTGCACGTCACCGGCGGCACGGACGTCAAGGCCGTCATCCCCGTCGCCGAGGACGACCTCAAGGCCCCGCTCGAGGCGTACAAGGCGTACGTCAACCAGGGCCTCGCGACCCTGCTGACCCAGACCCAGAAGCTCCAGGCCGACATCCACGCGGGCGACCTCAACACCGCCCGCGCCGACTGGCTCACGGCGCACGTGCAGTACTCCTCGCTGGGTGCCGCGTACGGCACCTTCGCGGACTTCGACGGGAAGATCAACGGCCGGGCCGACGGCCTGGAGGGCAAGTCCGAGGACAAGGACTTCGCCGGCTTCCTGCGCCTCGAGTACGGCCTCTGGCACAACCAGTCGCCCGCCGACCTGACCCCCGTCGTGGACCAGCTGGCCACGGACGTGGACGGCCTGGTCAAGGCCTTCCCGACCCAGGAGTTCGACCCGGCGGACCTGCCGCTCCGGGCCCACGAGATCCTCGAGAACACCCTCCAGTTCGAGCTCACCGGCTCCACCGACCAGGGCAGCGGCACCAACCTGGCCACCGCCCAGGCCAACGTGGCCGGCACCCAGGAACTGCTGACCGTCCTTCAGCCGCTGCTCAAGGAGCGCAACCCCGGGCTGCTGGCCAAGGTCGACGCCGGAATGGCCCGGATCAACGGCCTGCTCACCGCCGCCCACCGCCCGGACGGCAGCTGGACCCCGCTCGACCAGCTCGCGCCCCGGGCCCGGTACCAGCTGAACGGCGCGGCAAACCAGCTGCTCGAAGACCTCGCTCCCATCCCCGACCTGCTCGAGATCCGGAAGTCCGCCTGATGAACGACCAGACCGCAACCGGCTCCTGCCCCTTCCCGCACGCCGCCGCCGCTGCTGCTCCCGTCGAGAGCGGCTGCCCGGCCGGGCCCGCCCGCCGCAGCTTCGTCAAGGCCGCGCTCGGCGCGAGCGCCGGTGCCGCCGCCATCGCCGGAGGCGCCTTCGGCCTCTCCACGGGCCCGGCGAGCGCCGACAGCTCCACCAAGGCCGCCAAGTCCGGTTCCGTCGCCTTCCACGGCGCCCACCAGGCCGGCATCACCACCCCCGCGCCCCGCTACGCCGCGTTCGTCTCCTTCGAGGTCGTCGCCCAGGACCGCAAGGCCCTGGAGGAGCTGTTCCACACCCTGACCGACCGGATCCGCTTCCTCACCGCCGGCGGCACCCCGCCGGACCTCGGCGTCGGCGCGCCGCCGTCCGACAGCGGCATCCTCGGCCCGGTGCTGCCGACCGACAACCTGACCGTCACGGTCGGCGTCGGCGCCTCGCTCTTCGACGACCGGTACGGCCTGGCCAAGGCGAAGCCCGCCAAGCTGAACCCGATGAAGACCTTCCCCAACGACAACCTGCAGGCCGCCGAGCTGCACGGCGACCTCTCGCTGCAGATCTGCGCCGAGAGCCAGGACACCGTGCTGCACGCGCTGCGCGACATCGCCCGGCACACCCGCGGTGCGATGCAGGTCAAGTGGCGGATCGACGGCTTCCAGAACCCGTCCCGCCCGGACGGCGCCCAGCGCAACCTGATGGGCTTCAAGGACGGCATCGTCAACCCGGACACCAACTCCTCGCGGGAGATGGACAAGCTGGTCTGGGTCACCGAGGGCAGCGGCGAGCCCGCCTGGGCCGTCGGCGGCAGCTACCAGGTCATCCGCATCATCCGGATGCTGGTCGAGTTCTGGGACCGCGTCTCGCTCACCGAGCAGGAGAAGATGTTCGGCCGCCGCCGGGACACCGGCGCCCCGCTGGACGGCGCCAAGGAGACCGACGCCCCGGACTACGCCAAGGACCCCGACGGCAACGCCATCCCGCTGGACGCGCACATCCGGCTGGCCAATCCGCGGACCGACAAGACCGACGACTCCCGCATCCTGCGCCGGGGCTTCAACTACGACCGGGGCATCGACAAGGTCGGCAACCTCGACATGGGCCTGGCCTTCTGCTGCTACCAGCAGGACGTGGTGCGGCAGTTCGAGGCGACCCAGACCCGCCTGATCGACGAGCCGCTGGTCGACTACATCTCGCCCACCGGCGGCGGCTACTTCTTCGTGCTGCCGGGCGTCAGGGACAACGCCGACTGGCTGGGCCGCGGGATGTTCGCCTAGGGCTATAGGTGCTACCGGCCGGCCAGGGGCGCGGGGAACTGCGCGAAACTGCGCGAAATCGGAAGGCTCCGGCCTCAGGTGGATCTGTCTGAGCGAGAGGCACCCTGAAGCGCTCTGCGCGACGGGGTGCCTCTCGCTGTCCGCGCAGGCCTCCGCGCCCCGGATGTTGCCCCGCCGGGCCCGGTTGTCACTGGCAGCGGCGATGATGGTCCACATCACGGCGGACGGACGGAAGGAAACCCCCACATGAGCTGGTGGAAGGAGTCACTGGTCGGCTTCGACCTGGAGACCACGGGCACCGATCCGGCCGAGTCCCGGATCGTCACCGCGGCTCTGGTCGACACCCTCGGCGGCCGCGCCGAGCGGGTCGCCGGCTGGCTGCTCGACCCGGGTGTGCCGATCCCCGCCGAGGCCTCGGCGATCCACGGCATCACCGACGATCAGGTCCGCGGCAAGGGCCGCCCGGCCGCGGAGGCCGTCGAGGAGATAGCCGCGGCTCTCTGCGAGCGGCTGCTGGCGGGCCGGCCGGTGGTCGCCTTCAACGCCCCGTTCGACCTCTCCCTGCTCGATGCCGAGCTCCGCCGGTACGGGCACCCCGGCCTGGCCGAGCGGCTCGGCGGCACCGTCGGGCCGGTGGTGGACGCGCTGGTGATCGACCGTTCCGTCGACAAGTACCGGAAGGGTTCCCGGACACTGCAGCACGTCTGCGCGGTGTACGGGGTCGAGCTGGAGGATGCGCACGAGGCGGGCAGCGACGCGCTGGCCGCCGTCCGGGTGGCCGTCGCCCTCGGCGAGCGGTACCCCGCACAGGTCGGCGAGCTGACACCGGTCAGCCTGCACGAGCGTCAGATCGACTGGTACCGGGCCTGGGCGGAGGAGCTGCAGGCCTGGCTGCGCCGGGGCAAGGATGCGGAGGCCGTGGTCGACCCGCGCTGGCCGCTGCGGTAGCGCCCGGCGCGGCTGAGGCGGTCCGCGAGCAGGTCAGCCAACCGATCAGTACGGGGCATCCCCAGGGGCGCGAGGAACTGCGCGAGATCGGAAGGCAACGGTCTGCAGCTCCCGTTTCGCGCAGTTCTGCCCCGCCTTCGGCCGGGAGGTGCCCCCACGCGCCCCTGATGTGCTTGCTCGGCTGGCTCCTAGACCGCGGGGAAGTCGAAGGAGTAGCCCTGCGCGATCAGCCAGGGCAGCAACTGCTTCAGCGCCGCGACGGTCTGGCTGCGGTCGCCGCCGGCGTCGTGCAGCAGGACCACCCCGCCCGGCCTGAGGTCCCGCTGGACGGTGGCGACGATCGCGGGGGCGCCCGGGCGGGCCCAGTCGCGGGTGTCGACCGACCAGCCGAGCGGGCGCAAGCCGCACTGGGCGGCGATCAGCTGGTTCTCGGCGGTGAAGTCCCCGCCGGGAGCACGGAACCAGCGCACCTTGGTGCCGGCGCCGCCCGCCTTGGCGATCATGTCCTTGGCCGCGCTGATCTCGTACACCTGCTGGTCGTGCGAGAGCGCGTGCATGGGCTGGGGGTGGTGCACGGTGTGGTCGCAGAGCCGGTGCCCCTCGGCCAGGATGCGCCGGACCATCGCCGGGTCGGCAGCGGCCTGCGGGCCGATCTGGCAGAAGGTGGCCCTGGCGCCGTACTGGGTGAGCAGGTCGAGGATCTGACCGGTCGCCGGGCCCGGGCCGTCGTCGAAGGTGAGCGCCACGGTGCGGCCGCCGGAGGCGGTGCCGCGCACGATCGAGGTCGGGGTGAGCGGCGGCGGGGGCTGGGGCGCGGGCGGCCGGGACGCCGAGGCGGACGAGGCCGGCTTCGAGGGGGAGGGCTTGGGCGGTGCGCTGAGCGCGACGGATGTGGTCGGCGTGGCCGAACTCGGGGGTGACGTCGGGGCGGTGGGGCTCACCGTGGAGGGTGTCGGAGCGCCGGTGGAGGGTGTGGGCTCCGGCCGGATCGCGCCCTGCGCGGCCCCGCAGCCGGCGATCAGGACGGGCGCGAGGAGCGCCGTGAGGCCGTACCGAAGACTATGGCGGGAAGGTGACCGGTGGCTGGGTATCCGCATGGCGACGGCTCCTGACGTCGTACCGGCGGCCCGGGGAGGGCGTCTGCCCAGGGGGACGCCACGTGCGAATGCGCTGGTTCCGAAGAAGCGTACGAGAAGTGGAGCACCGTCAGAAGGGGTGCCACCGGACGTCCGTCGCGCCGTCCCGGAGCGAGGCGACCCGCCGGTGGAACTCGGCCGAGGCGGCCGGGTTCCCCGGCACCTGCTGGGCCACCCAGGAGGCGCTGGCCGTCTCCCGGGCGCCGCGCAGCACCGCGAAGCCGGGCCAGTCCCGGACGTCCCAGCCGTACCCGTCGGTGAAGGCTCGGTAGTCCTCAGCCGGTACGCCGTACCGGTCGTGGCTCAGTGCGAGCACCACCAGGTCGTGCTCGCGCAGGTCGGAGCAGACGTTCTCCAGGTCGAGCAGGACGGGCCCGTCCGGGCCCAGGTGCACGTTGCGCGGCAGCGCGTCGCCGTGGATCACTCCCGGCGTCAACTGCGGTGTCAGCTCGGCGATGGCGGCGGCGAAGGTGTCCCGGCGGTCGCGCAGGAACGCGGCGTCCGCCGGATCGACGTACCCCTCGGCACCGGCCAGCCACCGCTCGACCGGGGCCAGCAGATCGCGCCGGCCGAGCGGGAAGGGCGGCTCGGGCAGCCGGTGGAGCGTGCGCAGCAGCGGCGCGAGGTCGGCCGGCCGCGCCTCCCGTACGGCGGGAGCCAGGCGGTGCCAGAAGGTGACGGGGTGTCCGCCCGCCACGCCCGGCTCGGCCAGGTACGGGCGGGCCACCGGCACCCCCTGCTCCGCCAGCCACTCCGCAACCTTCAGCTCCCGCCCGGCCCGCCCGGTGAGCTCGGGTCCGCGCCCGACCTTGGCCACCACGGCCGGGCCCCCGAGGTCGAACACCGCGTTCTCCCCGAGCGCCAACAACCCGGCCCCCACCGGCTCCGCCATCCCGGCCGCAGCACAGGCAGCTGCCAGCAGGGCACGGGCTCTCGGCTCGTCGAAGGTGGTCATGAAACGGAAGCGTACGAGAGCCGGACCCCGCGCCTGGAGCGCCCGGAGGCGAACGGGCGAGTAGCGGCGGGGCCCGGCCGGTGTGACGGGAGGTCAGACCCGGGCGTTGCTCGGGTACTGCCCCTCCGGGAGGTGCAGGCCGGTCGGTGCGGGCGCGGCGGGGGTGACCGGGGGAATGGGGTCGTTGTGGGAGAGATCGGGGAGCCAGTTCAGCCACTTGGGGAGGTACCAGTTGCGCTCGCCCAGCAGGCTCATCACCGAGGGGAGCAGTACCCCGCGGATGACGGTGGCGTCGATCAGGACGGCCACCGCGAGGCCGACGCCCATCTGCTTCATGGACTGCATCGAGAGGGTGCCGAAGACCGCGAAGACCGCCACCATGATGACCGCCGCACTGGTGACCACCCCGGCCGTGCTGCGGATGCCGTACGAGATGGCGGCCCTGGTCTCCAGGCCCCGGTCGTGGGCCTCCTTGATCCGGGAGACCACGAAGACGTGGTAGTCCATGCTCAGGCCGAAGAGGATCACGAAGAGGAAGAGCGGCACCCAGGACTCGACCGCGCCGACCCCGGCCGTGCCGATCAGTGCGGCGCCCACCCCGTGCTGAAAGACCAGCGCGAGCATTCCGTACGCAGCGCCCACCGACAGCAGGTTGAGCACGACGGCGGTGACGGCGATGCCCAGCGAGCGGAACGAGGCGAGCATCAGCAGGAAGGCGAAGGCGACCACGAAGCCGAAGACCGGGAGCATGCTGCCCGACATCTGCTCGTTGAAGTCGTGCGAGGCCGCCGTGCTGCCGGTGACCGGGGCCTCGGTGCCGGGGACGGCGAGCAGGGTGCCGGGCACCACGTCCTTGCGCAGGGCGGTCAGGGCGGCGGTGCTGGTCGCGTCGTTGCCGCTGCCCATCAGCGGGACGTCGATGGTGGCGACGTTCTGAGCCTGGTGCACGGTGACCTGGATCGGGCCGTGCATCTTGCCGGTGGCCAGCGCCTTGGTCTGGAAGTCGGTGATGGCCTGCTGCATCGCCGGGGCGGAGATGTCCCTGGCCTTGACCACGATGGTCGCGGGGGAGGGGCTGCCGGGGAAGGCGGCCTCGATCCGGGCCGAGGTGGCGACCAGGGCGTTGCCCTTGGGCAGCTGCTGCTGGAACGTCAGGTTCGCGGTGTGCATGGTGAGCATCGGCGCGGCCAGCCCGAGCAGCAGACCGCCGGCGAGGACGGTCGCGGCCATCGGGCGGCGCAGTACGGGGGTGAGCACGGCGTTCCAGACCCGGCCGCCGTTGGAGCTGTCGGCCTTGCGCAGGCGGTGCAGGAAGGGCACCCGGCCCTTCTCGACCCGGTCGCCGAGCATCGAGAGCAGGGCGGGCAGCACGGTGAGCGAGCCGAGCACCGCGGTGATCACCACGATGATGGTGGCGAAGGACATCGCCTGGAAGTCGGCGATCCCGGTGAGGAACATCCCGGCCATCGCGACCACCACGGTGACGCCGGAGACCAGCACGGCCCGGCCGCTGGTGGCGGCGGCGACCCTCAGGGCGGTCTCCGGGTCGCGTCCGGCGGCCCGCTCCTCGCGCTCACGGCGCAGGTAGAAGAGGCAGTAGTCGACGCCGACCGCGAGACCCACCAGCAGCATCACCGAGCTGGCGTCGTCGCTGGTGTGCAGCAGCCCGCTGCTGAGCGCGACCAGCCCGCCCGCCGCGATGAAGGCGGTCATCGCGAGCACCACCGGCAGGACGGCGGCGACCAGCGCGCCGAAGGCGATCAGCAGGATGCCGAGGGCGAGCGGCACGGCCGTCCACTCGGCGCGGCTGAAGTCGTTCTTGAACTGGTCCTGGAACCACTTGCCCGCACTGGCCTCGCCGAACTCCTCGACGGTCAGGTCCTTGTGCTCGGCCTGCACCTTCGCGACCGCGTCCAGCACGGCCGGCACGTTCTCCACCGCGTGCTCGCGGTCCTCACCGGCGATGGTGAACTGCAGCAGCGCGGAGTGCCGGTCGGCGGAGATCGCCTTGGTCTCGTACGGGCTGCGCAGCTCGGCGGTCTTCCCGGTGGCCCGGACGGCCGCCCCGGCCTGGTCGACGACGGCGCGGAAGGCCGGGTCGTCGGCGGTCAGGGTTGCGCTCTGCACCAGGACGGTCTCGCCGGCCGGGCTCTTGATCCCGGCCTCGTCCAGGATCTTGGCGGCCCGGGCGACCTGGCCCGGCATCGCCTCGGAGTCGCTGATCTTGGTGCTGCCGTGCACACCGCCGAGGTAGGCGGCGAGGACGACGAAGAGCAGCCAGCCGAAGACGGCGGTCTTTCTGTGCCGGGCGCTCCAGGCGCCCATCGCGGCGGCGAGTCCTAGTTTCACGGTGTTGTCCCCCAGGGAAAGCGGCGGCCCTCGGGGCCGTCGTGGCTGTTGCCGGGCTGCGGTCCGGCTGCACGAACGACCTTAGGAAAACCACATCTGACGCGGCATCCGGCTGGCGGGGGAGTCCGCCCTGGGTCTCCCCCCAGGGCCGGGGTGGGGTTTTCCCTACCTGCTCCTCCTTCTTGGGGTAGGCCGGAGATCCACCCTGAGGGGGAGGCGTCTCCACCCGGAGCACGAGGTGATCTGGCCTGCGCGCAGGTCAGGATGGACCGGGGCCCGAATCGCGGCCCCTAGGGGGCGCGTCCGACGGGGGTCCGCTTGCCGGGCGGCAAGTAGGTTCTCGTAGGATGCTGTTTCTTACTTACCTGCCGACCGGCTAAGAGCAGCGTGCTCTGCGCCGATCCTTGCCGTCGCCCGGCGTCCCGTCCCCCCAGGGCTGCGGTGAACCATGCCCAGGAGGCACAACGAGCATGTTCCACCGAATCGGACACTTCGTCGTCAAGCGGGCGTGGTGGGTGATCATCGCCTGGATCGTCGCCGCCGTCGCCATCATCGGCAGCGCGCCGAAGCTGGACGCGCAGACGGACGAGAGCAGCTTCCTGCCCCGCCACTACGAGTCCATCCAGGCCTCGCTGGTGCAGGAGAAGGCCTTCCCGGCCAACTTCACCCCCGCGGCCATGCTGCTCTTCGAGCGCACCGACGGCGGCAAGCTGACGGACGCCGACCAGGCCGCCATGAACAAGGTGGTCCAGGGCCTCACCGACAAGCACGTCGCGCTGGTCGAGAAGATCCTGCCGGTCAGCCCCCAGTCCACCTCCAAGGACGGGAAGTACGCGCTCTCCATGGTCGCCATGGAGAAGAACACCGCGCACAAGCCGGAGGCGGCCGACTCGGCCAAGCTGCTGCGCGACGACGCCAAGCAGCTGGCCGACGGCAGCAGCCTGAAGGTCCAGCTCGGCGGTCAGGCCGCGCAGAACCTGGACCAGAAGGACTCCTCCGAGCTTGCCAACGCGCTGATCGGCATCGGCACGATCGTGATCATCCTGCTCACGCTGGGGATCATCTTCCGCAGCCCGATCATCGCGCTGCTGCCGGTCCTGTCGATCTTCGTCTTCTCGATGGTCGCCAACGGCCTGATCGCGGACGCGAGCAAGGCCTTCGGCCTCAAGGCCGACTCCTCGGTCTCGGCGATCCTGATCATCGTGCTGTTCGGCGTCGGCACGGACTACTTCCTCTTCCTGATGTTCCGCTACCGCGAGCGGCTGCGGGCCGGTGACGACCGCAAGGAGGCCGTGGTCAACGCGGTCGGCCGGGTTGGTGAGGCGATCGCCTCGGCCGCCGGCGCGGTCATCGTGGCGTTCAGCGTGCTGGTGCTCTCCAGCCTCGGCATGTTCAAGGCGCTCGGCCCCTCGCTGGCCATCGCGGTCGCCGTCACCGCGATCGCGTCCGTCACCCTGGTGCCCGCGGTGCTCTCGCTGATCCCCGAGAAGGTGCTGTTCTGGCCCTCCAAGGCCTGGCAGCGCGAGCCTGAGAACGCCCGGTTCGCCGCGCTCGGCCGTACCGTCGAGCGTCGCCCGGCTCTCGTCGCGATCGTCTCCGGCGCCCTGATGCTCGCCCTGTCCTTCGCCGCGTTCGGCTACAAGGGCACCTTCGACCTCGCCTCCGGCTCGATGCCGAAGACTAAGGAGTCGATGGTCGTCCAGGACACCCTGATGACCGCCTTCTCGGCCGGCGCGGCCGACCCGAGCCACATCTACCTGACCACCACCGAGGGTGGCGCCAAGCTGGACGCCGCCGCGCTCGACGGCTACGCGTCCCAGCTGGGCAAGGTCGACGGCGTCGCCCAGGTCGTCCCCAAGCCGAACCTCAGCGCGGACGGCACGACGGCCGACTTCACCGTCATGCTCAAGGACGCCCCCGCCACCAACGCCGCCATCGACACCGTCGGCAAGCTGCGCACCGTCGCGCACGACGCGGCGCCGCAGGGCACCAAGGCGTACGTCGGCGGCATCACCTCCGTGTACAAGGACATCAACACCGCGATGGCCCGCGACTACTCGCTGGTCTTCCCGATCGCGGCGCTGCTGATCATGGTGATCCTCGGCCTGCTGCTGCGCAGCGTGGTGGCGCCCTGGTACCTGATGGCGGCGGTCGGCCTGGGCTTCGGCGCCACGATCGGTGCCACCAGCCTGCTCTTCCAGCAGGTGCAGGGCGAGGCCGGCCTGATGTTCATGCTGCCGATGTTCATCTACCTCTTCGTGGTGGCGATCGGCACCGACTACAACATCCTGATGATCGCCCGCCTGCGCGAGGAGGTGGCCGAGGGCCACAGCCCGCGCAAGGCGGCGCGGATGGCCATCCAGCACGGCGGTCCGACCGTCGCGGCGGCGGGCGCCATCCTGGCGGCCACCTTCGGCACCATGCTGCTCGCCGGGAACTCGCTGTTCAGCCAGATCGGCTTCTCGGTGGCGTTCGGTATCGCGGTCTCGGCCTTCGTGATGGCGCTGTTCTTCACCCCGGCCCTCACCGCGCTGCTCGGCCGCGCGGCCTGGTGGCCCGGTCACGGTGAGGTGGCCGGCCACGAGGCGGCCGCCCCGGTCGCGCTGCGGAAGGACGACCCGGAGCCGGCCGGCCGCCGCTGAGGCGACGGAGGGCCCGAGGGAGGATCCACGGACCCCTCCCTGGTCAGGGGGCATGCGGTGCTCGCGCCGCGTGCCCCCTTCTGCGCCCGGTCAAACAAAATGTGTCGAGGGAAACTTCTCCGATCATCGCGGGCCGGGCCGTGCTACAGTCGGAGCAGTTGCAGTTTTGGTTCCCATGAACGTTTGTGTGCGCCTGCTGGTACCAACCAACAGGCGCATTTGTTTTGTCCGGTGTTTTGTCTCCGGATGGGGATCGCGGCTACTTGGGGTCTACGAGGTGTGGGCCCCTTGCCCCAGAGAAGGAGACGGTTATGGCTACCGGCGTCGTGAAGTGGTTCAACAGCGAAAAGGGCTTCGGCTTCATCGAGCAGGAGGGTGGCGGCCCGGACGTGTTCGCCCACTACTCCAACATCCAGGCCAATGGCTTCCGTGAGCTCGTTGAGGGCCAGCACGTCGAGTTCGACGTGACCCAGGGCCAGAAGGGCCCGCAGGCCGAGAACATCCGCGTCATCTGAGTCCAGCTTCCGAGCTGAACTCGTAGCGCGAAGCGAGGGCCCGTACCGCACGGTGCGGGCCCTCGCCCATGCCGCCGAACGGCCGGGGCGGCGAACTTCCTCCTGTCGGCCGACCCTCCCCCAGCCTCTGGCCGGGGGTACCCCCAAGGTCCATCGCCACGGCTCAGCCGTGGCCGTCGGCCGATCAGGATGGAGAATCCATGACCAACCCTGCCCGCCCGCCGCGCAACCGCTCCGCCAACGGCGCAGTCAACCGCAGCCAGGGCTCCACCGGCCGCCCGCAGTCGGCCGGCCGTCCCCAGTCCGCCGGGAGCCGCGCCCAGGGCGGCGGCAGCCGCCGCGCCCCCCGGGCCCGTACGGCCGCGCCGCAGGCACCCGCCGACTTCACGGTCGTCGAGGGCACCCCGGCACGCCCGCCGGCCGCGAGCTTCGCCGAGCTGGAGATGCCCAAGGGCCTGCTCTCCGCGCTCACCCGGGAGGGCGTCACCGAGCCCTTCCCGATCCAGGCGGCCACCCTCCCCGACTCGATCGCCGGGCGCGACGTCCTCGGCCGCGGCCGTACCGGCTCCGGCAAGACCCTCGCCTTCGGCCTGTCGGTGCTGACCCGCACGGCCGGACAGCGGGCCGACGCCCGTCGCCCGCTGGCGCTCGTCCTGGTGCCGACCCGCGAGCTGGCCCAGCAGGTCACCGACGCCCTGACCCCGTACGCGACCGCCGTGAACCTGCGGATCGCCACGGTGGTCGGCGGTATGTCGATCACCCGGCAGGCCAACGCCGTGCGCCGTGGCGCCGAGGTACTGGTCGCCACCCCGGGCCGCCTGGACGACCTGATCAACCGTGGGGACGTCCACCTCGACCAGGTGAAGATCACCGTCCTCGACGAGGCCGACCAGATGGCCGACATGGGCTTCCTGCCGCAGGTCACCAAGCTGCTGGAGCAGGTCGCCGAGGGCGGGCAGCGGATGCTGTTCTCCGCGACGCTCGACCGCAACGTCGATCGCCTGGTCCGGCGCTTCCTGACCGACCCGGTGACGCATTCCGTCGACCCGTCGGCCGGCGCGGTCACCACCATGGACCACCACGTGCTCCAGCTGGAGGCGGCGGACAAGGCCTCGGTGGCGGCCCACATCGCCTCCCGCGAGGGCGGCGTGATCATGTTCGTGCACACCAAGCACGGCGCCGACCGGCTCGCCAAGCAGCTGCTCGCCACCGGCGTCCGGGCCGCGGCCCTGCACGGCGGCAAGTCCCAGCCGCAGCGCAACCGGACCCTCGACCAGTTCCGCGAGGGTCACGTCACCGCGCTGATCGCCACCAACGTCGCGGCCCGCGGTATCCACATCGACGGGCTCGACCTGGTCGTGAACATCGACCCGCCGATCGACCACAAGGACTACCTGCACCGCGGCGGCCGCACCGCCCGGGCCGGCGAGTCCGGCACGGTCGTCACCCTGGTGCTGCCCGAGCAGCGCCGTGAGGTCAGCCGGCTGATGACCACCGCCGGGATCCGCCCGACCACCACCAAGATCCGCCCCGGCGACGCCGAGCTGGCCCGGATCACCGGCGCCCGTACGCCCTCCGGCGTGGCCGTCACGGTCACGCCGCCCGTCACCGCCGTACCCGCGGCCGCTCCGGCGGGCAACGGCGCACCGCGCCGCCGCCCGGTCAAGCGCTCCGGGCTGCCGGCGGACGTCGACATCAACGGCAACGCCCGCCGGCCCCGCCCGAAGCAGCGCGTCGGCGCGGGTGCGGGCTCCGGCGGCGGCCGTACGGCGGCCGGCTTCCTCGGCAAGTCCTCGGGGTCCAAGCCCGGTTCCGGCTCCAAGAGCGGCTCCAACTATGGCACCGGACGTCAGCGCCGCAAGGCCGACTAGTCGCGCAGCGTTCACGTGAGGGGCATCGGACCGTCAGGTCCGGTGCCCCTCCGGCGTTCTCACGGGCCGTGAGTGGTAGCTTCTTGGTCCAGCCATGGGATTCATATGACCTGATCATTGCCTTGACCATGGATGGCTGTCGGATGCCGGCGCGGGAAGCGCCACGGGGAGAGGAACCTGCCATGTCAGGGGAGTACCGCGTCGATCCGGAGGCTCTGCGGCGATTCGCCCGGACCTCCGCCGAACGCTCGGACAAGCTGCGGGCGATACGCAGCGAGCTGGGCTCGCACATGCTGGCGCCGGACGCGTTCGGCAAGCTGCCCGAGTCGGCCGAGATCGGCCGCCACTACCAGGAGCGGGCCGAGGCCGCGCTCGACAACCTGACCTCGGCCGCAGACACCATGGAGCGGATCAACACGCACTCCGAGGACCTGGCCCGCTCCTACGAGCGCGCCGAGCAGGAGACCGCGGACTCCATGCGGACCATGATGGGGGGTCTTGGGGCGTGAGCGAGCGTAGCGAGCGAACCATCGGAAGGCGCGTGTTCCGCGAAGCGGCTGCGCAGCGAAGCGAGGCGGACGCATGAGCGGGCCGGTCTCGGGGGCCGTCGACGCCTACACCAAGATCAATGAGTGGATGAGCCCGATGGGCAGTGTGATCGACGAGATCATGCGCCCCATCGTCGAACCGCTCGCCGAACCCCTGGAGTTCGTCACCGGCGACCCGGAGGGCCTGACGGAGGCGGCCGAGCTGTGGCGTCGTCAGGCGCAGGCCCTGCGCGAGGTCGTGGCCGACCAGCGCCGCGACCGGGCCAACCTGGCGTACGACTGGCAGGGGGAGGCCGCCGACCACTACCAGCAGGAGCTAGCCGAGTACGAGACGGCCCTGGAGGCCGAGGCCGACGACATGGACCTCACGGCCGACCAGCTGGAGGAGGCCGCCGCCCAGTGCCGGGTCGCCCAGGACCTGGTCGAGACGGTCATCCGCGAGCTGATCGAGTGGGGCCTGATCACCCTGGCCGCCTCGCTGGCCTTCAGCGTCGTCACCGCCGGTATCTCGCTCGCCGCCGAGGCCGCCGCGGCTGCGGCGGAGGGTGCGATCGCGACCACCCGGATCGCCAACCTGGTCCGGAAGCTCGCCAGCGCGCTCAAGAAGATCGAGGAGGCGCTGAAGGCCCTCAAGGCGGTCTCCAAGCGGCCGCACCTCAACCCGAAGAAGCCGTGGACCTGGAACAAGCCGCTCGACGTCGAGGCCTACCTCGCCAAGAAGGGCACCAAGATGATCGGGAAGGCCGCCCTGCACGGCATCGGCCTGACCGGCGACCCGGTGGGGCAGACCGTCCAGCAGGCCGTCCAGGACGGGCTCGGCCTCGCCGCGGACGAGGCGGACAAGCGGATCGCCGGTAACCAGCACCACGAACCCGAGTTGAGCCCGGAGGAGCGCAAGCGGCGCTTCGACGCGGCCTTCGGCTGAACCAGGGGAGAGACACCATGCTGAACCGGGATCGGGAGATCGTCACACCCCTCCTCCAGCCGGGCGAGCTGCTCGCCGAGGCGGCCAACGTGAGCCTGGCGCCGGGCATCCCGCACCCGCCGCAGGAGCTGCTGACGCCTCGCCGGCCGAGCGCGCTGGAGCAGAAGATCGCCGGCCCGTTCAACTCGCTGCGCAAGGCGTACGCGGTGCTGAACCCGGTCTCCTCCGCCGTCGGGGCGGTCGAGGACCGGCTGATGAACGCCGTGCCGGACTCGGTCGTGCACGGCCAGGGCATGGGCGGCAGCTGGCAGAGCGCGGCCGGGCGGTTCGTGGTCCGGATGCACGATCAGGGCGCCAGTGCCTCCGGCCTGTTCGCGGTCACCGACCGGCGCGCGCTGATGGTCGTGGACCGAGCCAAGCTCTGGCAGCTGAGCGAGTCCAACGCGGTGCACTGGGAGGCCTCGCGCGCGGAGCTGGTCGAGGTCCGCCGCAACGCCAAGGGCGTCCTGCAGCGCGGGCGGCTGGACCTCGTCTTCGCCGACGGCTCCTGGGCGGGCATCGTCACCGGGCTGCCGGCGAACGCCGACCCGCTCGCGGCGGCCTTCGCCCACCGGCCGTACTGACGGCCCTACCCGATGGCCGGGGCCGGGGTGAGCCTGCGCAGGCGCGCCTCGGTCTCGGCGTCGCGCGGTGACAGCACCACCAGGTGCAGCTCGCCGGGCGCCTGCAGCACCACCTGATCGATCCTCAGCATGCCCAGGGTCTCGTGGTTCAGGTCCTTGGCGGTGCCGATGCGCTCCTGCACCTCGTGCTCGTCCAGCCAGCGGTCGGCGTCCGGGAACGCGGCGCGCAGCCGCTTGATCAGCCCGGCCAAGCTCTCACCACCCCGAGCTCCGTACGCGGCGCGCAGCTCGGCCACTGTCCGGCGGGCGTGCCGCTCCCAGTCCACCGTCCGCTCGCGATGAACCTTGTTGGCGAACACCACCCAGGCGAGATTGCAGTCCTCCTGCGACCAGTGCGAGAACTCGAACAGCGCCTCGGCGGCCGGATTCCACGCCCGGATGTCCCAGTCCGCGTCGATCAGGAACGCCGGAAAGGGCTCCTGGGCCTGCACCAGCCGCAGCAGCGGGGCCGGGACCTCGGGGGCCGCCGGGGGCTCGACCGGCAACGGCGCGCTGCCCGCCAGCCGGAACAGGTAGTCCGTCTCCGCCCGGTCCAGCCGCAGCGTACGGGCCAGACTGGCCAGCACCTCCGGCGAGGGGTTGATGTCGCGGCCCTGCTCGAGCCAGGTGTACCAGGTCACCCCGACCCCGGCGAGCAGCGCCAGCTCCTCCCGGCGCAGCCCCGGCGTCCGCCGTCGCACGCCCGGTGCCATACCGACCTCGGCCGGGGTCAGCCGGGCCCGGCGGGTGCGCAGGAAGTTCGACAACGCCTGCCTGCGGAGTTCCGTGCCGGCCATCTCTCGTCCCCCGTCCTGGTGTTCGGACTACCAGTATCGCCACGCACTGCTCCCGCCCGCGGCCGGCAGGGAGGCTGGGAGCACGGAATTCACCCGAGGGGATACGAAGATGATGAACCGTTCGATCCGCGGAGCCCTGCTCGCCGCGATCACCACCGCCCTGCTGGCCGGGAGCGTGCTGCCCGCCACCGCGGCGACCGGCTGCCGGTACCCGGAGGTGGTGGCCGGCCACGCCGACACCCTCCACCCGGAGGGCGCCACCTGGGACGCCGTGCACCACCGCTTCCTGGTCGGCTCACTGCGCCACGGCACCGTCTCGGTCGTCGCGCCCGACGGCAGCGCCGCCACGCTGGTGGACGACCCGGAGGTGCTGGTGTCCATCATCGGACTGCACGTCGACGCCGCACGCGGGCGGGTCCTGGTGGCCAACGCCGATCCCGGTGCGGGGCTGCGGACCTCGCCCGGGACCTTCCACCGGCTGGCCGGGGTCGGTGCGTACGACCTGGCCACCGGGCGGCGGCTGTTCTACGTCGACCTGGCGGCGGTCGCCGGTGACGGCGGCCAGCACTTTGCCAACGACCTCGCCTTCGGCCCGGACGGCACCGCGTACGTCACCGACTCCTTTGCGCCGGTGGTGTACCGGGTCGGCGTCGACGGGGCGGCCTCGGTGCTGCTCCGGGATGCCCGGCTGGCCGCGCCGGGCGGTGGATTCGGCCTCAACGGCATTGTGCGGCAGGGTGGTTGGCTGGTGCTGGGCAAGTACGACGACGGGACGCTCTGGCGGGTCCGGATCGCCAGGCCGACCGAGGTCTCGCAGGTCCGGGTGGCCACCGCTCCCGGCACGCTGACCGGCCTGGACGGCCTGCTGCGCCGCCCCGACGGCACCCTGCTCGGCGTGACCAACGAGCTCGGCGCGGCCGGGCACGACGCCGAGGTCGAGCTCCGCTCCGACGACGACTGGCGCACCGCCCGCCTCACCGCCGTCCACCCCTCACCCGACCAGGCCCCCACCGCCCTCACCCCGGGCCCGGCCGACACGACGTACCAGCTCTCCGGCCGTCTCGACCTGCTCTTCGCCGGCACCCCGAGCGACGCCTTCACCCTGCGTAGGGTGTGACTGCCATGGGAGTGTGCACCGAGGCCCCGCGCCCGGCGCGCACTCCCATCGGCGATCCGCCCTGCGTAGGGTGTGAGGCGGAAGCGGATGGTTCGACGGATGGGAACTGATGGACCTCGGTGCTCGGCTGGCCCTGCAGGAGGGCTGTCTGGACGAGCTGTTGGAGGCGCTGGGCCTGGAGTGGGCGGACTCCGCTGATCCGAGGATCGCCGCCTTCGCCGAGCGGCAGCCGCACTTCCCGCAGTACCACCGGATCGGGCACAAGCGGCAGTTGGTTGTGCAGCACGTGACCGGAAACCGTCCGCTGGTCGAGCAGCACTACGACCAGCTGGTCCGGGCGCTCGTCCACGACGAGGATCCGAGCTCGCCCCGCTGGCTCGCCGCCGCCCTGGTTCAGGCGGTGGGACGGCGACGCGTGCAGGAGAGTCTGGTCAGGGTGATGGAGGAGGGCACGCCGTACCAGCGGGCCTGTGCGGCGGGTGCCTGGAATTGGGTTCAGGCACCGCTCGAGTACGCGACCGAGGAGGACCTCCACGCCGGGCGACCGACCCGGGCGAGCCTCGCCGAGCGGGACGCCCTCGCCGACCTCGAAGCCCGCTACCGGGCCGCGCTGGACACCGGCTCCCGCTAGGCCGTCAGGGCAGGTGCGGCCGGGACCGCCACGCGGGCCTGGTCGTAGCGGTGGAGAAGCAGCTCGGCGATCTCCGGGGCCGCGCCGAGGACCGGGGCGAGGAGGTCCGCGGTGCCGGCCGAGGAGGCGATGCGGTCGGGGAGCAGGCCCGGGGCCAGCAGGTACGGCGCGACGGCGACGCGGCGGACACCTCGCGCCCGCAGGGCTGCGATGGCGTCGGGGACGTGCGGGGGAGTGGCCGAGGCGTACGCGACCTCGACGGCGGCCCAGCCGCGGGTGCGCTGCCACTCGGCCGCCACCGCCCGAGTCGCCGCGTTGGCGGCGCGGTCCGAGGATCCGGCCGCGGCCAGCACCACGCCCGTACGGGAGCGGACGGCGGCCGAGCCGACGTCGAGACCCGCCTCCGCCTCCGCCAGCCGCCGGTCGAGGGCATCGAGCAGCAGCGGGGACGGCCCGAGCACGTCCGCGAGAGGCAGGTCGGCGCCGGCCTCGCGAAGGGCGGCCGGGATGTCGCTCCTGGCGTGGAAGGCGCGACCGAGGAGAAGGGGGACGGCGACGGCGGGTGCGCCGTCGAGCCGGGAGACCACCTGGGGGATGCGCGGGGCGCAGTGGTCCAGGTAGGCGGTGGCGACCTCCAACGAGGGCCGGAGCGTACGGAGTTGGACGACCAGCGCGTCCACCGTGGCGGCGTGCCGGGGATCCCGGCTGCCGTGGGCGATCAGGAGCAGGGCAGGGCTGCCCGCACCCGCGGCGGTGCGGGTGGGTGCGGGTGCGGACAGCCGGCCGTCGTACATGTCGGGGATCCCTAGCGGTTGCCGGCCAGCAGGCCGCGGCTGCGCAGCACGCGGCGCTCCAGCGGCGAGAAGAACAGCAGGTCGATGGCCACGCCGACGAAGAGGATCAGGATGATGCCGAGCAGCACGCCGGACATGTCGGAGAACTCGCGCTGGTTCTCCAGGTACCGGCCGAGGCCGACACCGAGGTCCGGGGAGGCGGCGATGAGCTCGGCCGCCATCAGCGAGCGCCAGGAGAAGGCCCAGCCCTGCTTGAGGCCGGCGAGGTAGCCCGGCAGCGCGGCCGGCAGCAGGACGTGCCGGGCGCCCGACAGGCCGCTGGCGCCGAGGGTGCGGCCGGCCCGCAGGAACAGCGGCGGCACCTGGTCGATGCCGGAGATCAGGCCGTTGGCGATGGACGGGACGGCGCCCAGCAGGATCACCGCGTACATCGCCTGGTCGTTGATGCCGAGCCAGATGACGGCGGCGGGCACCCAGGCCACCGAGGGCAGCGACTGCAGGCCGGAGAGCACCGGACCGACGGCGGCCCGGATCGGCTTGACCCGGGCGACCAGCAGGCCGATCGGGGTGCCGATCACGACGGAGGCGGCGAAGCCGGACAGGCCGCGCCAGACGCTGGTCCAGATGATCGAGAAGAGCGTCCCGGCCTCCCAGAGGTCGGTCAGCGCGCCCCAGACGTCGGCGGGGCTGGGGAGCTTGTACTCGGAGGTCAGGTGGAGGCTGTACGCGGCCTGCCAGACCGCCACGACCAGGAGCAGGCCGAGGACGGGTGGCAGCACCTTCTGCCGCAGCACCTGGGTGATCGGGGTGCGCTGGATCTGGACGGCGTCCAGCGCGTCCAGGCCGGCCTCGACGCTCTTGAGGTCGGACTCGACGGGCGCGGTGGGGGCGGCCTTCTCCAGGCCGGGGACGGTGTCAGTGCTGGCCATGGCGGCGGATCTCCCCACGCAGTTCTTCGGTGATCTCGATGGACAGGTCCGCGACGCCGGCGGATTCGATGCGGCGCGGCTGCGGCAGGTCGATCCGCCACTCACGGGCGACCCGGCCGGGGCGGGAGGAGAGCAGCACCACGCGCTGGGCCAGCCGGACGGCTTCCCGCACGTTGTGCGTGACGAACAGGACGGCGAGCTTGCGCTCGGCCCAGATCCGGGTGATCTCGTCGTGCAGCACGTCGCGGGTGATGGCGTCGAGCGCGGCGAACGGCTCGTCCATCAGCAGCACGTTGCTGCCCTGGGCCAGCGAGCGGGCCAGGGCGACGCGCTGGCGCATGCCTCCGGACAGCTCGTGCACGCGCTTGCCGAACGCGCCGCCGAGGCGGACGAGTTCGAGCAGCCGCTCGGCCTCGGCGCGGCGCTCGGCCCGCGGGACGCCGGCCAGTCGCAGGGCGAGTTCGATGTTCTTGCCGGCCGTGAGCCACGGGAAGAGCGCGTGCTCCTGGAACATCAGCGCGGGGCGGGCACCGGGGACCTCGATGGTGCCGGCGGTGGGCTTGTCGAGCCCGGCGACCAGGTTGAGCAGGGTGGACTTGCCGCAGCCGGAGGCGCCGAGGAGGGTGACGAACTCACCGGGCGCGACGTCGAGGGAGATGTCGTCGAGCACGGCGGTGGCGGCGCCGGGGCGGCCGAAGGACTTGTGCACGTGCGAGAGCCGGACGGCGGGAGCGCCGTCCGTCGCCTCGACGCGGGGGGCGTCTTCCGAGGTGGTCAGTGCCGGGCTCATCCGGGCACCTCCTGCATGAGTGGTCATGGGCCCCTCCTGCCCGTTGGCGGGGAAGGAGGGAGAGGGTCGCGAGAAGCGGGAGCCGGGGTCCGGCCCCGCTCCGCCGTGTGATTGGGCATCGACCAAGGCGGGGCGGGGGCACGGACCACGGAGCTACTGGGTGCGGAGGGTCACTTGGCGCCGAGGCCGGCGTCCGCCACGGCGGCCTGGCCCTTCTCCTTGAGCACCTTGTTCAGCGGGGCGAGGTCGTAGATCCCGGCCAGGTTGGGCTTCTTGAGGAGCCCGGCGGTCACCGCGTGGTCGGCCTCGGCCTGCAGGGTGCCGGCCAGCGGGTCGTCCAGGAAGTCCAGGTCCGACCAGGCGAGGTCGAGCAGCGCGACGTCCAGGGCGTTGCCGGAGGCGTCCTTGATGGCGGCGTTGGCGTCGGCCTTGGCCTTGTCCGGGTTGGCCTTGATGAAGGCGTTGGTGTTCACCGAGCCGCGCAGCACGGCCTCCACCACGTCCGGGTGCTCCTTGAGGAACTTCTGCGAGACGATGATGTTGGTGATCACGAACTTGCTGTCCGGCCACAGGGTCTTCTCGTTGAGCAGCACCTTCGCGCCCAGCGTGACCAGCTTGGAGGCGGTCGGCTCGGGCACCCAGGCGCCGTCGATCGAGCCGGACTTGTAGGCGTCCGGGGTGACCTTGTTGTCCGTACGGACCACGGAGACGTCGCCGGCGCCGGACTGGGCGTCGACCTTGTAGCCCTTCTCGGCCAGGTAGTTCAGCAGCGCGACGTCCTGGGTGTTGCCGAGCTGCGGGGTGGCGATCTTCTTGCCCCTGAGGTCGTCCAGGGTCTTGATCTTGTCGGGGTTCACGACGAGCTTGACGCCGCCGGAGGCCGAACCGCCGATGATCTTGAGGGACTGCCCGTTGGACTTGGTGAAGCCGTTGATCGCCGGGGAGGGGCCGATCCAGCCGATGTCGATCGAGCCGGCGTTCAGCGCCTCGATCTCGGCCGGGCCCGCGTTGAAGACCTGGGTCTTGACCTGGGTGGCGCCGAGCTCCTTCTGGATCAGCCCCTCCTTGAGGCCGACCAGCGGGGTGCCGTGGGTCAGGTTGGCGAAGTAGCCGATCTTCACGGTGTCCGCGGAGAGCTTGGCCCCCGAGGCGTTGGTGGCGGCCACCGGGGCCGAGGAGGCCTTGTCGGTGCTCTTCGAGCCGTAGCCGCAGGCGCTGAGCAGGCTGACGGCGGTCAGACCGGCGATCGCGGCGACGGCGGACCGTCTGATCCGGCCGGAGCCGAGGCCCCTCGCGGTATAACGCAGCACGATGTGCGGGAAGGCCGAGTTCGGTGCCATGAGAGTCGTCCTGTTCATGGAAGGAAGGTGGTCTTGGCGGTGCTTGCGGCACGTGGAGTGCCGGGCAAGCCGGGCTGTCAGGGGAAGGACGGCCCGGTGACAGGGGATCAGCGCCCCTGTCGACCCACACATCGCGTCAGTCCGCCCTGGCCGCTGCCGAGGACGCCGCTGCCGATGCGGCCGCCTTCCTTGTCCATGCCCGAGAACGCCTCGCTGGGCATCAGACCCAGTCCTCCTCTAGGGGTTCAGTGGTGCGTACGGTCTCGAAGGACTCGCCCGCCATGCCGGCGGTGAGAGTCGTGCCGTCGGCCGGGTCGATCAGCAGGAAGGACCCGGTCCGGCGGTTGTCGGTGTAGTGGTCGAGCGCCAGCGGCTCGGCGGTGCGCAGGAGCACGTGGCCGATATCGTTGACCGACAGGCCGTCGGCGCCGGAGCGCTGCTCGAGCGAGTCGATGTCGATGCGGTACGTGATCTCCTTGACCAGCGCGCGCACGGTGCGGGTGGTGTGCTTGAGCAGCACCTTGTCCCCGACGCGCAGCGGGCGCTCGTGCAGGTGGCAGACGGTGGCGACGACGTCCTTGGTGGGCGTCGGGGCCTGGCCTGCCGCGATCAGGTCGCCGCGCGAGATGTCGATGTCCTCGGCGAGGCGGACGGTGATCGACTGGGGGGCCCAGGCGATGTCCGTCTCCTTGCCGAGCGCGTCGATGCCCGCGACGGTCGTGGTGTGGCCGGAGGGCAGCACGGTGACGGCGTCACCGGTGCGCAGCACCCCGGAGGCCAACTGGCCCGCGTAGCCCCGGTAGTCACGGTGCTCGCCGCTCTGCGGACGGATCACGTACTGGACCGGGAAGCGCGCCGGCTCCTCGCTGGGGTCGCTGCCGACCGGGACGGTCTCCAGGTGCTCCAGCAGGGTCGGGCCGCCGTACCAGTCCATGTGCGCGGACGGCTCGACCACGTTGTCACCGGCCAGCGCCGA
Organism: Kitasatospora atroaurantiaca; assembly: GCF_007828955.1. Classification (NCBI taxonomy): domain Bacteria; kingdom Bacillati; phylum Actinomycetota; class Actinomycetes; order Kitasatosporales; family Streptomycetaceae; genus Kitasatospora; species Kitasatospora atroaurantiaca. The sequence goes on along the minus strand of NZ_VIVR01000001.1, from coordinate 1,575,134 downwards.
GATCGGGATCGCGACGACGTCCTCGACACCGAGCGAGGCCGCGTAGGCGGTGAACTCGGCGGCGATGGCGGCGAAGACGGGCTCCGCGTACTCGACCAGGTCCATCTTGTTGACGGCCAGCACCAGGTGCGGGACGCGCAGCAGCGCGGCCACGGCGGCGTGGCGGCGGGTCTGCTCGACCACGCCGTTGCGGGCGTCGACCAGGACCACGGCCAGCTCGGCGGTGGAGGCGCCGGTCACCATGTTGCGGGTGTACTGCACGTGCCCCGGGGTGTCGGCGAGGATGAACCGCCGCCGCGGGGTGGCGAAGTAGCGGTACGCCACGTCGATGGTGATGCCCTGCTCGCGCTCGGCGCGCAGGCCGTCGGTGAGCAGCGCGAGGTCGGGGGCCTCCTGGCCGCGGTTGCGGGACGCGTGCTCGACCGCCTCCAGCTGGTCCGCGAGGACCGACTTGGAGTCGTGCAGCAGTCGCCCGACCAGGGTCGACTTGCCGTCGTCCACGGAACCGGCGGTGGCGAAGCGCAGCAGCGCGGTGGCGGAGGCCTCGCCGAAGGGGTTGTCGGCCGTCGAATCGGCCTGCAGATCAGTCGACATCTTAGAAGTACCCCTCGCGCTTACGGTCTTCCATGGCGGCCTCGGACATCTTGTCGTCCGCCCGGGTGGCGCCGCGCTCGGTGAGGCGGCTCGCGGCGATCTCGGTGATCACGTCGGCGATGGACACCGCGTCCGAGTCGACCGCGCCGGTGCAGGACATGTCCCCGACCGTGCGGTAGCGCACCAGGCGGCGCTCGACCGTCTCGGTCTCCTTGGGGCCGCCCCAGTCGCCGGCGGTCAGCCACATGCCGTTGCGGGCGAAGACGTCGCGCTCGTGGGCGTAGTAGATCTCGGGGAGCTCGATCTTCTCCCGCTCGATGTACTGCCACACGTCCAGCTCGGTCCAGTTGGACAGCGGGAAGACGCGCACGTGCTCGCCGACCGCGTGCTTGCCGTTGTAGAGGCTCCACAGCTCGGGGCGCTGGCGGCGCGGGTCCCAGGCGCCGAACTCGTCGCGCAGGGAGAAGACGCGCTCCTTGGCGCGGGCCTTCTCCTCGTCGCGGCGGCCGCCGCCGAAGACGGCGTCGAAACGGTTGGTCTCGATGGCGTCCAGCAGCGGGACGGTCTGCAGCGGGTTACGGGTGCCGTCGGGGCGCTCGCGCAGCCGGCCGTCGTCGATGAAGTCCTGGACGTGGGCCACGTGCAGGCGCAGGTTGTGCTCGGCCACCACGCGGTCGCGGTAGGCGATGACCTCGGGGAAGTTGTGCCCGGTGTCGACGTGCAGCAGCGAGAACGGCACCGGCGCGGGCCAGAAGGCCTTCAGCGCCAGGTGCAGCATGACGATGGAGTCTTTGCCGCCCGAGAACAGGATCACCGGACGCTCGAACTCGCCGGCCACCTCGCGGAAGATGTGCACCGACTCCGCCTCGAGGGCGTCCAGGTGCGACAGCGCGTAGGGGTTCTCCTGCGTGTCCAGGAGGGTGTGGGTCGCGGTCGTCATGCCAGGCCCCTTGTCGTCAGGAAGGCGTGCAGCTCGGCGGCGGAGTCGGCCACCGACCGGTTCTGGGTCTCGATGCGCAGCTCCGGGTTCTCCGGGGCCTCGTACGGGTCGTCCACGCCGGTCAGACCCGCGATCTCACCGGCCGCCTGCTTGGCGTACAGGCCCTTGACGTCACGCTCCGAGCAGACCTCGACCGGGGTCGCGACGTGGATCTCCAGGAACTCCGTGCCGGCCTCGGCGTGCCGGTCGCGGACCGCGGTGCGGGAGGCGGCGTAGGGGGCGATCACCGGGGCGAGCACCTTGACGCCGTTGGACGCGAGCTTCTCGGCCACGAAGCCGATCCGGGTCACGTTGGTGTGCCGGTCCTCCTGGCTGAACCCCAGCCCCTTGGACAGGAATTCACGGATCTCGTCACCGTCGAGGACCTCGACCTTGTGGCCCTCGGCCCGGAGTCGCTCGGCCAGGGCGAAGGCGAGGGTGGTCTTGCCCGCACTGGGCAGCCCGGTCAGCCACACGGTGGCGCCGCGCTCGCAGGGGGCGGCCGCGCGGGCCGCCTCTGCGGCTCCGTCGGCTGCCAACGTCTGAGCTGTGGTCACGGTGAAGTCTCCTGGTGGTACGGGTTGGTGGTGCGATGTCAGAGATGGATGCCGCACTCGGTCTTGCCCGAGCCGGCCCAGCGGCCCGCCCGTCCGCTCTCGCCCTCGCCGGGCTTGGCGGTGCAGGACAGCGGCGAGCAGCCGATGGACGTGTAGCCCTCCCACAGCAGCGGGTTGAGCAGTACGCCGTTGGCGGCGACGTACGCGTCCACGTCCTCCTGCGTCCAGCGGGCGATCGGGGCCAGCTTCACCTTGCGGCGCTTCGGGTCCCAGGACACCACGGGGGTGTTGGCCCGGGACGGCGACTCGTCGCGGCGCAGCCCGGTCGCCCAGGCGTCGTACCCGCCGAGGCCGCGGTTGAGCGGCTCGACCTTGCGGAGCGAGCAGCACAGGTCCGGGTCACGGTCGTGCAGGTTGGGCCCGTACTCGGCGTCCTGCTCGGCCACCGTCTGCAGCGGCTTGAGCGTGATGACGTTGACCGGCATCACCGCCGCCACCGCGTCCCGGGTGCCGATGGTCTCGGCGAAGTGGTAGCCGGTGTCCAGGAACACCACGTCTACGCCCGGGAAGACGGAGGAGGCGAGGTGCGCCACGACCGCGTCCTCCATCGAGGAGGTGACGCAGAAACGCTTGCCGAAATTGTCGGCGGCCCACTTCAGGATCTCCTGAGGGGTCGCCTCCTCCAGCTCGCGCCCGGCCGTGGTGGCCAGTGCCTCGTAGTCAGTCACGCTCATGTGCGGCTCCCCCCGATGACAGCAGGCCCAGGAACTTCAGCTGGAAGGCACGGCGGCAGCCGTGGCACTCCCAGGCACCGTGACCGGCCTCCGACGGACGCAGGTCCTCGTCGCCGCAGTACGGGCAGTGGAAAGGTGCGGCTCGCTCACTCACGACAGCGCCTCCTCACTGGCCCTGGCCGTCCACTGGGCGAAGCGCTCGCCCTCGTTCCGCTCGGCCTGGAAGCGCGTCAGCACCCGCTCCACGTAGTCCGGCAGGCCGTCCTTGGTGACCTTGAGCCCGCGGACCTTGCGGCCGAAGCCGGCCTCCAGGCCCAGCGCGCCACCGAGGTGCACCTGGTAGCCCTCGACCTGCTCGCCGTTCTCGTCGGTCACCAGCTGGCCCTTGAGACCGATGTCCGCGACCTGGATGCGGGCGCAGGCGTTCGGGCAGCCGTTGATGTTGATGGTGAGCGGCTCGGCGAAGTCCGGCAGGCGCTGCTCCAGCTCGTCGATGAGCGTACGGCCGCGCTCCTTGGTTTCGACGATGGCGAGCTTGCAGTACTCGATGCCGGTGCAGGCCATGGTGCCGCGGCGGAACGGGGACGGCGTGACCCGCAGGTCCAGCGCCTCCAGCCCGGCCACCAGCGACTCGACCCTGCTCTCCTCGATGTCGAGGATCAGCATCTTCTGCTCGGCGGTGGTACGAAGCCGGTCGCTGCCGTGCTCGGCGGCGAGCTCGGCGACCTGGCCGAGCAGCTTGCCGTCGACCCGGCCGACGCGCGGCGCGAAGCCGACGTAGAAGCGGCCGTCCTTCTGCCTGTGCACGCCGACGTGGTCGCGCCAGGTGCCGCTGGGCTCCTCGGGCGCGGGGCCGTCGATCAGCTGGTACTTGAGGTACTCGTCCTCCAGGACCTGGCGGAACTTCTCCACGCCCCAGTCGGCGACCAGGAACTTCAGCCGGGCGCGGTTGCGCAGGCGGCGGTAGCCGTAGTCGCGGAAGATGCCGATCACGCCACCGTAGACGTCCGCGACCTCGTCCAGCGGGACCCAGGCGCCCAGGCGCACGCCGAGCTTGGGGTTGGTGGAGAGACCGCCGCCGACCCAGAGGTCGAAGCCGGGGCCGTGCTCGGGGTGGACCACGCCGACGAAGGCGATGTCGTTGATCTCGTGCGCCACGTCCAGCAGCGGCGAGCCGGAGACCGCCGACTTGAACTTGCGCGGCAGGTTGGAGAAGTCCTTGTTGCCGATGAAGCGGCGCTGGATCTCGTCGATGGCCGGGGTGCCGTCGATGATCTCGTCCTCGGCGATGCCGGCCACCGGGGAGCCGAGGATGACACGCGGGGTGTCACCGCAGGCCTCGGTGGTGGACAGGCCGACGGCCTCCAGCTTCTGCCAGATCGCGGGGACGTCCTCGATCCGGATCCAGTGGTACTGGACGTTCTGGCGGTCGGTCAGGTCGGCGGTGTTGCGCGCGTACTGCTCGGAGACCTCGGCGATCGCCTTCAGCTGCGCCACCGTCAGGCGGCCGCCGTCGATCCGGACGCGCAGCATGAAGTACTCGGCGTCGAGCTCGTGCGGCTCGAGGATCGCGGTCTTGCCGCCGTCGATGCCTTCCTTGCGCTGGGTGTACAGACCCCACCAGCGCATCCGGCCGCGCAGGTCCGCCGGGTCGATCGAGTCGAAGCCGCGGTGGGCGTAGATGGTCTCAATGCGTGTCCGCACGTTGAGACCGTCGTCGTCCTTCTTGAACTGCTCGTTGGCGTTGAGCGGCGTGAAGTGGCCCATGCCCCACTGGCCCTCGCCGCGGTGGCGGGTCACCTTGCGGGCGGCGGCGGGACGGCGCGCGGCGGCGCTGTCGACCTGGGGCTCGACCGGTTCGGGAGTGGGGGCCATGGTGTCGTCCTTAAGCAGCTGGCTCTGTTGCGGGGTGCTGGGATCCCCGGGCGCGGACTGCTCTGACCTGCGGGGTTGCAGCAGGTGGCGAGAGAACAGTGACCCTGGCCTGGGGCGCCCGCGCATCCGCGTCGGCGGGGATGGCGAGGTGGTGGCGCCGGGTGCGGTGGTGGCGGCGGGGTGGGGCTCAGGTCACCGGACAGATGGCGCTGGACACGCGAAGGAGATCGACGTGAAGTCGACCTACTAGGGTGGTTCCGGCGCTTGGCATGGCTAGAGATTCGCACGACGAGCGACTCTCGGTCCACTAACGTCCGCATTCTGGACGATTGAGTATCGCCCTTCGAGATGACGGCCTGACCGCCCCTCATCTGCCAGGCCCGACGGCAACGGTCGGGGCACCTGCGGCGACCAGCGGCGGCCCGGTACGTGCGGGCGCGCGGGGGACCATCGCCGGGGCCGATACCGTAGGCATGTGCAAGCAGCAGGCAGTACACCACGCGAGACCCCGGGCCAGGCCGCCGAGCGTCCGTCCCGGCGCCGGGGCAAGGGCTCCCGGCGGGCCGCAAAGCGCGTCACCCTGCGGTCGACCGTGTGGGCACTGCTCAAGGACACCACCAACACCTGCGTCGAGTACCGCGTCACAGGGCTCGCCGCGGAGGCCGCGTTCTTCACCCTGCTGTCGATCCCGCCGCTGCTGCTCTGCCTGGCGGGCACCCTCGGCTACCTCGACGCCATCCTCGGCGCCGGCACCATCGAGCGGCTCAAGCAGGACATCGTCTCAGCAGCTGGGACGGTGCTCTCACCGAGCTCGATCGACCAGATCGTGCAGCCGCTGCTGACCGGCGTCTTCGACAACGGCCGGCCCGACCTGATCTCGATCGGCTTCCTGCTCTCGCTCTGGTCCGGCTCCCGGGCGCTCTACATCTTCATCGACACCATCACCGTGATGTACGGGCTCGACGGCAAGCGCGGCATCGTCAAGACCCGCCTGATGTCCCTCGGGCTCTACCTCGGCGCGCTGGTGATCGGCTCGCTCGTCCTGCCGCTGCTGGTGGCCGGCCCCGGCCTGGTGGTCTCCGCGCTGCCGAACTCGGCGGCCGTGGTCAGCGCGCTCTACTGGCCGGTGGCGATCCTGCTGCTGGTCGTCTTCCTCACCACCCTCTACCACGTGGCCGTCCCCGTCAGTACGCCCTGGCGCGAGGACATCCCGGGCGCGCTGGTCGCCCTCGGGGTCCTGGTGATCTGCAGCGTGCTGCTCCGGCTCTACCTGGTCAGCTCGGTCGAGGGCCCCTCGGTGTACGGGTCTCTGGCCGCGCCCGTCGCGGTGCTGCTGTGGATCGGCGTGGTGGCGCTCGCCGTGCTGATCGGCGCCGCGATGAACGCCGCCATAGACCGCCGCTGGCCCACCGTCGAGACGGCCGACGCCCGCGCCGAGAACGAGCGCGCCAGCGAGGAGGCCGCCGAGGCGGTGGTCCGCGAGGTCACCGCCCGCCGGGCCGTGGAGCGGGCTCGCCGCGCCCGCGAGCTCGGGCTGGCGGAGGGCGTCGAGGAGGAGTTCGACGAGGACGACGACGAGGGCCACGCACCCTCCGAGTACCCCGAGCGCTGGGCCGACATCCTGCCGCCAAGCAACGTGCGCGGCCGCCTGGGCTCGCGCGGCGCCCACCGCCGCCAGCCCCCGCCCCCGCCGGACAGCGACCGCCCGGCCCCGCCTCCCCGCTACCCGACCCGGGGGCCCTGGGACGGGCTGTAAGGCACGTGTGACCCTCGCCCGCGTCCTGTCGCCACGAGCCTGCCGAGAGGCGAGAGTGAGTGGTGGGACGGACCGCGTGGTCCGCCGCGGCCCGACGCGAGCGAGGAGGAGCCCACCGTGGCCGAGGACGGCTCTTCGACCGGCCCGCTGACGCCCGCGCGGCTGCCCCGGTGGTCGCTCCTCCTGCTCAGCGGCGCGTACGCCCTGGTCGTGGCGGCCGTCGCGGCGGACCTGGCCACCGGTCCGAGGACCACCGCCTCCCCGATCATCGCGACCCTGCCGGTCCTGGCCGGGGCGAGCGCCCGCTCCGTACGGGTCCCGCTGCTGGCCGGCCTGCTGGCGACCGGGGTGGTCGTGAGCCTCTCCTTCGTCAACCCGGGTGTTCCCCTGGTGGTCCACATCGTCGCGGTGTTCGCCGTCCTCGCGGCGACCATGGCCAGCGTCGCCAACGTCGTCCTCATCCGGGCCCGGGAGCAGCAGCTCCACCGGATCCGGACCGTCGCCGAGGCGGCCCAGCAGGCCCTGCTGCGGCCGGTGGCCCAGCGGGTCGGCCCGCTGCGCGTCGCCGTGCGGTACGCGGCGGCCGCCGCCGAGGCCCGCATCGGCGGGGACCTGTACGAGGTGCTGGACACACCGCACGGCGTGCGGCTCCTGCTCGGCGATGTCCAGGGCAAGGGCCTGGCGGCCGTGGAGACGGCCGCAGACGTGCTCGGAGTCTTCCGCGAGGCCGCCGCGACCGACCCCGACCTGGCCGGGGTGGCCGAGCGGCTGGACTCCGCGATCGCCCGCCGCCCCGCGAACGAGCGGTTCGTGACCGCCGTACTGGTCGGCGTTCCGGCCGAGCCGGGGCGGGCCCAGATCGTCAACTGCGGCCACCCGCCGCCCCTGGTCCTGCGCCCTACGGGAGAGGTGCACGAGGTGAGCCCCGACCACCACGCACCCCCGCTGGCGCTGCTCGGGCTGATCGGCGGGCACTACCGGGCGGAGCCGCTGGACCTGGGGCCGGGGGACCTGCTTCTCCTCTATACCGACGGCGTCTCGGAGGCCAGGGACGCGGACGGCCACTTCTACCCGCTCGCCGAGCGGCTGTCCGCGCTGCCGGGCGCTGATCCGGACGGGGTGCTGACCGAGATCCTCGCGGACGTCCGCGAGTACACCGCCGGCGGGATGAACGACGACGCGGCCATGCTGGCCGTCCGCCGGCAGGTGTGAGGGGCACAAGGGGACGGCACAAGGGGAAAGGCGCAGGTCAAAAATAGGATGCGCGCCGCGCGGGGTCGTCCGTAGGCTCTGGCGCAGCATCAGATCAGCAGCAACGAATTCAGGGGCCCCGTTCCAGGGCCGGAACAGAAGCAGGAGGTGAGCCTCGTGGCTGTCACCGTCGTCACGGCTGCCCAGGGCAGCACTCGCACCCACCTCTTCCGCCCGGCCGCCGGCTGACGTACGAGAGCACTCTCGCGCAGCCGTAGACCCGCCGGGATCGCATTCCTCCCGAAGGGCCCACTGCGTTGTCCCACGCATCCCTGAGCACGACCGTCTCCACCCTGTCCGCCTACGGCTGGACTCCCGAGCTCGACGAGCTCTTCGCCCCCCTCGCCGAGGCCGGGCTCACCCCTGCGCGCATCGCCCGGGTCGACCGCGGCCAGTGCGATGTCGTGCTCGCCGACCCCGAGTCGGGCGAGCTGCGCACCGTCCGGGCCGACTCCCGTCCGGTGGGCAGCCCGAACCCGATCGACTGCCCGTGCACGGGTGACTGGGCGGCCGTCGACCTGTCGGCCGACCCGATGCCCACCGTCTCGGCCCTGCTGCCGCGCGGTACGGCCATCATCCGCAAGGGTTCCGGTGGCCGCTCGGACGGCCAGGTGCTCGCCGCCAACATCGACACCGTGCTGATCGCCGCCTCGCTCGCCGCCGAGCCGGACCTCGGCCGGATCGAGCGCTTCCTCGCCCTGGCCTGGGAGAGCGGCGCCGAACCGCTGGTCGTCCTCACCAAGGCCGACCTGGTCGACGACGCCGACCACATCCGCGCCGACGTCGAGCAGATCGCCCCCGGTGTCACGGTGCTGGTGGTCAGCGCCGAGACCGGCGAGGGCCTGGACGTGCTGCGCGCCTGCGCGCCGGGCTCCACCGCGCTGATCGGGCAGTCCGGCGCGGGCAAGTCGACCCTGACCAACGCGCTGGCCGGGACGGACGTGATGGCCGTCCAGCAGACCCGCGCCACCGACAACAAGGGCCGGCACACCACCACCACCCGCGAGCTCATCCCGCTGCCCGGCGGCGGCGCGGTGATCGACACTCCCGGTCTCCGAGAGGTCGGCCTCTACGGCGGCGAGGGCCTGGCCCAGGCCTTCTCCGAGATCGAGGAGCTGGCGGAGAACTGCCGCTTCCACGACTGCAGCCACCGGTCGGAGCCCGGCTGCGCGGTGGCCGCCGCTCTCGCGGACGGGGTGCTGCCGGAGCGCAGGTGGGAGAGCTATCTCAAGCTCCAGCGCGAGAACGAGTGGATCGCCTCGCGCACGGACGCCCGGCTGCGTGCCGAGCGTGCCCGCCAGTGGAAGATCATCGTCAAGTCGGCCCGCCCGCCGCGGCCCTGACGAGCCAGGCGGCCGCCCCGGGTGTCAGGACCCGGGGCGGCCGCCCGGCGGTTCAGGACGGCAGCCGTTCGGGACAGCAGCAATTCTGGACGGCGGTGATTCAGGACGGCAGCTCGCCCGTACGGATCACCTCGGCGTACCAGCGCGCGCTGTCCTTCGGCGTGCGCCGCTGGCTGGCGAAGTCCACGTGCACGATGCCGAAGCGCTTGCTGTAGCCGTACGCCCACTCGAAGTTGTCCAGCAGCGACCAGAGGAAGTACCCGCGCACCGGCGCCCCGTCGGCGGCCGCACGGCGCACCGCGTCCAGGTGGGCGTGCAGATAGGCCACCCGCTCGGGGTCGTGCACCGCGCCGGACGGGTCGCTGTAGTCCTCGTACGCGGCGCCGTTCTCGGTGACCAGCAGGGGGACGCCCGGCAGGTCGTCCCGCAGTCGGGTGAGCAGCTCGTACAGCCCGTCGGCGTCGACCGGCCAGCCCATCGCGGTGCGGGTGCCCTCGGCGGGCAGGAAGCGGATGCCCTGGTCGGCGGGCCACGGCGACAGCTCGCCCTGGTGGCCGTCCTGGCGGGGCGCCGGGGCGGACGGGTCGTCGGAGGCGACCACCGTCGGCGTGTAGTAGTTGATGCCGAGCGAGTCGATGGGCCGGGAGATCTCGGCGAGGTCGCCGTCGTGGACGAAGGACCAGTCGGTGACCTTCGCGGTGTCGGCCAGCACGTCGGCCGGGTAGCTGCCGTGGAAGACCGGGTCGAGGAAGATCCGGTTGGCCAGGCCGTCGATCCGGCGGGCCGCGTCCAGATCGGCGGGGCCGTCCGTGAGGGCCCGCACGGCGGCGAGGTTGAGGGTCAGCGAGACCTCGGCCCCGGCGGGCAGTGCGGCACGCAGGGCTCCGGTGCCGAGGCCGTGCGCCAGCAGCAGGTGGTGATGGGCCGTCAGGGCGTCGGCGGGGCTGGTCCGGCCGGGGGCGTGCACGCCGGAGCCGTAGCCGAGGAAGGCGCTGCACCACGGCTCGTTGAGCGTCGTCCAGGTCGGGATGCGGTCGCCCAGCCGGCCGGCCGCCAGGGCGGCGTACTCGGCGAAGCGGTAGGCGGTGTCGCGGTTGGTCCAGCCGCCGAGGTCCTCGAGGGCCTGCGGGAGGTCCCAGTGGTAGAGCGTGGCGACGGGGGAGATGCCCTTGGCCAGCAGCTCGTCGACCAGGCGGTCGTAGAAGTCGAGGCCGGCCGCGTTGGCCGGGCCGGTGCCGCCGGGCCGGATGCGCGGCCAGGAGAGCGAGAACCGGTAGGCACCCAGGCCGAGTTCGGCCATCAGCGCGACGTCCTCGCGGTAGCGGTGGTAGTGGTCCGCGGCGATGTCGCCGGTGTCGCCGTTGCGGACCTTGCCGGGCGTGCGGCTGAAGGTGTCCCAGATGGACGGCGTCCGGCCGTCCTCGGCGGCGGCGCCCTCGATCTGGTACGCGGCGGTGGCGGCGCCCCAGACGAAGCCGGTGGGGAATCCGGTCGGAGTTCCGGTACGGACAGGAGCGGGCAGGGCCTCTACGGACATGTCGCCTTCCATGGTTGAAGAGTACGAGGGTCAGCCCTTGACGGCGCCCTGCATGATGCCGCCGACGATCTGGCGGCCGAGCAGCCCGAAGACCACCAGGACGGGGAGGGTGCCAAGCAGCGTGCCGGCCATGATGATCGACTGGTCGGGGACGTACCCCTGACCGAGCGACTTGAGGGCCACCTGCACGGTGGGGTTCTGCGAACTCAGCGCCACGATCGGCCAGAAGAAGTCGTTCCAGGTGGCCATGAAGGTGAGCATCCCGAGCACGGCCATCCCCGGACGGGCCACCGGCAGCACGATGCTGCGGAAGATCCGCAGGCTGGACGCGCCGTCCATCCGCCCGGCCTCGATCAGCTCGTCCGGCAGCGCCTGGATCAGGAACTGCCGCATGAAGAACACCCCGAAGGCGGACACCAGCGAGGGCAGGATCACGGCGGGCAGCTTGTTCTGCAGGTCCAGCTTGACGATCACCATGAAGAGCGGGATCACCCCGAGCTGCGGCGGGATCATCATCGTCCCGACCGTGACGGCCAGCAGCAGCCCTCGCCCCCGGAAGCGGAGCTTGGCGAAGGCGAAGCCCGCCAGCGTGGAGGAGAGCACCACGCCCGCCGTGACGGCGGTGGAGACCAGCAGTGAGTTGAGCAACGCGGTGCCGATCGAGGCCTGTTGCAGTGCCTCGCCGATGTTGTGGAACAGGTTCGGGCCGGGTGTGAGCGCCGGAGTCGCCGCGCTGAGCTCGGAGTTGCTCCGGCTGGCGGCCACCAGCGTCCAGTAGAACGGGAAGACGAAGGCCAGCGTGGCGGCCGTCAGCACGGCATAGGCGAGCGGACCACCCTGCAGGGGCGAGCGTTTCATCACGGGTGTCACCGGTCCGTACGGTTGCGACGGGCGGCGATCGCCGCGTTGATCAGGGCGAGTACGACGATCAGCAGGAACATCACCCAGGCCACGGCCGCCGCCCGGCCGAGGTGGAAGAAGCTCCAGCCCTGCTCGTACATGTAGAGCCCGAGGGTCTGGTACTGGTGCGAGATCCCGCCGCCCGCGTTGCCCTCGTACAGCAGGGGCTCGCCGAACAGCTGGGAGGCGCCGATCGTCGAGACCACCACGGTGAAGATGATCGTGGGCCGCAGGCCGGGGACGGTCACATGGCGGAACTGCTGCCAGCGCGAGGCGCCGTCCATCGCCGCCGACTCGTACAGCTCGCCGGGGATGGCCTGCATCCCGGCCAGGTAGATCAGCGCGTTGTAGCCGGTCCAGCGCCAGGTGACGATCGCCGAGACGCCGAACTGCGAGGCCCAGGTGTCGGCCTGCCAGTCCACCGGGCTCAGCCCGACGCCGGCCAGCACCCAGTTGATCAGCCCGTAGTCGCGCCCGAAGAGCTGGGCGAAGACCAGGGTGGCCGCGGCGACCGAGGTGGCGTACGGCATCAGCATCGCGACCCGGAAGAAGGTCCGGCCGCGCAGGCGGTAGTTGAGCAGGTGGGCCAGACCGAGCGCCAGGAGCAGCTGGGGGACGGTCGACAGCACACCGATGGTGAAGGTGTTGCGCAGCGCGTTCCAGAAGAACGGGTCCTCGAAGAGACGCGTGTAGTTCTGCAGGCCCAGCCAGTCCATCCGGTCCGCCGTCTGCAGCTCGACGCGGTGCAGCGAGACGTACGCCGTGTAGAGCAGCGGGAACAGCCCGAAGGCCGCGAACAGGACGAAGAACGGGGCGAGATAGCCGTACGGGGCGAGCCGGGCGCCCCAGCGCGGCCGCGCGGCGCGGGTGGCCTGCGCGGGGAGGGCGGGGGCGGGCCGGGAGATTGTGGCCATGGTGGTCCTTCGGTGGGCCCTCTCTCCCGAGGAGTCCTCGGGAGAGAGGTGATGAGGCGTCAGTTACCGCTGGCCTTCTTGATGTTGTCCAGGGCGTGCTGCCAGGCGGTGGCCGGGGCGGTGCCGGTGCGCTCCACCTCGCCCAGGGCGTCGGTGAACGCCTTGCCGATCACGCCGTCGTCGGTGCCGAGCACCTGGGCGGGCATGTTGGCCGCTGACTCGCTGAAGATCTCGCCGATCGGCGCGTTGTTGAAGTACGGGTCCTTCACGGTTTTGATCGCGGCCTGGGCGCCGGTGCTGGAGGGGAAGGAGCCCTGCTTGGTGAAGAGCTTGGCCTGCTGCTCCTTGGCGTTGAGCCACTTGATCAGCTCGGCGGCCTCCTTCTGGTGCTTGGAGCTTCTCGGGATCGCCAGGTAGGAGCCGCCCCAGTTGCCGGTCTTGCCGGGGCCGGCCGCGATGTCCCACTTGCCCGCGAAGGCCTCGCCGGCCTGGCCCTTGATGTAGCCGATCATCCAGGCGGGGCAGCTGAGGGTGGCGAACTTGCCGGTGCTGAAGGCCTTGTTCCACTCCGGCGTCCACTGCGGCAGCTTGGCCGAGAGGCCGTCGGCGACCAGCTTGGTGGAGTTGGCCCACGCGGTCTGCACGGCCGGGCTCTTGTCGTACACCGGCTTTCCGCTCTCGTCGGCGTAGCGGACCTTCTCCTGGCCGACCTCGGCGGTGAACATCCCGGCCGCGCTGTCCGTCCACTTGTTCCCTTCGGGGGCGGACCCGCCTGCTGCCTTGGTGACGTACTGCTTCCCCAGGGCCAGGTAACCGTCCCAGCTGGACCACTTGGCGGCCAGCTCGGTGCGGTCGGTGGGCAGGCCGGCCGCCTTGAAGAGGTCGGTACGGAAGCAGATCGCCTCCGGGCCGATGTCCGTACCGGCGCCGAGCACCTTGCCGTCGGCGGTCCTGACGGCCGCGCCCTTCCAGGGCACCAGGTCGTCGTTGACGCCGCCGAGCCCGAGGGTCTTGAGGTCGGCGAACTTGTCGGCCTGCTTCTGGACGACGCTGGCGATCCGGCCGACCTCCAGGCCCTGGATGTCCGCGAGCCCGCCGCCGCCGGCGAGCTTGGTCTGCAGTGCCTGCCAGTACTGGCCCTCGTCCTGGGTGTCGGTCTGCTTGATGGTGATGTTCGGGTGCGCCGCCATGTACTCGTCGTAGAGGCCGGTCTCCTTGAACCCGAAGGTGCCGAAGAGGTCGATCGTGAGGGTGACCTTGCCGTCGCCGCCGGCGTTGTCCTTCGAGCCGGCCGTGCCGGAGCTGCAGGCGGTGAGGAGCATGGTGGCGGCGAGGGCGGCACTGCCGACGGCGGCGGTGGTGCGGCGGGCTCTGAAGGGGCGCATGGGGATGCCTCCTGGCGCGGCTGAGGTGGGTGGACGACTGGTCGGACTCTGAGATCGAGGCTGAGAGCGCTCTCAGTCGTTGCGAGGAGACTGCCGGGCGGTCCGTTCTCCCGTCAAGAGGTCGAAACCTGAACGTAATCTCGGGAGTTGGCCCAGCTGTGCGTTTGGAAGGTGAACATCGAGGAGTCGGCGCGGATCTCGCCCTGGCCGTTGACACCCCTCCTCGGACACCTCTACGGTCCGAAAGCTGAGAGCGCTCTCACTCGTTCCCATGCCCCCCACCCGAGGTGCCACCCCATGAAGCCGCCACGCCAGCTCCATCGCGCCAGCCCTCGCACCAGATCCCTCCGCCGCCCGGCCGCCGCGATCACCGCCCTCGCCCTCGCCGCGGCGGCCGCCCTCACCGCCACGGTCGGCGCGGGCAGCGCCTCCGCGGCGACCGTCCCGGTCGGGCTCGGCTCCTACAGCGACAGCCGCCCCGCCGGTACCGTCGGGCCCACCAACTCCGACGGTGCGCCGGTCACCCCCAAGGTCACCGCTCGGATGGCCGGCAAGGCCGCGCCGACCAACGACTGGTGGTCCTCGCTGATCTACCAGCGCTATGCGGGCAACCCGTACTCGGAGAACCTCTACGCCCACCCCTTCACCTTCAAGGCGGCCGCCGGGGGGTTGGAGGTCGGCTACCCGACCACGCCGACCGTCACCTCCGACGGCCGCCAGTACGACTTCACCCACACCCGCGACCTCACCCTCGGCGTGGCCGGTCTCAACTCCCCGGACACCAAGGTCGACGGCTGGTCCGACTGGACCGTCACCCCGTACTGGGCCGACGGCGCCCACACCTTCTCCGCGACCATCGGCCACGGGCTCCCTTACGTCTACGCCCACGCCACCGGCGGCGCGGCCCAGGTCACCGCAGCCGGCACCCCGACGGTCTTCTCCAACCAGGGCAACGTCCTCGGCATCACCGTCGGCGGCCACAACTACGGGCTCTTCGCCCCGACCGGCACCAGCTGGACGGTCAACGGCAGCACACTGAGCGCGGCCCTCGGCGCCAAGGACTACTACTCGGTCGCCGTCCTGCCCTCGCAGGCCGACCTGGCCCTGTTCCGCACCTATGCCTACAGCTTCGTCACCGACACCAAGGTCACCTGGAGCTACCAGGCCGCCAACGGGACGCTGTCGACCACCTACACCGCGACCACCACGCCGCAGGAGGGCAGCCAGACCGGCACCCTCCTCGCGCTCTACCGCCACCAGTGGCTCGCCACCGGCGACGCGCTGACCTCGCTCACGTACACCTCGCCGCGCGGGCAGATGAAGGTGCGCCAGGGAAGCGGCTTCACCACCGTGCAGAGCGTCGGCGGCGTACTGCCCTCGCTGCCGGACGTCGGTTCCTACGACCGGGCCGCGCTGGCGGCGTACGTCCGGGACCAGGCCAACGCGAGCGACCCGTTCCTGGCCGCCACCGACACCTACTGGACCGGCAAGGCCCTCGGGCGGCTGGCCCAACTCGTACCGATCGCTGACCAGTTGGGTGACGCCGCGACGCGTGACAAGCTGCTCGGCCTGATCAAGGGCAAGATGCAGACCTGGTTCACCGGCGGCGGCTCGCCGGGCTTCGCGTACGACAGCACCTGGAAGACGCTGATCGGCTACCCGGCCTCCTACGGCACGGACGCCGAGCTCAACGACCACCACTTCCACTACGGTTACTTCGTCCAGGCCGCTGCCACCGTGGCCCGCTACGACTCCGCCTGGGCCGCCGACTCCGCCTGGGGCGGCATGGTCAAGCTGCTCGCCAAGGACGCCGCCAACAGCGACCGCACCGACACCCGCTTCCCGCTGCTGCGCAACTTCGACCCGTACGCGGGCCAGGGCTGGGCCTCCGGACACGAGGGCTTCGCGGCCGGCAACAACGAGGAGTCCTCCTCCGAGTCGCTCAACTTCAGCTCCGGGCTCATCCTTTACGGCTCCGCCACCGGGGACGGCGCGCTGCGCGACCTCGGCATCTATCTCTACACCACCGAGGCCAACGCGGTGGAGCAGTACTGGTTCGACGCGGACCACGCGGTGTTCCCGGCGAGCTTCGGCCACCACACGGTCGGCATGGTCTGGGGCAGCGGGGCCGCGTACTCGACCTGGTGGACGGCCAGCCCCGGCATGATCCACGGGATCAACGTGCTCCCGGTGACCGGCGGTTCGCTCTACCTGGCGCGCCGCCAGGACGAGATCAAGGCCAATCTGGCCGAACTGAAGGCCAACAACGGGGGAGCCTTCACCGACTGGCGCGACCTGCTCTGGGAGTTCCAGGCACTGGCCGACCCGGCTGCCGCCAAGGCCAACTGGGACAGCGGAATCGGCGGTTACACCCCGGAGGAGGGCGAGTCCAAGGCGCACACGTACCACTGGATCTACAACCTGGCCTCGCTCGGCACGCTCGACCCGGCGGTCACCGCCGACACCCCGACGGCGGCCGTCTTCGTCAACGGCGCGACCCGGACGCACGTGGCGCACAACTACGGTACGGCGGCGCGGGCGGTCCACTTCTCGGACGGCACGACACTGACGGTGCCGGCGCGCTCCACGGCGAGCGAGCGGGGCTCCTTCCAGGACGGCGGCAGCGGCGGGACCACCGGCTCGCCCTCACCCACCCCTACCCCTACCCCCAGCCCGACGTCGACCGTGCCCGCGACCACCGGCAACACCTTCTACCTGCAGGCCGGCGGCGCGCTGTCCACGGCGTACGGTGCCGCGGCCGCCGTGGACACCATCCCCTCGGCGGGCGGCGCCAACCACGACGGCACGCCGTACCAGGCCAAGGTCTACGAGATCCGTAACGTCAGCGGCACCCTGCGTTCCGGCGCGGCAACGGACTTCGACCTCTACGTGGACGCCGGGACGGGCGTCGGGCTGGGGCAGCAGGTCAGGGTCTCCTACGACCTGACCGGCAGCGGCACCTTCAGCCGGGTCGAGACGTTCCGCTACTTCGCGACCGACCCGGTCACCGGCTGGGAGCGGTACTCGGGCGCGGGGGCCGGCCTGCTCTCCGCGACCGGCACGCTCGGCAACCTCGACCACGGCACCATCCGCGTCGAGGTCTGGTCGGCCATCGGCAACGGGCCGGCCCAGCTGCGAGTCGGGGCGAGCCAGGCGCAGGGCAGCGTCTCGGTCCTGCGGATTCCGTTCAACTGAGGTCGGAGACCTGAGGCTTGAGTCCGACCGACAGTGGCCCGCCGGAACATCCGGCGGGCCACTGTCGATCAATTTACGGGTTTTCCGTGGACCTCGGCGGAACGGCCTGATCCCTGCGGGCCCGGTCGTCCTCCTCGGTGACGGGCCTCACTCCCACCGCGCAGTGATAGCACCGGTACGAGCTCTCGTCGTACCGGTACCACTCGTGCGCACCGCAATCGCCCTTCCCCTTCGGGAAGGCCCTGCCGAGCCAAGACGGCAGCAGGACTCTCAGCCTCGTCCTCAGTCTGTATTTCGATGTGATCTCAACCAGCCCCAAAGTCGATCGGAGCAAACAGGTGGGAGGTCATACCTACCACGTAAAGGCCCACGTGAAGAAAGCACCGATACCGAACGCGGCGGCTGCTGCTTCACACCCGCCGAAGACACAGGCCGCGGCGGCCGCGCCGACGGCTATTCCACCGAGTGTCCACTTCGCGGCGCTCCACCAGAAGTTGCTGTGCCCGCCGGCCTTCTTCGAGTGGCTGGAGCGCGAACCTCTGTCACCTCGGGCCTTCTGCTCCTTCTTGATCTTCTGCTTCATGGCCTTCGACGTGTGCGGAGACTTGTAGGCGTCGGCGAGCTCCTTGTCGGTCCAGTGAGTGAACTCGCTGCTGCGCTGCCTCCCCCGGGCGTTCCGGCCGTCCAGGTCGAGCTTGTTCACCGGATCCTGGTTGACGTATTCGTACGCATTGGCGGATCCGCCGGCTACCGGGTCGACCGAGAGGAACCGCCCGGTGGCGGGGTTGTAGAGGCGGGCCCCCATGAGGGTGAGGCCGGTGGGGGTGTCGTCGGAGCGCTGCTTGGCGCCCAGCCAGCCGTATCGAGCCTTGGGCTGGGAGCTGCGGGCGTTACCGAACTCGTCGAAGTCGAGGACGACCGGGGCAACGGCGGTATCCAGCGGGAGCTGAAGGGTGATGTCGCCGTGGAGGTTCGAGAGCTGGAGGACGGTACCCCCGGTCTTGGTGGTGGTGGCGCCGAGACCGCCCTCGCTGCCGGCGACGTTGCGGGTGACGTTTCCTGAGACATCCTCGGTGATCCAGCGGGGGCTGTCGGCGTCCGAGTCGTAGTGGTTGGTCTTGGACCCGGTCTGGGTCCAGGTCCCGGCGTTGTTGGTCTCGGCTGTCCAGGCGTGCAGGCGCTGGTTGGAGTCGAGGGTCCAGGTCTGCCGGTTGCTGCCCGCAGTCTGCTGCTGCACCAGGTCACTGTTGTAGTAGGCGATCGCGGTGCCGGGCAGGGCGGTGGTACGGCCGAACGCGTCGTAGGTGTAGCCGGAGTTCACCAGGCGGTCGGCGCTGTCGTAGATGCTGGTGGCCGTGGTGCCCCCGGTGGTGGTGCAGACCTGGCCGCGGGCCGCGGTGGTGGTGCCGAGTGCGGTGCGGTTGGTGTTCTTGTCGAAGGTGTAGCTGCGGGTGGTGCAGACGGCATCCACGGAGGTGTCCTGCACCTGGGTCAGACGGCCGGTCTTGTCGTAGGTGTAGCTCTGGGCAGCGGTGACGCCGGCAGTTCCGGCATGGGTGGCCCACTGTCCGTGGACCGTCTCGGTGATGCCGTCGGACACCAGCACGGTGCCGTCGCTGTCGCGGGTGTAGGTCCGGTTGACGGCGGCGCCTGCGGGATCCTGGCGGTTCGTCATGGTGAAGCCACCGGGCAGGCCCTGGGTTGCCACACCACCATCGGCGTCGTATCGCGCCGTGAACGTTCCGGCGACGGAGTCCGTGGTCGAGGTCGCCAGGCCGCGCGGGTCGATGGCGGTGTCGTAGGCGTAGGTGGTCGTGGACGGAACACTGTCGGTCACCTTGGTGGGCCGGTTCAGCGCGTCGTACTCGGTGGTGGTGACGCCACCGTCGGCATCCGTGTAGGAGATCTGGCGGCCGAGCACGTCGTACGCCTTGGTGATCGTCCCGCCGCCGGTGGAGTCCTGTTTGGTGACCGCGCCGGTCGCGGGGTCGTAGGTGACCGTGACCGCGGGGACAGCCGTGCCGACGCCGCCGCTGACCGTGGTGGTCACCGGGCGGCCCGCGGCGTCCGCGGTGATCGTGGTGGTGCGGGTGGAGCCGTTGGCGGTCTCGTCGGTCTGGGTGGTCTGGCCGAACAGGCCGTACTGGACGGTCTTGGTCGGCAGCTGGGAGGGGTTGGAGCCGCCTCCGGTGATGTCACCGGCGGGGCCGGTCTGGCAGAGGAGGTCGGCCCACTCCGGGCGGCCGGCGCAGGTGCCGGTGCCGGTCGGGCTGTAGTAGGCCGTCGTGGTGGTGCCGGCGTCCGAGCCGTTGGAGGCGGGCAGAGAGGTGGAGGCGACTCGGCCCTGGCTGTCGTATCCGGTGGTGGTCGTCAGCGCGAGGCCACCCGCGTCCTGGATCTTCTGGGTGGGAACACCCAGGGCCCAGTCGTAGACCGTCTTGTCGGTGCGGGTCTCGGCGAAGACGTCCGGCCAGGCGCGCAGCCAACCGCCGGTGGCGGTGGTGGTGACCTGGTCCTTGATCTTGGCCGTGCCGTCGGTCGGACGGCCCTCGTCGTAGGTCTTCACCGTGTGGGTGCGGGAGGTGACCTGGCTTCCTGCTGCCGCGACCGTCGTCGAGCCGGACACGGCGTCCGCTGCAAGGGTTACCCGGTGCAGCGGTGCAAAAGTCTCGGTCTCGCGCTGCCCGTCCGCGCCGAAGACGCTCGTGCTGGACAGCAGCCGGGCCCGGTCTCCGGAGGGGAGGGTGTCGATGCCGAGGTCGGCGAGCTGCGCCTTGAGCGGGTCGGTGCCGCCAAGAGCCAGCTCGCGGTTGGCGGCGGTCAGGCTGCGGACCTGGTTGCCCCACTTGTCGTACTCGGTCGTGGTGACCCGGTGTCCGGGGGAGACGTCGTTGACCTGGTTGCCCGAGGCGTTCAGGTAGTTGATGTCGGCCCGGGTGTAGTCGCCCGCGTTCAGGTCTGCGCCGTTGTTGGAGGCGGGGACCTGGTCGGACGGGAACACGGCGGTGGCGTCCGTGGGCATGTCCGTCTGACCCCAGCCGGCGCCGGCGGTGGCCGACAGGTCCTCGGGCGCCTTGCTGCCCGTGGTCGGGACGCCGTAGACGAGGGTGCTGGTAGCGGTGCCGTTCACCGTGCTCGCCGTGCCGGGTGTCAGGGTGTTCGTCCACACTGACGTCAGCATGCCCTCACCCGCAGCCGGGTTGGAGCCGACATTCCCGTACGCCATGTGATAGCCGCCGCTGATTCCCGGCGGCAGCACGGCGTAGAGCGCGCCGTCCGACGCGGTACCCACGATGTAGGAGTACTGCGTCTTGGCGCCGGTGCCCAGGCGCGGGTCCCACTCCTGCCGCAGGCGCCCGGCGGTGTCGTAGCGGTAGGTGGCCACGTCGGTGGCGGTCGAAGCTGCGGCGCCAGGGGCGGTGGCCCACAGCTTGATGGTGCTCACCTGGTCGGCGAAGTCGCCGAAGTCGCTGCCGTTGGTGTCACCGACGGCGGTGGTGGAGGTGGCGTAGACGAACTGCAGGACGCGGCAGCCCTTGACGGTCACATCGGCGGCGCAGGCTGCGGAACTGGCCGCAGAGGTCGGGGCGATGACCAGCTTCGGGCGGGCCAGGGTCTTTCCGCCCACGGTGACCTTCTCGGAGACCACGGTCGTGGTCGAGTTGGCCAGGCCGTCCAGCAGGCTGGAGGTCACGGTCCAGGTGGTGGCGGCCGGGTCGACCTTGGAGAAGGTGGTCACGGTGCCCTCGGTGTCGGAGAGGGTGAAGTCTCCGGTGGTGAAGGCTCCGCGCAGGGTGAGGGCCTCACTGCCGGGCTCCGGCACCCAGCCGTCGCCGGCTGCGTTCGCGGTGAAGGCGACGGTGCCGCCATCGGTGCTCACCACGTCCAGCGAGGTGTCCGAGGTCTTGCGGATCTCGGTGTACTCGGACTGGGACACGTCGGAGGCGACCCCCGATACCCAGTTCGGCCCGAAGATCGCTGCCTGGCCCGCCTGGTTCGCCGCGGCCTTCGGGTCACGGGAAGAACTCGTACGACCCACGTTCAGGCCGAACAGCGACACATCGGTGGCGGAGACGGTGAGGTCTCCGGTGAGCAGGTTCACGCTGCCCGGGCCGACGTTCTGGGTCGCGGCGCCGTCGGCCTTGCGGTCGACGATCACCTTGATGGGTTCGGCGGACACGGCGGCGCTGTTGGGGCCGGTGAAGTCGGCGCGGACCTGCACGGTGCCGTCCGGGTTGACCGTCGACGTGGCGTTCCAGGTCAGTGCCGGGCTCTTGCCGGAGGTGAGCGCGGCCGGCCACGAGGTGAGCGCGGTGCCGCCGTTGGTGACGTCGCCCGCCGGGATCTGGGTCCAGGCGTCGGCGTCGGAGCGGCGCCAGGAGAAGGCGACGCTGTCGTACCTGGCGGCGTCGGCCTCGGCGACCAGCGGCACACGGGCCGCGGTGCGGGTGCCGTCGTTCGGCGCGGTCACGCCGCCGGCGCCGACCTGGAAGGCGTACGAGACGGGCTCGGACCTGTTCTCCGCCCGGTCCACCGCCCGCACCTGGAGGGTGTTGGTGCCGGCCTTGGCCGGGGTGACGGTGAGGTTCACCGGTGTGGTGGTGCCGTTGGTGGCGACCCTGGTCCAGGTGGCGCCGTCCAGCGACCACTCCAGGCCGTTCTGGTCACCGCTCGGCGGGGTCACGGTGAACATGCCGGACTGGCCTGCGCCCTTGACCCACTGTCCGGACGGGTAGTCGGTCGAGGTGACCGAGGCCGGGGCGGAGGGGGCGGAGGTGTCGACGGTGAAGTAGGCCCAGGCGGACCAGCCGGTGTTGTAGTGCAGGCCGTCGTAGGGGGAGGTGCGGAACTTGTAGGTCTTGCCGTTGGTCAGGACACCGGCCGGGACCTTGACGGACGCGGGCTGGCCGGACGGCACGTACGGCGAGACCAGGACGTTGCCGACCTGGGCACCGGTGTCGTTGTCGAAGATCTGGAAGGTGCCGTCGACCTTGTCGTTGTTCGGGTCGACGAAGGTGTCCCGCAGCGTCGGCGTGGTCGAGTTGACCCACCAGGTGCCGCTCGTGTCCTTGTAGAAGGGCGAGCCGGCCTGCTGGTCCGTGCCGGTGCGCGGACGGTAGTTGTAGTTCACCGTCAGCTTCGGGACGTTGCTTGCGGCGTTGGCGGAGTTCACCTCCTTCCAGTACTTCGTGGAGACCTCGTCCGGGGCACGCAGGCCCATGCCGGACGTGGTGTTCTTCGCCGACGTCCAGGTCTGCACCAGGTTGGTGACGTCCGCGTTGATCCAGTCGTCCGCCGCACACCCCGTGCGGCCCTTGGTCTCGGTGGAGGTCGCCTTCTTGGAGTTCCACGACGGCTGCGCGGTCCACCGCGAGGCGGTGGAGGCGAGCGAGGTGTCGTAGACGTCCCACGCGTAGGCGGCGCAGTCGCTGTTGCCGGAGTGGAAGTTCCACAGGGACACCGTGGCGCTGGTGATCAGCGCATCGGCGATCGGGCCGGTGTTCCAGTTGATGAACGCACGCGCCTCGCGTGACGACCCGTCGGCGTTCTTGGTGCCGGGGTTGCCCCAGTACAGCTCGGTGTCGGCGGACCAGTCGACCGTCTCGCCCTTCTGCACCCGGGTGTCGAAGACGTTGCCGAGCGCCGTGGTGGACGGGTCCACCGTGACCGGGTAGCGGGTCTTCGGGTCGGCGAGGAACTTGGCGTCGGGGGTGAAGACCAGATCGATGGTGTCGCCGTGCTGGACGACCTTCAGATCGACCTTTCCATGGTTCGGGTGCTCACTCGAGCCCTCGACCGAGGTGGCGTCCCACATCACCGGCGCGGGGAGCACGGCCCGCTTCTCACCGGTCCTCTTGTCCGTGAACAGCACGCTGCCGTCCGGCTGCGCCTCGGCCTTCAGGCCCTTGGCCTTCAGCGGCATGGTGTACGAGAAACCGGCCGCCGTGGGGCGCTGCTTCAGCGTCACGTACTGCTCGAAGCCGGTACGCGTCGCCTCCACCACGAGGTCCGCCGCGCCGTCGGCGATGGCGTCCTGGTAGATCGCCTTCGTGCCGTCCAGTACGGGCTTGGGCAGGCCGCCCTTCCACTGCAGCTCCACCTGCTGGTCGCCCTCGCCGAGCGACACCAGGGTCCGCGCATCGCCCTTGCCGGCCTGCGACTCGGCGAGCGATTTCACCCGCGCACCGCCCGCGCCGGCCAGCTTCAGCCCACGCGGGTGCGCCTTCGGCGCAACCGACCCGTCCGAGGCCGCCTGCAGGCCAAGGTCGACGTCGACCCACTGGCCGTTCTGCTGGAAGCGCACCGGACCGGCGAACAACTCGGACGTCAGAGAGCCGTCCTTGTTCACCCACGTCGTCGACGTCTCCGTCCGCTCCGACAGTGCCTCCACCCGCTGGCCCGACAGGCGGGCCGCGATGCGAGCGGACGGGATGTCAGCAGCCCATGACGGGCCCGACTTGGTGGTCTTGCCCGCCGGGGCGGCGACCGCCGGCTCGGCACCCGCCAGCAGCGACATCGCCACCGCCAGGGCCAAGGTCCCGCTCATTGCCCGGAAGCCGGCGGGTGTTCTCCGCCTGCCACGTCCGGTTGTGTAGGTGCTCATCAATGCTCCTTGACTCACCGTCGTTCAACGGTGACGCCCGGAGCATAAGTTGAGGCCAGAGCTGCTCTGACCAGCACAAATCGGTCTATGTGATCTTGAAATGTCTCAACGCCAGGTAGATCGTTACGATCTTTCACGACACCCGCACAACGCACGGGATCCCGGTGTGGAGCCGGCCTTCTCGCCGTGGCACGCCGTTCACCTTCCAGCACCGCATCGGGTGCCCCGAACTGAGGTCAGGCGGACGGGACTCGCTCAGACCCGCTCCGCCTCCTGGCTGCCCAGCAGGCGGAAGCGGGCGAGTACCACCGGGGTCGCGTCGTCGACCGTGAAGTCCGGGTCGCCGAGCACCTCGCGCATGTCCGCGCTCTGCCAGAAGCCTTCGTGCGACGCCCGCCACTCGGCCACCGTCGCGAACCCCTCGCCCTCGTCGAGGGCGTGCTGCAGCCCTACCTCGGCGAGCGGCACGACCCGTACCCCGGTCCACTCGATCACGCCGACGCCGCGCTTCCGGGAGTCGACCAGCACCTGCCGGGAGCCGACCGCGGGGAGCGGCTCACCCAGCTTCTCGTACTCGGCGAACAGCCCGGTCGTGCTGGTCTTGGACCCGTCCAGGATCGCGGCCACCAGCCGGTCACGCCCTGGTCCGGGGAACGCGAACTCGGCTATCGGGAGCTCGGGGAACTGCTCGGCGGTCATACTGCGACGCTACGCCTCACCCGGATGGCGTGCCGAGGGATCTCCCCGGCATCACGCCGAGCCGCGCCGGACCAGGTGGGTCGGGGTGATCACCGAGGTCGGGGCGTTGACCCGCGGCGAGGTCTGCGTGCCCGCGCCGGCGAGTCGGCGGAGCAGCAGGCGGGCCATGAGGCGGCCCATCTCCTCGATGTCCTGGCGGACGGTGGTGAGGGGCGGTTCCGTCCAGGCGGCGACCGACTCCACATCGTCGAAGCCGACCACCGCGACGTCCTCGGGCACCCGGCGGCCGCGGGCGCGCAGGACGCGCAGTGCGCCGGAGGCCATCGAGTCGGAGGCGGCGAACACGGCGTCCAGGTCCGGCCGGCGGGCCAGGAGCTCGGCCATGGCGCGGCCGCCGCCGTCCGGCGTGAAGTCGCCCTCGGCGATCAGCTCGGGGTCACCGTCGGGCAGCAGGTCGCGGTAGCCGTCGAGGCGGTCGATGGAGGAGGTCTGGTCGAGCGGCCCGGTGATCGTGGCGATCCTGGTGCGGCCGAGCGACTGCAGGTGCTGGACGGCGAGCCTCGCACCGCCCCGGTTGTCGCTGTCCACGTAGACCAGCTCGCGGTCCGACTCGGCACCCGGCCAGCCCGGACGGCCGCCGATCACGGTGGGCAGGCCGACCTTGCGGGCCATCTCGGGCAGCGGGTCGCTGTGGTGCAGCGAGAAGAGCAGCGCACCGTCCACGTGCCCGCCCGCCAGGTAGCGGCCGACCCGGTCGTAGTCGCGCTGGTCCTCGACCAGCAGCAGCACCATCTGGTTGTCGGCGGCGGACAGCTCCCGGCTGATGCCGCGCAGGTGCTGGGCGAAGAACGGGTCGGAGAAGAGTCTGCTCTCGGGTTCGGCGACCACCACCGCGACCGCCTGGTTGCGCCGGGTGACCAGGGTCCGCGCGGCGAGGTTCGGGACGTAGCCGAGCTCGTCGACGGCGCGCTGCACCTTCTCGCGGAGCGATTCGCGTACGCCGGTGCCGCCGTTGACCACCCGCGAGGCAGTGGCCCTGGACACCCCGGCCCGCTCGGCGACGGACTCAAGGGTCGGGCGCGGGAGGGCGCCGGCCGACCGGACCTCGGGCTGCTGCTCGGTCACCGCGGGCTCCTCTCCGGAGATCTCTGCAGGCGGGCTCGGATCCGGCATGTGGCGCCGGACCGTCTGCGCGAAGCCTATCGGGTCCGCAGCAGCTACTGAGAGCGCTCCCACAAGCTGGATCCGACAGCCCCCGTGACTCGCCCGCCGCTGCCCGCGACGCGCCCGCCGACGCCCCGGGCTGACCCGCCGGCTGCCCGGGGCTGACCCGCCGCTCGCGCGGGCTTGCCCGACGCTGACGTCGGTTTTCCGCCAGTCGGCGCCCGGCCGGTGCTTCAGACTGGAGGACGTGATCGACGACGACACCAGGTACCGAGCCGTGGACAGCCGGGACGCCCGTTTCGACGGTGTGTTCTTCACCGCCGTCCGCACCACCGGCATCTACTGCCGCCCGAGCTGCCCGGCGGTGACACCGAAGCGCGTCAACTGCACCTTCTACCCGACCGCGGCCGCCGCTCAGGGCGCCGGCTACCGGGCCTGCCGCCGCTGCCGCCCCGACTCCGTCCCCGGCTCGCCCGAGTGGAACCACCGGGCCGACCTGGTGGGCCGGGCGATGCGGCTGATCGGCGACGGCGTGGTGGACCGCGAGGGTGTCGCGGGCCTCGCCGACCGCCTCGGCTACAGCTCCCGCCAGGTGCAGCGCCAGCTCACCGCCGAACTCGGTGCGGGGCCGATCGCCCTGGCCCGCGCCCAGCGCGCCCAGACCGCCCGACTGCTGCTGCAGACCACCGAACTGCCCGTCACCGAGGTGGCCTTCGCATCCGGCTTCTCCTCCGTACGACAGTTCAACGACACCGTGCGCGAGGTCTACGACCGCACCCCGAGCGGCCTGCGCGCCGAAGCCGGGGCGGGCCGACGCGGTGCGGCACCGGCCGGGACGATCAGCCTTCGCCTGGCGTACCGGGGGGCGCTCGACAGTGACCACCTGCTCGACTTCCTCGCGCTGCGTGCCGTCCCCGGCATCGAGGAGGTGGTGCCCGGTGAGCGGCCCGGCGTCCGGACGTACCGCCGCACACTCGCGCTCCCGTACGGGCACGGCATCGCCGAGGTGGACGGGCTGGGCGCGGGCGACCAGCCCGACCGGGGGTGGCTGGACTGCCGGCTGCAGCTGACGGAACTGCGCGACCTGACCACCGCCGTGTACCGCCTGCGCGCCCTCTTCGACCTGGACGCCGACCCGGACGCGGTGGACGGACAGCTCGGAGCGGACCCGGTGCTGAGCGAGCTGGTGCGCTCCCGCCCCGGCATCCGCTCGCCCGGCCACGTCGACCCGCACGAGCTCGCCGTGCGGGCGGTGCTCGGGCAGCAGATCACCGTCACCTCGGCGCGCACGCTGGCCGGGAGACTGGCCGAGCGCTACGGCCGGGCACTCCCGGAGCCCAGCGGCGGACTGCGGATGCTCTTCCCGGCCACGACCGCCCTCGCCGAGGCCGATCCGGCCGACCTCGCGATGCCGGAGGCGCGCCGCCGGGCCCTGCGCGGGCTCTGTGCCGCGCTCGCGGAGGGCGAGGTCCGGCTGGACGGCGGTGTGGACCGCGAGGCTGCGGCGGCCGAGCTGCTGGCGCTGCCCGGGATCGGCCCGTGGACCGTGGGATACCTGCGGATGCGGGCACTCGCCGACCCGGACGTGTTCCTGCCCAGTGACGCCGGGGTGCGGCACGGACTCGTGCGGCTCGGGCAACCGGGCGACCCGAAGGCGGCCGCCGCGGTCGCCCCGGCGTGGGCGCCGTGGCGCTCGTATGCTGTCCACCGGCTCTGGACGGCACCGTCCACGGAGGAGCGTGAGAAGGCATGACGACGGTCTTCACGACCATGGAGAGCCCACTGGGCCGACTGCTGCTGAGCGGTTTCGTGGACGGGAACGGCCCGGCGGCGCTCGCGACCGTCACGGCGCCCGGGCAGAAGGGCGCACGCGGTGAGCCCGACGCGGACTGGGAGCCCGACGCGGCGGCGCTGGCGCCGGCGGTCGAACAGCTGGCGGCCTACTTCGCGGGTGAGCTGACCGTCTTCGACCTGCCGCTGGCGCCGGTCGGCACCAAGTTCCGGCAGCGGATCTGGGCGGCGCTGGACGACATCCCGTACGGCGGGACCGTCACCTACGGCGAACTCGGCGCGGCCGCCGGTCAGTCGCCGCGCGCCGTGCGGGCAGTGGGCGGGGCGGTGGGTGCGAACCCGCTGCTGGTGATCCGGCCGTGCCACCGGGTGATGGGGGCGAACGGCGCGCTCACCGGCTTCGCGGCCGGGGTGGAGCGCAAGCGGTGGCTGCTGGAGCTCGAGCGCGGCACGCTGTTCTGACGGGCTGTCGACCGGCGCTCCGTCAGGTCCGCCAGGTCCGTCAGGTCCGTCAGCCCGTACGGTCCTCCGGGCCGGAGCCCGCCAGGGCCTTGGCCAGCAGCTCAAGACCCGGCAGAGCGCCCATGACGGCCTCGCGGTCCGCACGGGAGAGGCTCTCCAGGGCGTCGGCCATCCGTCGCTCGTGCGCCCGCTGCCAGTCCCGGAGCTGCTGGTGACCCGCCTCGGTCAGGGCGATCCGCGCGGTACGGCGGTCGCCGGGGTCGGCCTGCCGGTCCACGAAGCCCGCCTCCAGCAGCTTGCCGACCAGCCCGCTCACGGTGTTGGGTGCGAGGCGCTGACGGGCCGCCAGCTCGCCCACCCGCAGGGGGGCCGCGGCCAGCGTCTGCAGGAGCTCCACCTGGGCCATCGGCAGCGACTCCCAGGGGTAGTCGGTGCGGATGCTGCTGCGCAGGGCTCGACGCAGTCGGGTGATCACATCGGTCAGCCGTTGGGCGCGCTCGATCGCCGCCGCCTCCTCGAACGCGGACCCGCCGCCGGCGGCCGGGCCCGCCTCGGAGGCGGCGAGGGCGGGGGAGGGCGAACCGGGGTCGGAGTCGGGCAGCGACGGCATGGCCGACAGCGTAGCGCTTCGTAGCAGATGCCTCGCTGGGTGACCAGATCTGTCAGCGAGTACATCCTGCAACGATGTGATCGCACAGGGACTGGTTCGTTCAGCGAGTAGTTCTGCAGCAGATATATTCGGCCCATGAGCACCGACCGCCGACCTCGTCTCCTCGACAGCCGACTGCTCACGGAGCGCCCTCGTCCCCGTCAGATCGCAGCCTGGCGGCACGCCCACTGGTTGGCCGTCGGCACGGTCTGCCTGGGGGCCTTCCTGGGGCAGCTCACCGCGAGCATCACGGCCCTGGCCTTCCCGGCCCTGGAGAGCGGCTTCCGGGCCAACTTCGCCGCCGTCGAGTGGGTCGCGCTCGCCTACCTCCTGGTCCTGGTGGCCCTGCTGGCGCCGATCGGCCGGCTCTCCGACCTGGTCGGCCGCAAGACCATGTACCTGGGCGGCTTCGCGGTCTTCGCACTCGCCTCGCTGGGCGCGGGACTCTCGGGCAGCCTGGCCCAGCTGGTGGCCTGGCGGGCGGTGCAGGCCGTCGGCGGCGCGATGATGCAGGCCAACAGCGTGGCTCTGGTGGCGCGCGGGGTGCCGGAACGGGCCATGCGTACCGCGCTCGGCGTCCAGGCTGCCGCCCAGGCGCTCGGCCTCGCGCTCGGCCCGACCCTCGGCGGGCTGCTGGTGGCACACGCCTCGTGGCGCTGGGTGTTCTGGATCAACGTCCCGATCGGCCTGCTCGGCATCCTGGCCGGGTGGTTCCTGCTCCCGCGGACCCACCCGCAGGGGCGCCCTGCCACCGAGTTGGCCACCGGGGGAGATGAGGGCCGGGGTGAGAGGCGCTTCGACCTGCTCGGGCTGGTCCTGCTGGCGGGCTCGTCCACCGCACTGCTGCTCGCCCTCTCCACCGCCTCCGGGCTGCCCCTGCCCGGCTGGGCGGTGGCCGCGCTGCTCCTCCTCGCCGCCGTGCTGGCGGTGGCGCTGGCCAGGCAGGAGCAGCGCGCGGACCGGCCGATCATCCCGCCGGGCCTGGTCAACACCCCCGGCATCCGGGCCGGGCTGGTGGTGGCACTGATCGGCTATCTGCTGCTGTTCTGCCCGCTGGTCCTCGGTCCGGTCATGCTGGTCGGCGCCGGCGTACCGGTGACCACCGCCGGGCTGGTGATCACCGCGCTGCCCGCCGCCTTCGCGGTCGCCGCTACGGTCGGCGGTAGCCTGCTGCCCGGAGGCTGGCCCGACGCGACGCGCTGCCGCCTCGGGGCACTGGTCGCGGGCCTCGGCCTGGCCCTGGCAGCACTGCTCCCGGCAGCCCCGGCCTCCTTCGCCGGGCCGCTCCTCGTCGCCGGCTACGGCCTCGGCCTCATGCTCCCGGCCAACAACGCGCTGGTGATGCGCGCGATCCCCGCCGAGAGCTCGGCGGTCGGCGGCGGCCTGGTCAACATGGTCCGCAGCCTGGGCACCGCCCTCGGCACGGCGCTGCCCGTGCTCGCCGTGCACCTGGCCGGCCATGCGGTAGGCGGCCGGGCGGTGCTGGTGCTGCTGGTCGCCGTGGCCGCGCAGGCGGCGCTGCTGTCGGCAGGCGTACGGGCGCGGCGCTGAAGGGGGCGCCGGTTCCCGGGCTCCGGCGGCACCGAAGGTGCGGCCTGGGCGCGAAAACACGACCGGGGTGCGGCGGACGGGACCGTCCACCGCACCCCGGAGGGCCGGCGAGTGATCAGGAGAGCGGCTTGGCGCCGCGCTCCGCGAGCATCCCGGTGATCAGGTCGATCTCGGAACGCTGCCCGTTGACCATGGTCTGGGCGAGGCGCTTCTCCACCGCGTTGGCGCTGAGGTCGACATAGCCCTGGGCCATCGCGACCCCGCCCTTGTGGTGCTGGATCATCAGCTGCAGGTAGTACACCTCGGCGTCCCGGCCGCTGAGCCCGCGCAGCTTCTCGAGCTCCGTGTTGGTGGCCATGCCCGGCATCAGGGAGCCGTCGTGCGCCTGGTAGTCGTGGTCCATCCGCATCCACGCCATCGGCTTGGCGGCCGAGCTCTGCGTCAGCCCCCACTGGTCCAGCCAGCCCGTCAGCATGCCGCGCTGGTTGGCCTGGGTGTTGATGATGTCGAAGGCCAGGTTGCGGACGGCGGTGTCCTGCGTCCGGTCCCGGACGATGAACGACATGTCGATCGCCTGCTGGTGGTGGGTCGCCATGTCCCGGGCGAACCCGGCCTCGGGCGAGTCACTCGCGGGCGCGGTCGCCGCGGTACCGGAGGCGGACGTGCCGCCCGCCAGGAGCGCCGGAACGCCCAGGCAGAGCGCCACGACGGCGGCCAGCGCCGCCGGCCACCACATCCACCGCCGACGCCCCGCCGGCCGCTCCTCGACAGCCGTCTCCGGGTCGGCCTCGTCCGTCACTGGGCGGTGCTGCACGACGCCCCCGGCTCCTGGGTCTGCGGGCCCTGCACGTACTTGGTGAAGAACTGGCCGACCCGCGGGTCACTGGCACTGTCCACCGTCAGCTGGGTGCCCCAGGCGGTCAGCGTGACGGTGCCCTGCTCGTCCGGGTACGGGCTCATGAACGAGTACGGCGTCGCCTTCACCTTCTCCGACAGCGTCTTGATGTCGTCGGCGCTCGCCTTGCCGTTGTAGGTGACCCAGACCGCGCCGTGCTCCAGCGAGTGAACGGCGTTCTCGTTCACGACCGGCTTGTCGTAGACGACGCCCATGCAGTTCAGCCAGACAGGGTTGTGGTCGCCGCCGACCGGCGGGGTCTGCGGGTAGCTGACCTTGGTCTGGACGTGGTTGCGGGAGAGGTTGTCGAAGGTCTTCACGCCCGTGACCGGAGCCTTTGCCGCGGCGTCCTTGGCGTCCTGCTTCGACTTCGCGTCCAGCGCGATCCACGCGCCGCCGCCGATCATGGCGGCCACCAGCAGACTCGCCACGCTGATCGCGAGGATCTTGTTACGCCGGTCGCGGCGCTCCTCCTCGGCGCGCAGCTCGGCGATCCGCGCGCGGCGGTCGGTGGGGCTCGGGCGGCCGGCGTTCGACTTGCTCGCCTTGTTGGACTGCTTGGAGGCGGAACCCATGGAAATTGTCCTTGTCCCCGCCGTGCGCTCTGGGCACGGCGGTATGCGGGTGTGGCGGGGAGGCGGAGCCGTCGGACCGTCCGCGAGGCGGCGCGGGCCGACGGTGGGTTCCGCTCAGGTCCGGAGGACCTGCAGGGCATGGAGGTCCGGCGCGAGGTCGGGCCCGGCCAGGGTGGTGAGCGGTGCCGGGCTCGGCAGTGCCCGCGGCGGACTCAGCTGTGCGGGGACGGCGGCTGCGGGCTGCGGCGGCGCGTTCGGCAGCTGGGACTCCTGGCCGCAGTACGGATGGCTGGAGCAGCCGTTGCCCGGCAGCGGGTGTTCGCCGTCGGCCGAGCACCAGGTGAGCGGCAGTCCGGCATCCGTCGGCGCGCCGATCGGGGCCCCGTGGTGGGCAGAGATCCCCTGGGCCGCGGAGAGCGAGTGGACCGCGTGCGCCGTGTGCGCGGCGGGCCCGGTGACCGTGGTCACAGCAGGCGGTACCTGCTTCGCGCCCACCGCCTGGGCGCGTCCAGCGGACGGGAGCACCACCAGCAGACCCGCCAGCACCAGTGCACAGAGCACGCCTGCCGGGCGGCCCGCGTACGTGGCCCTCCCCGGCGGCGGTGCGGTGACTCCCGGCGCGGTCATGCGGACATATTAATCAGCCGAACGAGTGAAGCGATGCCCCTCACGGGCCATCACTTTCCGCATTGCCCGAGACTTTGTCCGGCTGAATCGGCCCTGCTTGGGGCAGTTCCGGGCAGGTCGGACGCATCGGACCAGGCACTGGCCGGATCGCTGCCCCCACAGGGTGATCGGTTGTCCCCGAATCCCGGACACCGTCGTTCTCCTTGGGGACAATGACGTCGAGTCCGGCACTCAGCCCGCTCGGCAGACGGCACATACGGACGAGGAGCCGCCAGATGAGCAACCAGGGCGCACCCCCGCAGCACCGGCCGGAGGACGGCTGGTGGCACACGGTGTACGAGGGCCCGGCGGGCACCCTGCCGGACACCCCGGACGCCTCGGCGGGCGAGGGCAGCGTCGACGACTGGTTCGACTCGGCGGCGGGCATGATCGGAGTTCAGCGGACGGGGGATCGTCCCGCCCCGCCGGAGCCCGCTGCGGACGATGCGGAACCCGCCGTTTCCTCAGCGGCTCCGGCCGACGCCAGCGTCGACGACTGGTTCGACTCGGCCGCAGGCATGATCGGCTCCCAGCGGACGGGAGAGCCCGCCGCCGAGCAGCCCCCCGCCGAGCAGCCCGCCCCCGAACCTGAGCCGTCGGCTCCGGCGTCGGCTGCTCCTGCGTCGGACGGCTCCGACTCCGGCTCCGACTCCGCGGCCACGGCCCTTCCCGCCGCGGAGGACCCCGCGCCTGCCCCCGCTGCGCAGGAGCCCGAGTCCACCGAGACCGCCACCATCGTTGAGCCCCCCGACCCGATGCCCAGCCACCCGGCCACCGCCAAGCCGTACCAGCCGCCCGTCCCTCACGTCGGTGAGCGCCCTCCCACGTACGGGCCCGAACCCACCGCGCTGCCGGCCTCGGACCCCGACATGCTCGCCGCCCTCGTCCCCGACACCGTCCTCGAAGGCGCCCAGTACGGGGCGGCGACCCTCCGAGCGGTCTCCGTACGGGGGGACTCCGCCCGGTACCGGGGCGAATCCCGTCGGGACGCGCTGCTGGTCACCCGCTTCGGCGAGGGGGAGGAGGGCCTGCTGCTGGCCGTCCTCGGGGCCCCGAGCCGCTCGCAGATCCCCTCGTCCCTGGCGGCCGAGGCGTGCAAGCACCTCGCCGCCGCCATCGGGCGCAGCCGCCCCGAACTCGCGGCCGACCTGCGCGCCGGCGCCCGGGACCGCCTGCGCTACGGTCTGCAGCGCCTCACCGCCCGTGCGGCCGTCCCGCTCAGGTCCTCCGCCGCCACCGGGCCGACCGGCCCCGACGAGCCCGACGACCCGATCGACGAGCCCGCACCTGATGGACAGTCACCCGACCTGTCATCACCCGACAGCGGTTCGCTGCACTGCCTGCTGGTCTCGCTGGACCCGGAGGCCACCCACCGCGCCGCCTTCGGCATCGGCCCCGGCGGGCTCTACCTGCTCCGCTCGGGCCACTGGATCGACGCGTACGCGGCCCGCCTGCTGCACCACCCGGACGGCCGGCCACCGGCTCCCGCGACCGCCGATCAGACTCCGCGCCCGTTCCGGTTCCGCCTCGTCCCGGCGACTCCCGGCGACATCCTGCTGCTCTGCACGCCCGGTCTGGCCGAGCCGATCGCGGACGAGCCGGCCGTCGCGCACTTCCTCTCCAGCCACTGGGCCCACCCGCACCCACCGGGGACGGTCGACTTCCTCCGCCAGGTCCAGGTCCGCGCCAAGGGCTACGCCGACGACCGTACGGCTGCCGTGCTCTGGACCGAGTAGTACCGAGTAGCAGCGGATCAGACGGGGGAGGGCCCTCGGCGGCCGCCGAGCAACGCCGCCGCGACGGAGGCCACCTGCGCGGCGGCCTCCTCCCGGCGTGCCCCCGGCAGTCCGATTGCGATCGGCACCGCGAACCCGTCCAGCAGCGCCCGGATCTGCACGGCCCGGTCGTGCGAACCGTTCGGCGCGAACGTGCCGGCCGCCACGCCCTCCTCGATCAGCGCCACCAGCTCGGCCTGCCAGGGCGCCTCGATCTCCAGCTGCCCCTGCCTGATCTCGGCACTGGACGGAGACCGGCCCCACACCTCGAGCCAGAGGATCCAGCGCGGATCGCCGGGCCCCTCCGGCAGGTACAGCTCCGCGTACGCGGCCAGCCGGTCCCAGACGCTGGCGCCGTCCCGCGCGAGCGCGGCCCGGCGGCGTTCGCCGAGCTGCTCCTCGCTCCAGCGCAGGGTCTCCAGCAGCAGCTGGTCCTTGCTGCCGAAGTAGTAGAGGAGATGCCCCGCGCTCATCTGGAGCTGTTTGCCGAGCCCGGCCATGGTCAGCTTCGCGAGCCCGTGCTCCGCGATCGCTGCGCGAGCGGCCGCGAACACCTCTTCACGCGGTCGCGCAGCACGGCGCGCCCGTGGCTCCGCCATCTGCTCTTCCTCCTGGCTGCTCGGACCGGCGCTCCCACGATACGGCTTCGGCCAGCTCACCCAGGGTCTCGCTGCGATGACGCGTAGCCCGCCCCGGGAGGGGAACAAGATGTTTTGAACGAGTTGTTGTCAACGATCGACTTGCCACCTACGGTGGGAAGCATGACCGAAGACACCGCACCCGGCGCCGCTCAGCTCTCCGGGCCCTTCGCCGGGCCGGACCTCGCGGAGGCGCACGCCAAGCGGCAGTACCCCGCGCTCTTCCGGATCACCGAGCGCCACGCGCACGCCGACTCCCGCAGACGGTGGGAGGAGCAGCGGATGCCGATGGGGCCGATGGATGCCTGGCGGCGGGTGGTCCTGCTGGCCGGCGGCACGGAGTTCCCCGAGGAGGGCGAGCCGCCGGTCGACGCGGACGACCTCGCCGCTGCCCTGGCCCTCGTCCAGTGGGCGCGCGCCGAGGTCGACGAACTGGAGATCGGCCTGCTGGAAATGGCGCGCGGCCGAGGACTGACCTGGCAGCAGATCGCCTACAACCTCGGCCTCGGCTCCGCCCAGGCCGCGCGCCAGCGCCACAAGCGCCTCACCGGCCGCACCGAACCGGCGGAGTGACACAGGGGCAAGTCCCAGATCCCTCCGCCGGTTCGGTGCGGCCACGGGCCACCGGCGCTCGTGTCAGACGGACACGCCGTAGGCCTCGGTGAACGCCTGCTGCGCGTACCCCTCCGACGCGAAGCCGTAGCCGTCACGCCCCCAGTCGGTGCCCCAGCTGTTCCGGACGATGAAACGCCGGTCGGCGGTGTACCCCACGAGGGCGACGGCATGGCCGCCCCGGACGGTCTCCTGCTTGTAGACGTCGAGGTTGCCGTCCGTGTCGCGCGCGTCGTCCCAGGTCCGGTCGACGTCGAGTCGGACCAGGATCGGGCCACTGCCGGATGCCAGCCATCTGCGCCACTCGTCCAGATTCCGGCCCAGGTTGAAGTACGCGGCCACCCGCCGCTGCGCGGCACGGGCATAGAAACCGGCCGTGGACCCGGGAAACAGCAGCGGAGGGGGCTTGAACGGCAGTTCCGCGTCGCGTACCACCCCGAACTTCCGGGCGACGTCGAGAGCCGCCTTCAGGCTGGTGCCCGCCTCCTCGACGAAGGTCGTCGGCTGACTGATGAACTGGTCGGTCTCCTTGGAGGCCATCCAGACGTAGCGGACCGACAGAGGATCATCCTGGCGCAGCCGGTGGGCCTTGACGAAGCACCAGCGAAGGACGGAGTCGGCGGTCGCCCACCCCACGCAGGAGCCCGTGGACTCCTGGTTGCCGATATGCCACCAGGGCTCTCGGAGATCCACGTGGCTCGGGGCCGCCGCGGGCGCTTCCGCCAGCAGCCCCGCCTCGACGGCGTGGCGGGGCTGCCAGTCCCGGTCGGTGTCGCGGGACGGGACGCAGTTCAGGATTCGATGGTTCTGTGCGGCGCTGTCGGAGTAGGTCATGGTGATCCTTTCACCTTGCTTGCCACGCCTTCTGGGGCGGCGAGTTCAAGGTGAGCCTCCCGGAGATTCCGGGCAGCGGCGACGCGGAGGACCCTGCGAACCGCCGAACGGGCTCACACTCCTCCGGGAGGAGTACCTCCGTACGGAAACGTGCCGGACCACCAGCTCGCGCCGGCGGGCTGCTTGGTGGTGGCGTTGAGGCGGTTGAAGAGGTTGGTCACGCCGATCATTTCCAGGTCTGTGCTGAACCGGTGACCCGAACTCCAGCCGGTCTGCTGTGCCTGTCACATCGGCCGGGTTTCGTCGGTCAGTGAGGTGACACGGCGAGACGAGGGAGTGTGACCGATGGACGAGAACGAATTTCTGGCGGAGCGATTCGAGGCGCACCGCACCCACCTGAGGGCGGTGGCCTACCGGATGCTCGGCTCGCTGAGCGAGGCGGACGATGCCGTCCAGGAGGCGTGGCTCCGGCTCCACCACTCCGACCCCAGTGAGGTCGAGAACCTGGGCGGCTGGCTGACCACGGTCGTCGCCCGGGTGGCGCTGAACATGCTGCGTTCGCGCAGGACACGGCGCGAGGAGTCCCTGGACGACGTGCACGTGCCCGACCCGATCGTCAGCAGCGCGGACGGGGTCGACCCCGAGTACGAGGCCCTGCTGGCCGACTCTGTCGGCCTGGCCCTGCTCGTGGTCCTGGAGACCCTGCCTCCCGCCGAGCGGCTCGCGTTCGTGCTGCACGACATGTTCGCCGTGCCCTTCGACGAGATCGCCCCCATCGTGGACCGCTCGCCGACCGCGGCCAGGCAGCTCGCCAGCCGCGCACGCCGCCGGGTGCAGGGAGCGGCCACTCCCGACACCGACCTCGGCCGCCAGCGCGAGGTCGTCGACGCCTTCCTCGCCGCCTCGCGCAGCGGTGACTTCGACGCTCTCCTCGCGCTGCTCGACCCGGACGTCGTGCTGCGAGCCGACACCGGCGATTCGCTTGCGGGCGTGTCCAAGCTGGTGCGCGGTGCCCGGGCGGTGGCCGGGCGGGCGCTCACCTTCGGACGGTTCGCCGAGTTCGCACGACCGGCACTGGTGAACGGAGCCGCGGGCGTCGTCACGGCTCCGGGAGGACAGCCGTTCTCGGTCATGGGCTTCACGATCGCGGGCGGGAAGATCGTCGAAATCAACCTGCTCGCCGACCCCGAGCGCCTGAGCTCACTCGACCTGACCATCCTGGACGACTGACGACTGACGACTGACGACTGACGACTGACGACTGACGGCCCAGGCTGCCGGCCCGGGTGGCTTCGGGGGCCCGGGCCGGCCAACGCGGTGAGCGGGGCGTGATGCTCAGTCCGTGGACGGGTTCTGGCGTGCCCGGTGCGGGCCCAGGTCGCTCAGGACGGCGCCGAGTTCCTCGGGGGTGAGGGGCGTCGCGGGGAGGGGGCCGGCCACCTCGGCGCGTAGGCCGTCGAGGAGGAGGGCGAGGTAGCGACGCCAGGCGTCGGGGGCGGTGGCGGTCAGGGCGGGCACGGCTCGGCCGAGGGCGGCCAAGGCGAAGAGCAGGTCCTCCGCAGTGATGTCGTCGCGCATCGCGCCTTGTTGCTGCGCGCGCCCGACCAGGACGTGGATGGTTTCCCGGTTCTGGACGTGGAGGGCCTCCAGCGAGGGGATTCCTTGAACCCCGGTGGTCATGAGGTCGTTGGCGCCACGGTCGGCGGCCAGGCCCGCGAGCACGAGATCGAGGTACGCCGCGAGGCCGGCCCAGGCGTCTTCGCTCTCCCGCGCTGTTTCGCAGGCCACCGATGTCTCTGTCAGGAGCGCGTGGAAGACCGCCTCGATGAGTGCCGCCCGGTTCGGGAAGTGCCGGTACAGGGTGGCGTTTCCGACGCCGGCCCGTCGGGCGATCTCGTCCAGGGGTGCGTCCAGCCCTTGGTCGGCAAAGACGTTCCGGGCGGCTGCGGTCAGCAGCTCCCGGTTGCGCCGGGCATCGCGCCGCAGCGGTGACGGCTCGCGTTCGCCGACGTTCATCCTGTCTCCTTCCGGAACCGGGGAGCACTCCCCGGATGAGATGATATCGTCGGCGCCGGAAGCGGGGAGCTGTCCCCACTTCAGTCCGACTGCGGAGGGGACGGAAGGACATGACGGACAGAGCCCTGGTGCTGGGCGGTGGCGGTCTCGTCGGGGGAGCATGGGCGATCGGCATGCTGGCCGGCCTGGCCGACGCCGGTGTCGACCTCACGGCTGCGGACCTGGTGATCGGCACGTCCGCGGGTTCGCTGATCGGCGCGCAGTTGGCGTCGGGGCGCTCGGTCGAGGAGCTCTACGAGGAGCAGCTGGGTGGTCCGGACGGCGGAGTCACCGTGCGGGTCACTCTCGGCCAGACGGCCAGGTTCCTGTGGGCGGCACTCGGTTCGCGGAATCCGGAGATCGCGGTAAGGCGCCTGGGGCGGGCGGCCCTTGGCGCTCGTACGGTGCCGGAGAGTGACGTCCACGAGGCCATCGGCACGCTGCTGCCGGTGCGCGACTGGCCTGGCCGACCACTGAAGGTGGCTGCCGTGGACGCGCGTACGGGCGAGTTGACCGTTTTTGATTCAGGTAGCGGAGTCAGCCTGCCCCTGGCCGTCGCAGCGAGCTGCGCGGTGCCGCTCGTGTGGCCGCCGATCACCTTGGGACAGCGGCGGTTGGTCGACGGCGGCATCCGATCGACAGCCAACGCCGACCTGGCGAGCGGCCACCGGCGGGTCGCCATCATCGCCCCGATCCCCAAGGGCCCGGGGCCGATGCCGAGCACGGCCCGGCAGGCTGCGGAGTTGACGCGGGACGGGGCCGAGGTCGCGCTGGCGGTCCCGGGCGACGCTGCACGCCGCGCGATGGGCCGCAATCTCCTCGACCCTGCGCGCAGGGCTGCCGCCGCACGCGCGGGACGCGCCGAGGCGGATGCCTACGCGGCGACCATGGCTGCGGTGTGGAACGACTGAGGAAGTGTCAGGGACTGGTTCGGATGCCGGCGACTCACTGTTCGTCAGCAGCCTGGTCCAGGGCCGCCTTTGCCGCCGGAAGGACGGAGCGGGTACTGATGCGCGCGGATTGAT
Organism: Kitasatospora atroaurantiaca; assembly: GCF_007828955.1. Taxonomy (NCBI): domain Bacteria; kingdom Bacillati; phylum Actinomycetota; class Actinomycetes; order Kitasatosporales; family Streptomycetaceae; genus Kitasatospora; species Kitasatospora atroaurantiaca. Next base: position 1,536,119 of record NZ_VIVR01000001.1, on the reverse strand, counting down.
GCCCATCGCCTGTCACATTTCTGCGCTGTGGCGGGTCATAGAAGCGAGAACGCAAGACCCCGGCCGGGGCAAGCCGCACCGGCACACGCCCGATAGGAGCACCTTCGATGTTCACCGCCTACGTCGTCGTCACCGTCCTGGCCGCCATCATGGCGGGCTTCTCGGCCGGCTCCGTCTTCTTCCGCGCCCAGTGGGTCGTGCAGCCCTTGGCCGACTACAGCGTCCCCCAGTCGTGGTGGCTGTGGCTCGGTGCGGCCAAGGCCGCGGGGGCTGCGGGCCTGTTGGTCGGCCTGTTCGTGCCCGTCATCGGCGTCCTGGCCGGGATCGGCCTGGTGCTGTACTTCGCCGGGGCGGTCGTCACCGTGATCCGGGCCCGGTGGTACTCCCACGCCGCGTTCCCGCTGCTGTACATGGCACCGGTGGTCGGCGCCCTGGCACTGGGGTTCGCCGCCTGAGCCGCGGCCGGGCCCCGTCCGACGGAGCCGTCCCGGAAACGGCCGGAGCCGGACCACGTCAGGCACCTTCAGGTGCAGGACGGGTCCGGCTCCGGCGTTGAGGCGGGGCAGCGATCGGACGGTGCCGGCCGTCAGGCCTTCGGCTGCTGCTGGGTGATGCAGTGGATGCCGCCGCCGTTGGCGAAGATCTCGCGGGCGTCGACCAGTTCCACCTTGCGGTCGGGGTAGGCGTCGCCCAGGATGCTCGCCGCGACCTGGTCGCGCGGGTCGTTGAACGCGCAGAGGATGACCGCGCCGTTGGCGACGTAGTGGTTGATGTAGGAGTAGTCGACCGGCTCGCCGTCCTCGTCGTTCAGGACGGTCGGCGCGGGGAGCTCGATGACCTCCAGCTGGCGGCCGGCGGCGTCCGTCGAGGTGCGGAGGATCGCGACGAGCTCCTTGCAGACCTCGTGGTCGGGGTGGGCCGGGTCCGGCTGGACGTGGGCCACGACCACGCCGGGCTTGACGAAGGAGGCGACGATGTCGATGTGGCCGCGGGTGCCGAACTCGTCGTAGTCGCGGGTGAGTCCGCGCGGCAGCCAGATGACCTTGGAGGTGCCGAGCTGGGCGTTGAGCTCCGCCTCGACGGCCTCCTTCGTCCAGTCGAAGTTGCGGCCCTCGCCGAGCTGGACGGTCTCGGTGACCAGGACGGTGCCCTCGCCGTCGACGTGGATGCCGCCGCCCTCGTTGATCAGCTCGGAGGCGAAGCGCCGGACGCCCGTCAGCTCGGTGATGTGCTCCGCGATGTGCTGGTCGTTGTCCCAGCGGGCCCAGGACTGTGCGCCCCAGCCGTTGAACACCCAGTCCGTCGCAGCCAGTTCGCCCTGACCGCTGATCAGGAAGGTCGGGCCGATGTCGCGCATCCAGGCGTCGTCCAGCGGGCGCTCGACCAGCTCGACCTCCGCCGAGACGTAGCGGCGCGCGTCCTCCAGCTCACCGGTGTTGACGATCATCGTGACCGGCTCGTACCGGACGATGGTGTTCGCGACCTTGGCCCACGCCTCCCGGGAGTTGTGCAGGTGCTCGGGGGTGTCGAAGGTCGGGTTGTCGGTCGGGAACGCCATCCAGGTGCGCTCGTGGGGGTGCCACTCGGCGGGCATCCGGAAACCGAGGGAAGCGGGCGAGGCAGCAGTAGCCATGAGGGTCAAATCCTAAGGAGATCAGAGGAAGTAGAGACGGCTGAGGGAGACGCTGTCGGCGGGCTCGGAGCGGAGCGGAGCGCCGTCGAGGGAGACCAGACCGGAGGCGGCCTCCACCTGGACGTTGCCGATCCGGGCGTTGCGCACCATGTTGCGCGGCCCGATGCCACGGGTGTTCCGCACACCCACCCGGCGCCTGCGGGTGGGGAGTTGGTCGGCGGCCACGTCCAAGTACGAACCGTCGGCCGCGGCCTGGGCGACGAAGGCGACCGAGATGTCCGCCGCCGTCGCGCCGTGGGCGCCGAACTGCGGGCCCAGCACCAGGGGTTCGCAGCGGTCGGTGGAGGCGTTCGGGTCGCCCACCACGCCGTACGCGGGGAAGCCGGCCTTGAGGACCAGCTGCGGCTTGGCGCCGAAGTGGTCGGGCCGCCAGAGCACGATGTCGGCGAGCTTGCCGACCTCGATCGAGCCGACCTCGTGGGCCAGACCGTGCGCGATGGCGGGGTTGATGGTCAGCTTGGCGATGTAGCGGAGGACGCGCTCGTTGTCGTCGCCGCCCTCGTTGGTGCCGTACGAGCCCTCGCCGTCGAGCGGGCCGAGCTCGGTCTTCATCTTGCCGGCCATCGCGAAGGTACGGCGTACGGTCTCGCCCGCCCGGCCCATGCCCTGGGCGTCGGAGGAGGTGATGCCGATGACCCCGAGGTCGTGCAGCACGTCCTCGGCGCCCATCGTGCCGGCCCGGATGCGGTCGCGGGCCATGGCGGCGTCGCCGGGCAGGTCGACCTTGAGGTCGTGGGCCGAGACGATCATGCCGAAGTGCTCGCCCAGCGCGTCCCGGCCGAACGGCAGGGTCGGGTTGGTGGAGGAGCCGATGACGTTCTCGACGCCGGCCATCTTCAGCACGTTCGGGACGTGCCCGCCGCCGCAGCCCTCGATGTGGAAGGCGTGGATGGTGCGCCCCTCCAGCACGGCGAGGGTGTCCTCGACCGAGAGGCACTCGTTCAGACCGTCGGTGTGCAGGGCGACCTGGACGTCGTACTCCTCGGCGACCCGCAGCGCGGTGTCCAGGGCCCGGGTGTGGGCGCCCATGTCCTCGTGCACCTTGAAGCCGGAGGCACCGCCCTCGGCCAGCGCCTCGACCAGCGGGGCCGCGTCGGAGGAGGAACCGCGGCCCAGGAAGCCGATGTTGACCGGCCAGGCGTCGAAGGAGTTGAAGGCGTGCCGCAGCGCCCAGGGGGAGTTGACCCCGACGCCCCAGACCGGGCCGAACTCCTGCCCGATGATCGTGGTCACGCCGGAGGCCAGCGAGGCCTCCATGATGCGCGGCGACAGCAGGTGGACGTGGGTGTCGATGGCGCCGGCGGTGGCGATCATGCCCTCGCCGGAGACGATCGTGGTGCCGGTGCCGACGACCACGTCGATACCGTCCAGCGTGTCCGGGTTGCCGGCCCGGCCGATCGAGGCGATCCGGCCGTCGATCAGGCCGATCGAGGTCTTCCTGATGCCCTGGATCGCGTCGATGACGAGCACGTTGCTGATCACGACGTCGCAGGTCTCGCGAACAGCGGCGGCCTTGAGGTGCAGCCCGTCGCGGGCGGTCTTGCCGAAGCCGGCCAGGAACTCCTCGCCCGGCTCCTGGGAGTCGGACTCGACCCGGACGATCAGGCCGCTGTCGCCGAGGCGGATGCGGTCGCCGGCGCGGGGGCCGTGGACGGCGATGTAGTCATGGGGGGTAATCGCTGTCACGACTCGATCTCCGCATCGTCGAACTTGGTCAGATATCCCGTCGCGCGGGCCTTCTCCAGGGCGGCCTCGCGGGCGCCGGGTGCGTCCAGCGGCCCGTCCACCAAGCCGGCGAAGCCGATCGCGACGCGCTCGCCGCCGATCGGGACCAGGCCGACCTCGACGGTGGCGCCCGGGTCGAAGCGGACCGAGGATCCCGCCGGGACGGCCAGGTGCGTGCCGTACGCCGCCGCGCGGTCGAAGGCCAGGCGCGGGTTGGCCTCGAAGAAGTGGAAGTGGGAGGTGACCGAGATCGGCACCGCCGAGGTGTTGTGGACCAGCAGGACCACGGTCTCCTCGACCGGGTCGTAGCCCTCGCCGCTGCCGATCAGCGCGCCGCCGGGGGCGTCGTCGCCGAGCGAGCCGGCGCCCTTGAAGGGGTCGTTGATCACGGCGAGCCGGGTGCCGTCGTCGAAGACAGCCTCGACCTGGACGACGGTGACGACGTCCGGCACGCCCGGCAGGACGTCGTCGGCGCTGAGCACGCTGCGCCCGGCCTCGATGGCCTCGGCGAGACGGCGGCCGTCGCGGGCGGCCTCGCAGACGGTGTCGGCGATCAGGGCGGTGGCCTCGGGAACGTTGAGGCGGACGCCTCGGGCTCGGCGGGCGCGGGCCAGCTCGGCCGCTGTGAAGATCAGCAGCCGGTCCCGTTCGGTGGGGGTCAGTCGCACGGTTCCTCGCTCGCGGGTGCCGGTGGGTCGGAAGGTGGGTCGGAGAAGTTAGAACGACGTTCAAACATCTCCGGCCATTGAACCTGGGCTGGGCCGCCGTGTCCAGCGTTGCTCGCGAGGAACCGTTCGGCGCGCCGGGCGTCGCAATCGAGTATTCGGTGGCGGGTAGATATAAGGTCCCTGATACACAGGAGGTGCCTTCCATGACTACCGACCCGGACGAACTGCTCGCCGGTCCGAAGGGTGTCCGGCTGCGCCTCGGGCCCGCCGTCAAGCAGGCCGAGCAGGCCGTGACGGCGGCCAAGGCCGACGCGCTGCGCGAGCTGGATCTGACGGTGCCGCAGTACGCGGTGCTGCTTCAGCTGATGGAGCGGCCGGGCATGTCCGGCGCCCAGCTGGCGCGCGGCGCGGCCGTCACTCCGCAGACCATGGCGGGCGTGCTGGCCACCTTGGGGGCCAAGGGTCTGATCGAGCGTGAGCAGTCCGAGGTGCACAGCAAGGTGCTGGTCACCCGGCTCGGCGAGTCCGGGCGGGCTCTCGTAGCAGAGGCGGACGCGCGCGTGGTCGGGATCGAATCGGCGCTTTGGACAGCCTTCGAGGAGGCGGAGCGCGAGCTGTTCCGTTCCTTCCTCCAACGTGCGGTTGCCGCGCTGCAAAAGTGAGTAAAGCGCCCCCCGTGCGCCGGTAATGTGACTCGCCGTCACTCATTCAGGGCAGTTTGAAGTGGGCGGGAGAGCAGAATGACGGACCGGCGGAGTGTGCTTCGGGCAGGCACCTTGGCGATGGCGGCGCTTGCCGCGAACCTCGGGGTCTCCACGGCGGTCGCCGCCTCCTCGGGGGGCGGTGGCACCGGCCTGGTGACCACCCCCCAGGAGGCCCTGGCCCGGCTGAGGGCCGGCAACGAGAACTGGGTCGCCAACCGGTCCTCCCACCCCGACGCCTCGCCGGCCCGCCGCCGCGACCTGGCGACCCATCAGGAGCCCTTCGCGGTGGTCTTCTCCTGCATCGACTCGCGGGTCCCCCCGGAGCTGGTCTTCGACCAGGGCCTGGGCGACCTGATGGTCGTCCGTACCGCCGCGCACACCCATGACGGCCTGGTGACCGGCAGCCTCGAGTACGGCCCGGCCGAGCTCGGTACCAAGCTGCTCGTCGTCCTCGGCCACCAGCGCTGCGGCGCGGTGACGGCCGCCGTGAAGTCCTTCCGCGACGGCGAGCGGCTGCCCGGGCATCTCGCAGACATCGTCCGGGACCTCCGGGCGCCCTACGAGGAGGCCCGCCGCCAGGGCACCCCGCCCGAGCAGCTGGTCGAGGCGACCATCCGGGCCCAGACCCGCCAGACCGTGGCCCGGCTGCGCTCGGACCGGCTGCTGCGCCCGCTGGTCGCCACCGGGAAGCTGGAGGTGGTCGGCGCCTACTACTCGCTGGACAGCGGCGCCGTCACCTTCTCGAACTGATTTCCGATCTCGAACTGATCCTCGATCCCGGAATCCGCCGAATAAACCTGTCGGCGGGCCCGGGATGGATCACGCCAGGGCTCCTGAGCCCCACTTCACCCCAGGTGGCCGCGTATGCACTGTTGCGAATCGCGGCAGCTGGGCATGAGGATGGTCGTCAGTAAGGGACGGCCCGACCCGGTGGGGGACTCGGTGCGGCGGCTGTCCGGACGAGGGCGGGGGCGTACGTTGATGGATGGTCAGGCGAGGTTTCCGCGTCAGCGGACGGCTTCGAGCAGCGACACGGTCACTCCCGTCGGGCGTGGCGACACCCCGGCACCCGTGCACGAGCCCGGCTGCGCACTGCACCGAAGGCTGCACGCGGCACTCGACCCGGCAGATCTGGTCGCGGTCAGCACGGTCCGGCACCGGCTGCGGGCGGCGCTGAGCCTCTGGGGGGTGCCCGAACTCGCCGACACCGCCGAGCTTCTGGCCTCCGAGCTGGTCACCAACGCGCTGGTGCACACCGGGCGCGGCGCGGTCTTCGACGCCGTCCTGACCCCGGAGCAGCGGCTGCGGATCGAGGTGCAGGACGGCGCCGCCCGGCTGCCGGGCCGCCGTACCCCCGCCGAGTACGCCACCTCGGGCCGCGGCCTGCTGCTGGTCGAGGCGCTCGCCGACGACTGGGGCGTGCAGCTGCGCGGCGACGGCAAGGTCACCTGGTTCGAACTCGAGGCCGCCTGACCACTCCCTGACAAGCCCCTTGATCGCCGGTCCGTAGCCGATCCGTAACCGGTCCATCGGCGGTCGGTCGGCGGACGATCATCCTGCTCAGCTGGGACCGGATCGTGCGCGATTCACCGACCGGTCGTCCCTCGGCATTGCCGCCTTGCCGAACATTCGACAGGATAGTGAGAATGTGTGTCCGGGAAGGCAGCGGGGAGAACCGAGCCTCGACTGACCGCCACCACCCGTGACACCGTCCGACTCACCACACGGCTATCGCAGTCCGCCCGGACGGCATGGCACGGCAGCGGCAGGAGAAGCATGGCGACAGAGCCCGAGCCGCAAGGGCCCGCGCGCCGCACCCCACCGGCCCAGTCCGCCAGGAGCGCCGCAGCAGTCAACGCGCTGCGTACCGCACCGAGCCTGGCGGGCGGCGGTATCGTGCCCGGCGTCCCCTCCAGAGGTCTGCCCACCCGTACCGGCGACTCCACCCCCGACTGGCTCGAGCCGGCGATGGCCGCCAACGGCATCGGCTCCTTCGACTGGGACATCCGCCGCGACGTCCTGGAGGGCGACCACCGGGCCTGTGCCATCCTCGGCCTGGAGTCCGGCCGCTTCGACCGCAGCTCGGCCGCCTTCCTGGCCATGCTCCACCCCGAGGACGCCCCCGTGGTGCGCCGCCGGGTCGAGCGGGCCGTCGCCGAGCTCGGCCAGTGCGGCGCCTACTACCGCACCGTCTTCCCCGGCGGGGAGCTGCACGCCGTGCGCTTCCGCGGCCGGGTGCTGGCCGACGCCTTCGGCCGGGCCTCCCGGATGGTCGGCTTCGTCTGGGACGCCACCGTCGAGCTGCACAAGCGCGAGCGGGCCGGTGAGCTGGCCGCTCTGCGGGAGGAGCGCTCGCGCTTCATCAAGGAGGCCGCCCGAGCCCTCTCCGAGGCCGTCACCGTCCGCGACGTGGCCCGGGTCTTCACCGAGCTGCCGCTGCCCGGTCTGCCGCCGGACGGCCTGGTGCTCGCCTCGCTGGAGGCCGGCCGGCTGCACGTGCTCGGCGCCAGCGGCTACCCGCCCGAGGACATGCACCCGTACCACCGGACCCCGCTGCTGCCCACCCATCCGGCGGCCGAGGCGATCCGCAACCGCGCGCCGGTCTTCATCGCCACCCGGGACGAGTACCGCGAGCGCTACCCCGAGGCCTGGCCCCAGCTGGCCGAGGGCGGTATGCGCAGCGCCTGGGCCTTCCTGCCGCTGGTCGCCAGCGGCCGGCCCATCGGGGTCTGCCTGGTCAGCTTCGACGACGACCGCCGGCTGGACGCGGACGAGCGCACCCTGCTCTCCACCCTCGGCGGCCTGGTCGCCCAGTCCCTCGCCCGGGCCCGGCTGCACGACGCCGAGCACGAGCTCGCGGCGGGCCTGCAGCGCGTCATGCTGCCGCGCACGGTGCCGTCCGTCCCCGGGGTCACCACCTCGGTGCGCTATCTCGCGGCCGGCTCCGGGCTCCAGATCGGCGGCGACTGGTACGACGTCGTCCCGCTGCCCGGCGGACACGTCGGCCTGGTGATCGGCGACGTCCAGGGCCACGACGTGCACGCCGCCGGCATCATGGGCCAGCTGCGGATCGCCCTGCGCGCGTACGCCGCCGAGGGGCACCCGCCGGCCGCGGTGATGGCCCGTGCCTCCCGCTTCCTTGCGGACCTGGACACCGACCACTTCGCGACCTGCACCTACGCCGAGGTGAACGTCGACTACGGCGTGGTCTACGCCGTCCGGGCCGGCCACCTCGATCCGGTCGTGCGCCGGGCCGACGGCAGCGCGACCGTGGTGCCGGTGACCGGCGGGCTGCCGCTGGGGGTCGCGCCGGACGAGGAGTACCGGGTGACCCGGTTCAGCCTCGACCCGGGCGAGACCGTGGTGCTCTGCACCGACGGTCTGGTGGAGGCCCGCGACATGGACCTCGACACCGGCTTCGCCCGGCTCTGCGAGGCCGTCTCCGGCGAGCTGCCGGGCCGCGGCGAGTCGCCCCGCGACCCGATCGAGGTGCTGGCCGACCGGATCGCCTCGCAGGCCGCGGACTCCACCGAGCGTGAGGACGACATAGCGCTGCTGCTGCTCCGCTGGGACGGCCCGGCCGGCGGCCTGGCCGCCCAGCAGCTGCGCCGCCGGATCGGGCAGGCCGACCTGGCCCGGATCTCCGAGCTGCGCGGCGAGCTGCGGGACGCGCTGCGCCGCTGGGGTGTCGCCGAGCTGGTCGACACCGCCGAGCTGCTGGCCTCCGAGCTGGTGACCAATGCGATCCGGCACACCGACCGGGACGCCATGTTCACCGCCCGGCTCTACCGCGAGCCCGGCGACGGCCGGGTCGCCGAGGCGGGCCGGGCCAGGCTGCGGGTCGAGGTGGAGGACGAGTCCGACCTGTGGCCGACCCGCCGTACGCCGGGGGAGCAGGCCTCCTCCGGGCGCGGACTGATGCTGGTCGAGGCGCTCGCGGACGGCTGGGGCGTGGAGCCCCGGGGCTCGGGCAAGCGGATGTGGTTCGAGCTCTCCGCCGAGCCGCAGGGCGAACCGGCGGAGAGCTGACCAGGGGCCTGCCCGAGGGTGGTCAACCGAACTGCTGCTCCAGGTCCTTGAGCTTCTGCTCCAGGGAGTCGAGCCTCGGCAGGGTCATGGTGTCCTCCTCCGGGGTGAGGTCGACGCTGCGCCGGGCCGGGCGGGCCGGCAGACCGGGCTGGGCGACCGTGATCTCGGCGGGGGCCCCATCGGTTATGGCGGGCTCCGAACCGCCGGCCTCGAGTTGCGGGGTCAGCTGACGGGTCGCGCCACGCGGCCGCCAGACCGCGCCGTGGTACCGGCCGATCGCCCGGATCTCCGCCCGCTCCCGCCGGCTGGCCATCCGCTGCCGCTCGCGGCTGAGCGCGGCCTCGCGCTTGTCGTCCCGCACCTCCTCGACGGCCTCGTCCAGACTGCGGACGCCCTCGAGGAGCATCAACGACCAAGCGGCGTACGTCTCCAGAGGTGCCCGCAGCCAGCGGACGATCCGGATCTGCGGCAACGGCCGCGGTACCAGGCCCTGCTCGCGCAGCGCGGCCCGGCGGGTCTGCTTCAGCGCCCGGTCGAAGAGCACGGCGGCCGAGAGCGACATCCCCGCGAAGAACTGCGGGGCCCCGGCGTGGCCGAAACCGCGCGGTGCGTGCACCCAGTTGAACCAGGCGGAGGCACCGGCGAACAGCCAGACCAGCAGCCGCGAGCCCAGTGCCGCGTCGCCGTGGCTGGCTTCCCGGACGGCGAGGACGGAGCAGAACATCGCGGCCCCGTCCAGGCCGAACGGCACCAGGAACTCCCAGCCCCCGGAGAGGTTGAGGTTCTGCACCCCGAAGCCGACCAGGCCGTGGAAGGAGAGTGCGGCTGCGACGGCGGCGCAGCAGAACAGCAGCGTGTACGAGGCCGCCCCGTAGAGGGACTCCTTGCGCCGACGGCGCTCCTCGTTGCGCTCCCAGGAATCCGAGCCGGCGGCCGAGCCGGCCGCCTTGGTACGGACGAACGCCACCAGCACGGCTATCACCACCAGTGCGACCACGCCCGTGATGGCCCAGCCCAGTGGTATGTCGGACAGTTTCATGGCCTGAACCAGCCTCGCTTTCCTGCCTTGTGATGGCGGGGACCATCATGGCGGATAGCTGACTGCCTTTTGGCTGGTTTGCTGTCAATACGCTGAGGAGAGGGAATTCCGACCAAGATTGCTGCGGATAATAGGATTAGTGATGAATCATTACTTCTGTTCTGTGCACGTCCGAGGGCAGCTGAAACAGGCCTCCGCGGGGCGCACCGTGTAGAACAGACAGCAGCTCACCCGAGTGCGTGTACGCATCGGTGCGGCCCCCGGCTGCTCCAGCAGCCGGAACCCCGCCCCGCCGACGAACGGAGGCTGTTCCGTTCCCGGCAGCAGCTTGGCCAGGTCGGCCGCGGCCCGCTGCTCCTCGCCCAGCAGGCTCCCGAGGTACCAGAGGCCCTCGATGACGTCGTCGGTCGCCATCCCCCAGAGCGTGTGCGGCCCGCGCCGCACCTCGCGGCGGAACGCGGCCAGCACGGGCGTCAGATGCTCCGTCAGCGCCACCAGCAGCTCGGCCCCCAGCGCCGCCTCGTCCGGCAGCACGCGCGCGCCTGGCAGCGCGGCCGCGGGATCGTCCGGAAGGCAGGAGAACTCGAGGGCCCGGACCGTGAGTTCACCCGTGCTGCGGCGGATCGAGACCTGCTCCACCGGGATCCTCGGCACCCGGCGCTCCAGGAGCCAGGGGACGGTGAACAGCAGGGCGACCGGCCAGGTGTAGCGGTGCAGGCAGAAGCCGGCCGCGACGTCCGGGCGCAGGGGCTCGCCGTACTCGGCCAGCCCCTGCCGGGCGTCGAAGGCGATCAACTCCCGTAACGCATCCAGGTTCTGGACGAACTCGGTGGTGGCGGTCCAGCCGTCGCCCGAGCGCGGCGCTCCGGGGCTGATGCGCAGCTCGGGGAAGACGCTGCCGATGCGCGCATAACTTCCCAGCAGTGGCGTGGCCTCGGGCTCGGGCGTGACCTCGGCCTCCGGCGCGGCCGGGCGCGGCTCGATGCTGCTCACGGTCATGGCAGGCCCATCGGGTCGACCGGAGCTCGGGGAGCCCGGGAACGGCAAGGCTGACCTGCCCGAGGCGCTGCTCCCCTCGGACAGGTTAGCCTCACCTTAGCTGATGGTGTCCCCGACTTCCTGCCCGACGCGGCCGTCCGGGGGAGCCGCCGGAGCGGGCACGGCGCTCAACTGGCGCGCGAGCCACACCGGCACTCCCCCCAGTGCCTGCACGAGCCGGGACGCCTCGGCGCGCAACCGCACCGCCTCGGCGGGTTCGGACACCTCGGCCAGCGCGGCGAGCGCCGGTGCGACCCCCACCGTGAAGCCCAGGCTCTCCCGCAGCCGCAGCGAGGCGTGGAACCCTTCGCGGGCCCGCTCGTGGTCGCCCGCCGCCAGTGCCAGGCCGCCCAGATGACGCCACGTGTAGGAGCGCAGCAGCTCGTCCCCGCGCTCCGCCGCGCCCTCGTGCGCCCTGCGGTACGCGATCCAGGCGGACGTACGGTCGCCCAGCAGGTTCTCCGCGACCAGGCCGCGCCGGAAGTCCAGCAGTGGCCGGCCGGGCGCGTCCGGCGGCAGCAGCGCCGAGGTCCGCCCGAGGGCCGCCTGAGCCTCGTCCAGGCGGTCGCGCGGGCCGAGGGTGCTGGCCACGTACGCGAGGAAGCCGCGCGCGCACGAGGCCGCCGCGCGCTGCTCGGCGCTGGCCACGCCGGCCTCCGCCAGTCGCAGCGCCTCCTCCGCCTGCTCCCAGTGGCAGGCGGTGAACAGGCACTGCTCGATGAGGAGTTCAGCCCGGCTCAGGGCGACGGCGGGGTCCTCGGCGGCGGCCGGGCGGAGTATCTCCGCAGCCTCCTGCCAGCACCCCCGCGACCGCAGCCGCCAGACCGCGTCCGCTGTGCTCCCCGGGGCCGTACCGTGCTCCGACAACGCCACCTCCTTGTGTGCGGTGTCCGGCAAGGCGCAGCCCACCAGGTGGGCTGCGCTGTGGCGGCAATTCAACACGGGGGTGAGCTTGTGCACCAGATCACGAGCGCGAGAGGTTCCGGAACCTTGTGATCCTCATCTCACGCACCGTCAGCCTTTTCAGGACGTCCAGCCCGTCTCCATCAGGGCCTCGGCCGCGCCGTTGGCCGGTTGCGGGATGCCGGCGAGGTCGAGCCGGAAGAGCGCCACCAGCAACTGTTCGCCGCGGACCGTCGCCTGATGGGAGTACCCGGCCAGGCTGAACATGGCGGCCGCTATCTCCTCGGCGTGCAGGGTCTGCAGCCACAGGCACTCGACCGCCTTGACGTCGGCCGGCTCGGTGCCCGCGTCCACCTGGGCGACCATCCGGCTGCCCAGCATGGTCACTGCCTCGCTCTCCTGATCCTCCGTCAGTTCCAGGTCCTCGAAGCCGAGCCACTGCAGATACCGGGCCGCCGTCAGCACGGCGTCCTCCTTGCTGCGTACGGGGTGCGGCCGGAACGGCGTGCGCTGCTGCCAGAGGCCGGGCCCCGGCTGGCCCTGCGGTGGGACGGTCGCCGCCGCGCCCGTGTACGGGTGCGCGCCGTACGGGCGGGTCTGCGGCGGGGCGCCGTTCTGCGGGCCGGCGTGCTGGGGGCCGTGGTGCTGCGGGCTCAGCAGGCCGGTGCTCTGCAGGCGCGGGGCGCGGTCCACCGGAAGGCGCACCGTCGCGCCGCAGTTGCAGGTGAACTCGGGCTGCGGCCACTGGTCGTTGCGGCCGCAGTGCGGGCAGCGCATGCTCAGCCAGGAGTCCTCCCAGGACCGGAACCGCACCTGGACCGGCACCCCGCCGCGCAGCAGCGGGACCCGCAGCTGCGCCCCGCAGGGGCAGGGCAGGCTCGGCGGCTCGTACAGGTGCTCGCGGCGGCAGGCCGGGCAGCGGATCGGATTCGCCCCGGCGGGCGCGCCGGCCGGTGAGCCGGGGGCGAACCGCGCCGGGTCGCTGAAGTCATCGGGCAGCGGCGCTCCGGTCATGGCTTGCACCGTCCGTTCGGGTCGGCTGGGCAGGTCGTTACCCATCGTCCCCGATCCGTGCGGGTGTTGGCAGCGATTGCGGCAATCCTCAGGGGGAGTTCAGGGGCGCGCCGGCGCTCCAGCGGGCGAGGTCCTCGGGCGTGTCGAGGTCGTCGGGGACGGCGACGTCACCGCACTCGACCAGCACGATCTCCGCCGCGTGGGCGGCGAGCAGGGCGCGGGCACCGGCGTCGCCGGTGGCACCGACGGCGGCCTCGGCGAGGTAGGGAGCGCCGATCAGGACGGGGTGGCCGCGCCTGCCCCCGTACGCGGCCGCCGCGAGCCCGGCGCCCGCCCGGTGCGCGGCCAGCAGCCGGGCGACGGCGGCAGGCGTGACACCGGGGGTGTCCACCAGCATCACCAGCACGCCGTCCGCATCGGCCGGCAGGGCCGCGAGACCCGCGCGCAGGGAGGAGCCCATTCCGGTCTCCCACGCGGGGTTGTCGACAAGTCGGCAGTCTCCGAGTTCGGCGGTGGCCCGTACCTGCTCACCTGACGCGCCGAGCACCGCCAGCGTGGAGGTGCATCCGCCGGCCCGTACCACCGCCAGGGCGTGCTCGATCAGCGGCCGCCCGCGGTAGGGGATCAGTGCCTTGGGCCGGCCGCCGAGCCGCCGCCCGCCACCGGCCGCGAGCACCAGTGCGGGAACCGTCTGCCGATCTTCCATGCGGCCAGTCTGGCCGCCTTGCCGGGCAGCTGCAGTTGTATGAATGCACAAGGCAAAGCCGCAGGTCGGCGCGGGGGGCCGGTTCTTCTGCCGCTGGATCTTCCGCAGGCCTCCCCCTGTACTGGGCAGATGGCACCTCGTACTGAGCAGCTGCACGGCGCACCTGCCCCGCTGGTCGACCGCTTCGGCCGGGTCCACACCGACCTGCGGGTATCCCTCACCGACCGCTGCAACCTGCGCTGCACGTACTGCATGCCGGCCGAGGGCCTCAACTGGCTCCCCAAGGCCGAGGTGCTCACCGACGAGGAGATCGTCCGGCTGGTGCGGGTCGCGGTCCAGCGGCTGGGGATCAGGTCGATCCGCCTCACGGGCGGCGAGCCGCTGCTGCGCCGGGGTCTGCCCGGCCTGGTCGCCCGGCTCACCGAGCTCGGCCCCGAGCTCTCGCTCACCACCAACGGCATCGGGCTGGCCCGGATGGCCGAGGACCTCCACACGGCCGGGCTGCAGCGCGTCAACGTCAGCCTGGACACCCTGCGGCCCGAGCGGTACGCCGAGATCACCCGCCGCGACCGGATCGACGACGTGTTCGCCGGGCTGGCCGCCGCCCGGGCCGCCGGACTCGCGCCGGTCAAGATCAACGCCGTCCCGGTGCGCGGGGTCAACGACGACGAGATCCTCGACCTGGTCGAGTTCGCCGCCGCGCACGGGTACCGGATGCGCTTCATCGAGTCCATGCCGCTGGACGCCCAGGGGGCCTGGGAGCGGGACAAGATGATCACCGCGGACGAGATCCTGGAGATCCTGGGGGGGCGCTGGGAGCTCGTGCCGGTCGGCCGCCACGGCAACGCCCCCGCCGAGGAGTGGCGGATCGAGGGCACCGACACCGTGATCGGCGTGATCGCCTCGGTGACCCGGCCGTTCTGCGGCGGCTGCGACCGCGTCCGGCTCACCGCCGACGGCCAGCTGCGCAACTGCCTCTTCGCCACCACGGAGTCGGACCTGCGCGCCCTGCTGCGCGGCGGCGCCGACGACGCGGCGATCGAGTCGGCCTGGCGCAACACCATCGCCCGCAAGGGCCCGGGCCACGACATCAACTCCGCCGACTTCGTCCAGCCCGACCGCCCGATGTCCGCGATCGGCGGCTGAGCGGGGCGGCAGGCCTGCAGGTGCGGCAGACCTGACGAGGTTGGCGTCCGACGGTGGCCCGGGCCCGGGCCTGCCTTGCACGCTGTGGCTCTCCGTCCTCACCACGGGAGCGAACAGTGCACAGAACGATCAAGCGCACCATCCTCAGCTGCCTGGCGGCGGTCGCGCTGGCCGCAGGCTCGACAGCCGTCCCGGCGTCCGCGGACGCCGAGAGCGCCCCGACGGGCTCTCGGACCCTCTGGGACGACTCCTTCCGCAACGGCTTCTCCCACGCCGGCGGCGACGCCAAGTGGGCGCTGTTCCCGGCCGGTTCACTGCCGGAGGGCGACGGCGTCCCCACCGTCTCGGCGAACGGTCTCACCGTCGTCCCCACCGGCCGCAACCCCAGGACCGGGCAGCCGGCCTTCGCCTACTCCACCGGGCAGGAGCACGACGGCGGCGCCGGCACGGCCGACCACGTCAAGTGGTACGCCTACGCCAACCACACGGCGAGCAGCGGAGTGGCGGGCTTCGACGCCGTCCCCGGGCAGGTGCTCACCTGCGGCTCGCGACTGGCCGCCCGGACGTACGGCACCGAGCAGCACCCCTTCGGCGCCGAGGTCGCCGACCCGCAGAGCGACCTGCGGCTGTCCTCCGGGGCGGTGTCGATGGTCGACTTCGAGACCATGACGGTCTTCGACTTCTTCGTCACCAACAGCAAGCTCTACGCCTTCTACGAGCGGCTGCCGAAGCCGGGCGAGACCTACGCGGCCTTCTCCTACGCCCTTCCGGTGGCGGACCGTTGGCCGGGCAAGAAGCACGACCTGGCGATCTCCTACGACCGGCAGGCCGGCACGGCGGTGTGGCGGGCGGACGGGCGCGAGGTGCTGAAGATCGACCGTCTGGGCTTCCGGCCCGCCGACCGCTCGCACCTCGTGCTGGACCTCGGCGGGACGGAGCAGCCGGTGGCCCCCCGGCAACTCTCCTGCGGGATCGCGATGTTCGTCCTGCTGGACGCGGAGGGGAGCAACGACCGCGGCCTGGTGCGGCTCACCGACCAGCAGGGCGCGTACTACGACCCGGACCTCGGGGCTCCCGCCGAGCAGCGGTTCGTCGACGACCTGAGCCTGCCCCGCAACCGCCTGTGGGGCCAGGGCGCCCGGCTCGACGTGGAGCGCGTGACCGTGTCCTCCGTACCCAGGGGCTGAACGGCCCTCGGAGCGGTGGTTCCGGCTCCGTCCGGGACGGGGCCGGAACCGGGGGCGACGGGTGGCGGGCGAAGGGCCCGTGTGACACTCGTCATGCCACCGCGAACCCCCTTGCGCCGGCTTGACCCGGTGTGAGACGGCTGGTCTGCTGGTGCGCCGTCAGCCGTACCACCACCGGGGGAGATTTCCGTGCGTGCCCGTCGTACCGCCCTGTCCGTCACCGCTCTGCTCCTTCTCTCCGCCCCGGCGCTGACGGCCTGCAGCGGCGGCAAGACCTCCAACGACGCCGCCCGGCCCTCGGCCGGGGTCGGCACCAACCCGCTGCAGAACCCGGACGGCACCAAGCCCGGCCTGGCGCCGCTCACCTCGGACGAGGACCGCAAGGCCGCCCGGGCGCTGATAGCCACCGTCAGGACGGCCGACGCCGGGCCCAAGACCGGCTACGACCGGGACCAGTTCGGCCCGGCCTGGACGGACAACGTCGAGGGCGTCCCGCTCGCGCACAACAACTGCGACACCCGGGACGACCTGCTCGCCCGTGACGGCAGGTCGTTGGAGCACAAGGACGGCTCGTCCTGCGTGGTGACCGGGATGTCCATCTACGACCCGTACACCGGCAAGACCGTGCAGTGGAGCAAGCAGCAGGCCAGCAAGATCCAGATCGACCACGTGATGCCGCTCTCCTACGACTGGCAGATGGGCGCGGCGAAGTGGGACAAGGCCAAGCGGGTCCAGATCGCCAACGACCCGCTGAACCTCATCCCGGCGGACGGTCCGCAGAACGCCGCCAAGGGCGACTCCGGCCCGGCGGCGTGGCTGCCCGCCAACGAGGCGGTGCGCTGCTCCTACGCGGTGCGCTTCGCCCAGGTCTCGCTCAAGTACCAGCTGCCGGTGACCCCGGCGGACAAGAAGGCGATGCTGCGGCAGTGCGGTGGTTGAAGAGCACATCACCAGCAGCGGCCCGGCGAGCCTGAGCGCCGGCACCCGCGCCGGCACGGGGGCGGGCTGCGGATAGACCCGGGGCAGTGGGACCTGCAGGCGCCCGGCCCCTGACACGTATTCAGCCAGCTGTTTCAACGGGCATCGATGGCCCTTCGATCAGCCGTCCTGAGATAGTAGCCACGGACATTGTTTCCATGTACTCTATCTGCATGAAGCTCGACCCCACCCCCGGCTACCTGGTCTGGCGCCTGTCCATGAAGTGGCGCGCCGCCGTCGACCGCGCGGTCGGGCCGCTGGGGCTGACGCACGCCCAGTACTCGCTGCTGGCCTCGCTGCACGGGATGGCCCGGGCCGGGCAGCGGCCCAGTCAGCGGGAGCTGGCGGACCACACCGGCCTGGAACCGATCTTCGTGTCCAAGCTGGTGCGGGCACTGGAGGGTTCCGGGCTGCTGCTCCGCGAACCGCACCCGGACGACTCCCGGGCCGTCCGGCTCAGCCTCACCGAACACGGCTCGGACGTGGCCGTCCGCGCCATCGCCGTCGTCCAGGAGCTGCACCAGGAACTCACCGCTCCCCTCGGCGGTCCCACGAGCGCGCGGACCGGCGCGCTCGTGGATGCCCTGCACGCCCTACTCGGCACAGATGACAGGAGCGCACCCATGACCCAGACCCCGCTTCTCACCGGCCAGGACATCGGCACCGCCGCCTACGCGACCCGCGCGGTGCTGGACCGCCTGCTCGACCGGCACCGGCTCGGCTTCCCCCAGTGGGTGTCCCTGCGTGTCGTCGCCACCCGCGGACCGGCGCTGCCGCGTCCGGAGTTCGAACAGATCCTGACGGACGGCCAGGCGCTCCCGCCCGAGCTCGTCCCCACCCTTGCCGCACAGCTGCTCGACGCCGGCCTCGCCGTCGCCGACGACTCCGGCCGCCTCGACCCCAGCCCGCAAGGCCGGGCGCTGCACGACGAGATCACCGCGGAGATCGCCGGTATCACCGAGCAGCTCTACGGCTCGCTCGACCCCGCCGATCTCGCCGCGACCCGGCGGATCCTCGATCAGGTCACCGTCCGGGCACGGGAGCTGAGCGACGGGCTCTGAACAGCTCAGGGCCGCGGGTCCGCGCGCGGTCCGGCTGCGGTACTGTTACCGGCGTCGAGCAGTGAACGAACGCATCGAGGAGGTGGGACCCATTACCGCTGGATCAGGTCGGGTGCTCTCACCTCACGGTCGTACGGTCCCTCTTCGCTAGGTGACCGCGAGAGCGCCCTTCGGAAACCCCGAAAGGCTCTCATGTCCGCTTCACCCTCCGCTCTCCCTTTCTCCGCCATCGTCACCAGGCTTCGGGCCGCCGGCTGTGTCTTCGCCGAGGACGAGGCGCAGCTGATCATCTCCACGGCGCGTACGCCTGACGATCTCACCGCCATGGTCGGCCGGCGAGTCGACGGCCTGCCCCTCGAACACGTCCTCGGCTGGGCCGAGTTCTGCGGTCTGCGGGTGACCGTGGACCCCGGTGTCTTCGTCCCCCGCCGCCGTACCGAGTTCCTGGTCGGGCAGGCCGCCGCACTCGCCCGGCCGCAGGCCGTGGTCGTGGACCTGTGCTGCGGCTCGGGAGCCCTGGGCGCAGCCCTGGCGGCGGCCCTGGGCCAGGTCGAGCTCTACGCCTCCGACATCGACCCCGCCGCGGTGGAGTGCGCCCGGCGTAACGTCGCCGCCGCGGGCGGCCGGGTGTACGAGGGCGACCTCTTCGAGCCGCTACCGGCCACTCTGCGGGGCCGCGTCGACGTCCTGCTCGCCAACGTGCCCTACGTGCCCACCGAGGAGATCGGGCTGCTGCCCCCGGAGGCCCGCGTGCACGAGGCGAGGGTGGCGCTGGACGGCGGCGAGGACGGGCTCGAGGTCCTGCGGCGGGTGACCGCGGCGGCGGCTCAGTGGCTGGCGCCGGGCGGTCACCTGCTGTTCGAGACGAGCGAGCGCCAGGTGCCGCAGGCCGTCGACACCGTCGCCCGTGACGGGCTGATACCGCAGGTGGTCTGCTGCGACGACCTGGACGCCACCGTCGTCATCGGGACCAGGCCCGCCCTCCCCGCGGGAGCGGGCCGCCGGTGAGCGGCGACTGACGCCGGACAGCCGTCCGGCCCACCGGAGGAATCCGATGGGCCGGACGCGCTGGGGAGGCCGAGGTCAGCCGGTCGGGGCCGTCAGGTCGTAGACCGTGGTGCTGCCGACCGTCTTGGCGGTGTAGTGGGCCGCCACCCAGGTGGCGATCTGGGAGGACTCGGAGGTGGAGGACGAACCGCCGCCCATCCCGCCGCCGCCCATGCCGCTGCCGGATCCGATGAAGTAGTGGATCTTCCCGTCCTTCACGTACTGCTGGAAGGCGGTGAGGCTCAGCGAGGGGTCGGTGCCGTTGAAGCCGCCCAGCGCCATCACCGGCTCACCGGTGGCGAGCTGGTAGCTGGCCTGGTTCTGCGAGCCGACCGCGGCCGCCACCCAGGTGTAGGAGCCGGCGTCCTGCTTGAGCAGGGCGGCCAGTTCGCTGCTCACCTGGGCGCCGTTGATCAGACCGCCCATCCCGCCGCCGCCCATACCGCCACGCCCGTCGTCGCGGGCCGAACCGGTGGAACCGGTCGAGCCGGTGGTGGAGCCGGTTCCGTTCTGGGCCCCGCCCGGGAAGCCGCCCTGAGGCGCGGCGGGCATGCCGTTCTGGGTGCCGCCGGGAGCGCCTCCCATCTGACCGCCCGTCTGACCGCCCGTCTGGCCGCCCTGGCGGGTGCCGCCCGGGAAGCCGCCCATGCCGCCACCGTCACCGCCGGGGAACCCGCCACGGCCGCCACCCATACCGCCGAAGCCGTTGGAGCCCTGCACCCGCGGCCCGGCCGTCACGATCGAGCCGGTGTGCGCGGTCGAGACGGTGTCCAGCGCGTACGCCGTCGGCCCACCGAGCGTGGCGGCCAGCGCCACCAGCCCGGCCACGGCCGCGAGTCGGCCGGCCAGCCGGCCCGCCAGCAGCAGCGCACCCGCCGCCGCGAGCCCGCCGAGGAGCACCGCCCAGCGCAGCCACGGCAGGAAGGTGGCGCTGCGCCCGAGCAGCACGTACCCCCACACCGCCGTGACGGCGACGACACCGGCGAGCATCGCCGCGTACGGCAGGCGCTTGCCCGCCCGCCACAGCCCGTCGGCGCCCATGCCGACCAGTGCGGCCACGGCCGGGGCCAGCGCCACCGTGTAGTACTGGTGGAAGATGCCGGACATGTAACTGAAGGTCAGCCCGGTGCACAGCAGCCAGCTGCCCCACACCAGGAAGGCCGTCCGGGCACTGTCGGTGCGGGCGTACCTGCGGGTCGCCCAGAGGCCGATCACCAGCAGGATCAGCGCGGCGGGCAGCAGCCAGGCGATCTGGCCGCCGATGTCGCCGTCGAAGAGCCGGGTGATACCGGTGGTGCCCCAGCGGCCGCCGCCCTGCCCGCCACCGCCGCCACCGACGCTGCCGGTCTCGTCGCCGGTCAGCCGGCCGAAGCCGTTGTAGCCGAAGGTGACTGAGAGGAAGTCGTTGTCCTGCGAGCCGCCGATGTACGGCCGGGAGGAGGCCGGTACCAGCTCGACGATCGCGACCCACCAGCCGGCCGAGGCGACCAGCGCCAGTCCGGCGAGCAGCAACTGGCGCACCCGCCGCCACAGGCCGGTCGGCGCCACCACCAGGTAGATCAGCGCGAAGGCCGGGAGGATCAGGAAGGCCTGCAGGGTCTTGGTGAGAAAGCCGAAGCCGAACATCACGCCGACGAACAGCAGCCAGCGGGTGCTCGCGGTCTCGGTGGCCCGCACCAGCCCGTACGCGGCAAGGGTCAGCAGCAGCACCAGCAGCGCGTCGGGGTTGTTGAAGCGGAACATCAGCGCGGCCACCGGGGTGAGCGCCATCGCGGCGCCCGCGACGAGGCCGCCGACCGCCGAGAAGCGGCGGCGCACCGTCGCGTAGATCGTGCCGACCGTCGCCACCCCCATCAGGACCTGCGGGGCGAGCACGCTCCATGAGCTGAGCCCGAAGATCCGGCCGAAGATCTCCATCGGCCACAGGGACATCGGCGGCTTGTCGACCGTGATGAAGTTGGCCGCGTCCGAGGAGCCGTAGAAGAAGGCCTTCCAGCTCTGGGTGCCGGCCTGCACGGCGGCGGAGTAGAAGGAGTTGGCCCAGCCGGAGGCGGTCAGGTTCCAGAAGTAGAGCGCCGCGGTGGCGGCCAGCAGCCCGAGCAGCGCGGGGCGGACCCAGCGCGGGTCGTCGGGGCGGCCGCGCCAGGCGCGGGTGGGGAGGGTACGGAGCCGGCCGGCCCAGGAGGCCGGTCCCTTGGGCCCGGGCTCCGGGAGCTCGGCGGGCGCGCCCCATGGATCGGTGACGGGGGGCTCGACCGTGGCCTGTGCCGGGGGCTCCGGCGGCGGATAGTTCGCGGCCTCGGGCCACGAAACACTGGTCGGAGGAACGGGACTGGTCGGGGTCATGGGAGATACGCTCGGGGACCTCGCTGAGATTCTCATGAAGCCCAGCTATGAGCCTGGTTTGATCTCCGACGGACCGCGTCCGGCCAGGTCAGGCGGGGTGCACCGGCTGAGGAGGGGTCAGCTGCCTGCCGAGCCACTCCAGGGCGGGCGGGATCTCCCTGGTCCAGGTGTGGAAGTTGTGGCCGCCGCTGTCCAGCGTGATCGTCGACATCCGGGTCGGAGCCTTGAACGCGGCCACCATCTTCTGCGTGTCGGCGTAGTTCTGCTCGTTGAAGCTGGTCGCGAGCAGCAGCGAGACCGGTACCGGCGGCTTGTTCTTCAGCCGCCAGAGCAGGTCGTTCTCGCGCTTGAGCTCGGCCCGGCCGTCGAAGAGGTCACCGGTGGTCGGGTCGATCGGCGCGGTGTAGTAGCCGGAGAGGGACACGGCCGCCGGGTACGCGTCGGGCCTGCGCAGGGCGAACTTCAGCGCGCAGTACCCGCCGGTGGAGTTCCCGATCACGGCCCGGGCCTCAGGGCGGTCGGTGATCCGGTACGTGCCGGACATCGCCCTGGGCAGGTCCTGGGTGAAGAAGGTCTCCACCTGGGGGCCGTTCGGGATGTCCATGCACTCGGTGTCCCGGTTGCCGCCCGAGGCCGTCGTACGCATCATCACCAGCACGGTCGGCGGCAGCTTCCCCGCCTCGATCGCCTGGAGCGTGGACGCCGGGTACGCCATCAGCGAGAGCAGCTTCTCGGCCGAGCCGGGGTAGCCGGCCAGCACCAGTGCCATCGGGAACTGCTGCTGCGCGAAGCCCGGCTGGAAGTACTGCGGCGGCAGGTAGACGTACGCGGGGCTGCTGAGCCCGGAGGCAGCGCCCTTGATGGTGACGTTCTGGATCACGCCCGAGCGGTCCTTGGCCGAGCCCTGGGCGGAGTACATCTTCTGCTCGCCGGTCAGCGAGATCGCCTTGCCCGGCTGGTGGTCGACCACCGTGCCGGGCGCGCCGTCGGTGCCGAGCAGGTCGCTCCAGGTGGTGTAGAACCCGAAGTACGAGTTGGCCACCAGGCCCATCGC